>JBKBSV010000023.1:958-26040 GCA_046291115.1 Novosphingobium sp. | reverse complement strand
GCCCTGCCGGACCGGCTCGACCAGCAGGACGATACCGTCCGGGCCGGCATATTCGGTCCGGGCGCGCAACGGGCCACTTTCCACCAGGCTGTGGACCAGCCGGACCGCGGCCTTGGCAATGGCGGCAGGCGGCAGGCGGCGGTCCGGTTCGAAGCGGAGTTCCTGGCCAACGAAGAAGTCCAGCCCGAGCGAGGTCATCGCCCCGTCCGGCTCGCGCCGCAGCGAGGTCAGGCCAAGCGCGGGGAAAGCCCCGCCATCGAGCCATTCGGTAACCACACCGCAGAAATACTTGATCGTCATCCAGCAGCTGGCCGGACCCCAGTGCGCCGCCAGCACGCCGGGCAGCCCCGCCAGCCGGGCGCCGATCCCGGCGAGGACCCGCACCGCAGGAAGGATGCCCGGGCTGTCCGCCAGATGCGGCGCGGGTTGCAGGGCCAGCGCCTCTCCCGCCGGAGCCTCGGCCAGGCCGAGCAAGGCGCCGGGGGCAGGATAGGGCGAAGGCTGGCCATGGGCCAGGCCGTGAAGGTCAAAGGTCAGGCCGCCGGCCAGCAGTTCAACCCAGCCCTGCACGGGGCTGGAGCCGACTGGGGCCGGATCGGGAATATGGCTGATCGCAAAGGGCATCAGCGAGCCGGGCACGCAAGCCAGCGCAGCAATGGCATCAAGATCCGGACGCTGGCCTTCCGCGAAGATCAACGACAGCACCGGTGCCGCTATTGCCCCAGTATTGTCCGCCGCCTGAATGATGTGCTGTCCTCCTGCCACAGGTGCGCCGCGATTCCCTGCTCATCTGGCACCTTTCCAAGCAATTAGTCGAGTCCCGGCACAACAATTCAATCCGCTTTGGAGCAGTATTCTTGGTCAATGCTCAGAATATGCCCTGCTCCAAACCTTGCGCCAGAGCCATGCCCAGTTCCGCCGCCAGATCAAGCTGCAACGCGGGAACGGCCTTGGCGGCCAGGATCTGTGCGGGGGTCTGGGCCGCAAGATTGACGATCAGCGGCTCCGCCACCCGCCGCAATCGCCAGCCGGTGACGATCCGGTCGAGCTGGCGCTGCGCACCCGCGCCATCGCTGCCGGCCGAGATGATCGATGCATAGGGCCGCCCCTCCACCTGGCCAAGCAATGGGTAGTAAGTGCGATCAAAAAACTCCTTCATCTGCCCGCTCATCGCGCCGAGGTTCTCCGGGCAGACGAACAGGAACCCGCCCGCTGCCAGCAAGTCCCCGGCCTGCGCGTCGGCAGCCGCAATCAGGCGCGCACCATCCCCTGCGCTGCGCGCCGCCGCACGGGCCAGAGCCTCGCTGGCTCCGGTCCGGCTGTGCCAGATGATCGCAAGCGAACCCGTCAAGCGTCTAGCAGCCGCTGCCCAGCACGCCGCTCACGATTCCGCCCAGTCCGCGCTTCTTCTTGCACCTGGGCTGCTCTGCCTCGGCCGGGGGCTGTTGTCGGGCGGCCTGCCCCATGCCCGGCATGTCCATCCAGCTCGTGATCGAGCGATGCCGGATCCGCGCAGTCCATTGCAGGTGCCATTCCGCCTTGGGGTCAGCCGGACGGGCGGGATGGAGGAAGTTTTCCTCCGGCCCGAAAGCGGTGAGCATGCCCATCCGGAAATCGGGCCCGGCCGTGCGCACCTCGGCCGGGATGACGCACTGTGTTACGCTTGGTGCCAAGACCGTGCGGTCCTTGACCAATGCGGCAACCTGACCGGGGCTGAGCCAGTCATTGAGCCCGCCGCCGAACTGGCGGCTGGCGCTGCTGGTCCACATCACCATGTCGGCCATTTCCCCATCCGGCCCCAGTTTGCCGCCGAACTGGAAGGCGACATAGCCGGTTGCATCGGGCACGGCATTCCACCTGACCAGAGTCGAGCCGCTGGTCTGTTCGGCGGGCTCAACCTTCAGCGGCGCCATGAAGTCCCGCGTCAGGGTAAAGGCGATCTCGGGGGTGTAGTTCCCGACCACCCGGTGCGCGCCGGGCAGGCTGCTGTCAGGCTTGACGAACTTGCCGTTCTCTGCCGGCCAGCGACCGAAAGTCCTGCTGTTCTCAAGGCTTGGCCCCCAATCGCGGGCCACAGTGCTGGTCCACAGCCCCGGCGGCACCTGACCGGCCTGAAGCCGGGCCAGATCGATCACCACCGGCTGGCCTTTCGGCGCGCGCTCGCCGCAGCCCCAGAAGACCAGGATCCGGCCCTTGGGCTTCTGCGGCAGCTCGTCGATTTGCATCCGCTCCTGCCGCGGTGTTGCCAGCTGCACCGATTTGCCCAGCCTGGCCCCGGCCGGCATGAAATGCTCTGCCTTGGGCCCGCCCTTGGCCGGCAGACTGGACGAGCCGAGCCGCAGGTAAAGCTCCTTCTGGACATTGTCGCCACCACCCCGGCCAAACGCCATCGACAGGGCGCCTCCCATGCCCGAACCCATGGCGGCAAAGCCGGATACCGTTCCCGCGCGCATGTCATACCGGGCAATCGGCCCACTGTTGGGCCCGCGCTGCTGGGCGATGACCGGAATGGCCAAGAGGCTGGCAGCGCCAAGCCCAAGGGCAAGCAGGATGCGATGATTGGCATTCATGGGCGTTCCTTCCTGATCGGCAGGGTGACACATAACCGGTTTCGGGCAATGCGAATTGTCAATTATCGACAGGTGCTCCCGCCCCCTTCCCCGCCCTCGGTACCTGGGCTAACCAGCAGCCATGGCTGCGCCTGCATCTTCGATCCTGGGTCTTGATCGCTCGCTTTCCGGGCGGGTCTGGCGTTGGCGCGGCGGCAACATGGACCTCGGCCATGGGGCCAGCCTGAATCACGATATCGTTGCCCAGCTGCTGCTGTCTCGCGGGGTTGCGCCCGATGACCTTGACCGGCACCGCAACCCCTCGCTGCGCGCCTTTCTGCCTGACCCTTCGCTATTCCGCGACATGGACCGTGCGGCCGAGCGCCTGGCCGAAGCGGTGATCAGGCGCGAGGCGCTGACCATCTATGGCGACTATGACGTCGATGGCGCAACCAGCGCGGCCCTGCTGATCCGCCTGATCCGCGCGCTGGGCCACGAGGCGGGCTATTACATTCCGGACCGCCTGCTCGAAGGCTATGGCCCTTCTGGAGGGGCTCTGGTCCGGCTGGCCGAACAAGGATCCAGCCTGATCGTCACGGTCGATTGCGGGGCCATGGCCTTCGAAGCGCTCGAAATGGCCCGCACCGCCGGGGTCGACGTGATCGTCGTCGATCACCACAAGTGCGCGGCCGAACTGCCCAAGGCGCTGGCCGTGGTCAATCCTAACCGGCTCGATGAAGCCGACGATGCCGCCGCGTACGGCCATCTTGCTGCGGTTGGCGTGGCTTTTCTGCTGGCTGTCGCCACGGTCCGCACGCTGCGTGGACAAGGATACTTCAAGGACCGACCCGAACCGGACCTGTTTGCCCTGCTCGATCTGGTGGCCCTGGGCACGGTTGCCGATGTCGCGGCGCTGCGCGGGCTCAACCGCGCGCTGGTGGCGCAGGGCCTGAAAGTGATGGCCCGGCGAGACAGCATCGGCATGGCGGCCCTGATCGATGCCAGCAGGCTGAGCCGCGCGCCGACCTGCAGCGATCTTGGTTTCGCCCTTGGCCCCCGGATCAACGCCGGCGGTCGGGTTGGCCAATCGACCTTGGGTGTGCGGCTGCTGACCAGCGAGGATCCGGACGAGGCCCGCGCCATTGCGGCCCAGCTTTCGGCGCTCAACGAAGAACGCCGTGCGATCGAAGCGATGGTCCAAGAGGCGGCCGAAGCCCAGATCGAGGCCCAGCACAACCGGGCGGTCCTGACCCTGGCCGGGCGCGGCTGGCATCCTGGCGTGATCGGTATCGTTGCCGGACGGATCAAGGAAAAGACCGGCAAGCCCACCCTGGTGATCGCGCTCGATGCGGATGAGGCCGGGAATGGCAAGGGTTCGGGCCGGTCCATCGCCGGAGTGGACCTTGGGGCCGCGATTATCGCCGCGCGCGAGGCCGGACTGCTCCTCGCCGGTGGCGGGCATGCCATGGCGGCCGGGCTGACGATTGCTCCTGACCGGCTTGATGCGCTGGGCGAATGGCTGGATCAGCGGCTTGGCGCAGCCGTGACTGCCGCCTCGGCCAACCAGGCCATGCTGCTCGATCTGGCCGTTGCCCCAGGAGGGCTGACACCGGCCCTGATCGAGGATCTGGAAAGCGCGGGCCCTTATGGCATGGGCTGGCCGGGCCCGCGGGTTGCGGTCGGCCCGGTCCGGATGGTCAAGGCCGATGTTGTTGGCACCGACCATGTCCGGCTGATTGTCCGCGGCGATGATGGCGCCAGCTTCAAGGCCATCGCTTTTCGTGCGGCCGGCAGCGAGATGGGTCAGGCGCTGCTCCACGCCAGTCACAACCGGCGGCTGTGGCTGGCGGGCCGCGCCAGGATCGACGACTGGTCAAGCCGGCCAGCAGCGGAACTTCATGTCGATGATGCGGCCTTTGCCGATTGAAACATTCTTTCGATTGCCCCCTTGACCCCCATGGCATGCCCCTCTAATGGCCCGGGCCTGCCCACCGCGCAGCCGGTGTGGCCCCTTCGTCTAGCGGTCTAGGACGCGGCCCTTTCACGGCTGAAACACGGGTTCGAGTCCCGTAGGGGTCACCATCCGGCGCGGGTGGGCATTTTATTGTCACGGCTTATTGTCATGGTCTGGCCCAGGGTTTCGGTGAAAACCGGTTCGGAAAGATTTGGCAGGCTTTCAAGCCCACTCTATTGACCCTCAGCCGATGTCCCAAAAACACTCCCCTCCGATGGCCGGCGTGGCCCTGGCCCTGATCGCGGCTGTCGTGATGTATCTGACCGGGGTCAACTGGATCATCGTCCTGCCGGTCACCTTGCTCTGGCTCGGCACTCTCTGGCTTGCCGCACCTGAACCGGCAGCGGCAGAGAGCCGGGTCGATCTGGCGGAAGTTTCGCACGACGCAGTCCATGAAACGATCGAACCTCTGGGCCAGCCGCTGCTCATCCTGGACGGCGCGCGAATCGTTGATGCCAATGCGGCCGCACGCAAGGCGCTGGGCCAGCACCTGCTCGGCCAGGACGCCCGGATCGGCCTTCGCCATCCCGATGCCATGCGGCTGATCGAGATGGGCGACGGCGACAGCGTCAACATCCCCGGCTTCACCGGCGGCAAGACCCTGTGGCAGCTGACCCGCCGCAATATCGAGGGGCAACGCTGGATGATCGAACTCGCCGATCGCAGCGGCGAAGCCCAGATCAGCCGGGCGCATACCGATTTCGTCGCCAATGCCAGCCACGAACTGCGCACACCGCTGGCCTCGATTACCGGCTACGTTGAAACCTTGGCCGAGGACGGCAATGAGATCGACGAGGCCACCGAGAAGCGCTTTCTCGGCATCATCCAGCGCGAGGCGCAGCGCATGATCAGCCTGGTCGAAGACCTGATGACGCTGAGCCATGTCGAGGCGGAGAAGTTCGACCGGCCGACCGAGGAACTTGACTTGGGCCATCTCGCCGCACGGGTCGTGGCCGAGGTTTCGTCACTTCAGGGCAAGGAACGGGTTGAGCTGGTCGGTAAGCTTGTACCGGCCAGGGTGCTGGGCGACAGCCGCCAGCTTGAACAGGTGCTGCGCAACCTGATCGACAACGCGCTCAAATATGGCGCGCCCGATCAGCCGGTCAGGGTAGAAGTGCAAGTTGGCGAGACGGGCAAAGTTGCCATTCTGGTGACCGATCGGGGACCGGGGATCGCGCCGGAGCATCTGCCGCACCTGACCCGCCGGTTCTATCGCACCGATCCGGGCCGTAGCCGCGCATCGGGAGGCACCGGGCTTGGCCTTGCCATCGTCAAGCATATTGTGGAGCGTCATGGCGGCATACTTGAGATTGCCAGCCAACTGGGTGAAGGCACCCGTGTTCAGGTTATTTTGCCCAAAGCGACCGAAGGCTGAGCAACCATGTCACAAACCGGCGCAATCAGCGCAATGGGTATGTCATTAATGTGTCACAGAAGGTGTCAAGAGGGCAGTCTAGAACAATTCGATCGGAGCGATTCGCAATGACCAAGACCACTACCCTTACCGTCCTGCTGGCCTCTTCGGCCGCACTTTTGCTGTCTGCTTGCGGCGGCGCGCAGAGCAACTCGCGCGAGCAGATCCGCGCGGTTGGTTCTTCGACCGTCTATCCCTTCGCCAAGGTCGTTGCGGATTCGCTGGCGAAATCGAACAACGCCTTCAAACCGCCGATCATCGAATCGACCGGGACCGGTGCTGGAATGAAGCTGTTCTGCGCCGGGGTCGGCGTCCAGCATCCCGACATTGCCAATGCCTCGCGCAGGATGAAGAAGTCCGAGTTCGAGACTTGCGCCAAGAACGGCGTCGACAAGATCGTCGAAGTGCAAGTCGGCCTCGACGGGATCGCCTTTGCCGAAGTCAAGGGTGGTCTTGCCCTCAAGCTGACGCAGGAAGATGTCTACAAGGCGCTCGCCGCCAATCCCTACGGCAAGCCCAACACCGCGAAGACCTGGAAGGACGTCAATCCCTCGCTGCCGGCCGAACCAATCCTGGTCTATGGTCCGCCGAGCACTTCCGGCACGCGCGATGCGCTCAAGGAACTGGTGCTGATCAAGGGTTGCGATGCCAATCCGGAAATGAAGGCGCTGAAGGACAGCGACAAGGAAAAGCACGAACAGATCTGCACCGAGGTGCGAAACGACGGCGCCTATGTCGATGCAGGTGAAAACGACAACCTGATCGTGCAGAAGCTGGAAGCCAATCCCAAGGCAGTCGGCGTGTTCGGCTTCTCCTATCTGGAAGAAAACACCGACAAGCTGGTCGGTCTGCCGATTAACGGTGTGATGCCGACCTATGCTTCGATTTCGGACTTCAGCTATCCCGGCGCCCGTCCGCTTTACATCTATGTCAAGGTGGCGCACCTCGATGCGATCAACGGCTTGCGTGAGTTCGTCACGGAATGGACCAAGCTTTGGGCCAAGGGCGGCGTGCTGGCCAAGGCAGGGATGGTCGTCTCTCCCGATGACGTGATCGCCAAGAGCACCAAGGCCGCGACCGAGTTCACCCCGCTCGATCCCACCGAACTGAAATAAACCCGGAAAGTCGCATAACGTGTCGCCAGCCATGCCCCTTCTGCTTGCCCTGTCGCTGGGTCTGATCGCATGGCTGGTGGCCCGTTCGCGGGCATGGACGTTCCGCACGGCGGCCCGCGAAGGCGGGTCGCAGCTGCATTCGCTGCCTAACTATCACGCCTGGTACGTCGCGTTGTGGGCTGTGGTTCCGGCGGTGCTTTTCGCAGCGGTGTGGACCACGATCAGTCCCGGCCTGGTACTGGGCAAAGTGCTTGCAGATCCGGCCGCCGCTGCGCTCCCCGCCTTCGGGGTCGAACGCGAGGCCATCCTGGCCGAGGCGCAGGCGCTCGCCAAAGGCGCCATGACGGTCGGCTTCCGCAAGGAAAGCGCTGCGCTGGTCGGCCCGTTCAGCGCCGCGATTACGCAGTATGGCATGATCGGCCTGGTGGTCACGCTGATCCTGGGGCTTGCCGGTGGCGCCTTCGGATTTCTCAAGTTGCGCCCGGATTTCACCGCCCGGACGCGGGTTGAGCGCTTCGTGATGTCCAGCCTGCTGGCTGCCTCGCTGGTGGCTGTGCTGACAACCCTCGGCATTCTGGCGGCGCTGGTCTATGAAACCGTCCTGTTCTTCCGGTTTGTCAGCCCGGCGGAGTTCCTGTTCGGCACCTATTGGGGGCCGGATCCGATGGTCTCGCCCGATGCAATCCGCACCGATGCCTATGGCGCGCTGCCCTTGTTCTGGGGAACGGTTTTCATCGGCGCAATCATCGCCATGCTGGTCGCGATCCCGCTGGGCCTGATGAGCGCGATTTACCTGACCCAATACGCTTCGGATAACGTGCGCAAGTGGATGAAACCGCTGCTGGAGATCCTGGCCGGGGTTCCCACGGTGGTCTACGGCTATTTTGCCGCGCTCACCGTTGCTCCGTGGATCCGCGATTTCGGCAAGGCGATCGGCATATCCAGCGCCTCAAGCGAAAGCGCGCTTGCTGCGGGGATCGTGATGGGGATCATGATCATTCCCTTTGTCTCTTCGATGGCCGACGATTCGATTACAGCCGTGCCGCAGGCCATGCGCGATGGCAGCCTGGCCATGGGCGCGACCACATCGGAAACGATCAAGAAGGTGCTGGTCCCGGCCGCCCTGCCCGGCATTGTCGCGGGCGTCATGCTGGCGGTGAGCCGCGCGATCGGGGAAACCATGATCGTTGTCATGGCTGCCGGGGCCACCGCCCGGCTCACCGTCAACCCGTTCGAATCAATGACCACCGTGACCTTCCAGATTGTCGCCATGCTGACCGGTGAAGGCAGTTTCGATCACCCCTCGACCCTGTCCGCCTTCGCGCTGGGCATGGTGCTGTTCCTTGTGACCCTGACGCTCAATTTCATTGCGCTGCGTGTCGTCAAGCGCTTCCGGGAAGCTTATGAATAACCCCGCCGCCCATCTGCAGAAGCGTTATGCTGCCGAGCGCCGGTTCAAGGCGATCGGCCTGCTCGCCGTGCTGTTTTCCGGTTTTGTCCTCGCCTTCCTGCTGATCAACATGACCAGCAACGCGATTGGCGGTTTCAAGCGCTGGGAACTGCGCTTCCCGATTGACCTTGCCGCAGGCGGTCTGACCATCGACCCGACGCAACTGCAGGGACCGGAGCCGATGCAGGCGTTGCAGGGCGCCGGCCTTGCCGACGTGGTGACCTTTGCTGCGGCGCAAGCCGCCGGGGACCAGGCGGCAAGCGAAATCCTGGACGGTGCCTGGCGCGAAGTGGGCGAGGAACTGATTGACAATCCCCAGCGTCTGCAAGGCAAGCTGGAGGTGTCCTTGCCGGTCAGCGATGATCTGGCCGGTGCCGCGCGCGGCGGCGGCCCGCCGGAAATGCAGGCCCTGGCTGAAAAGCTGAAAGCGGATGGCAAGCTGGTCAATGCCCTCGACCCCGGTTTCCTGTCGCGCGCTGATGCCACCGGGCCGCAGGCCGTGGGCATCTGGGGCGCACTCAAAGGTTCGATGCTGACCATGCTGGTCACCCTGGCGCTGGCCTTCCCGATCGGAGTTCTGGCCGCGGTCTATCTGGAAGAATATGCTCCCAAGAATCGCTGGACCGATTGGATCGAGGTATCAATCAACAACCTCGCTGCGGTGCCCTCGATCATTTTTGGTCTGCTGGGCCTGGCCGTCTTTCTCGCGATCTTTCCCAATTATCGCTCGGCCCCGCTGATCGGGGGGATGACGCTGGCGCTGATGACCATGCCGGTGATCGTGATCTCCGGCAGGAACGCAATCAAGGCGGTCCCACCGTCGATCCGCGATGCCGCGCTGGCGGTTGGCGCAAGCCGCGTTCAGACCGTATTCCATCACGTCTTGCCTCTGGCCTTGCCCGGCATCCTGACCGGCACGATCATCGGCATGGCCCGCGCCCTGGGTGAAACCGCGCCGCTGCTGATGATCGGGATGCGCGCTTTCGTGGCATCGCCGCCGGATGGCTTCACTTCGCCGGCCACGGTCCTGCCGGTGCAGATCTTCCTGTGGTCGGACGAGATCAACCGCGGCTTTGTTGAACGCACTTCGGCTGCGATCATCGTCCTTCTGCTGTTCCTCCTGGTGATGAACGGCCTTGCAATCTACCTTCGCAACCGCTTCGAGAAACGCTGGTGACAACCTTTCATGAACTAGACCCGGTCCAGGCCAAGATCGCCGCCCGCAACGTTTCCGTCTTCTATGGCGAAAAGCAGGCGATCAACGATGTCTCGATCGATATCCCGACCGAATATGTGACCGCTTTCATCGGTCCGTCGGGCTGCGGCAAGTCGACTTTCCTGCGCACTCTCAACCGGATGAACGATACCATCCCGGGAGCGCGCGTGACCGGCGAGATCCGGCTCGACGGCGAAGACATCTACACCTCCGGCATGGACGTGGTGCAACTGCGCGCACGGGTTGGCATGGTGTTCCAGAAGCCCAATCCCTTCCCCAAGTCGATCTATGAAAACGTCGCTTACGGTCCGCGGATCCACGGGATGGCGGCCGGAAAGGCGGAAATGGACGAGCGGGTCGAAAAGGCCCTGCGCCGCGCCGGCCTGTGGGATGAAGTCAAGGATCGCCTGACCGACAGCGGCACGGCTCTGTCCGGCGGGCAGCAGCAGCGCCTGTGCATCGCCCGCGCGATCGCGGTCGAACCCGAAGTCATTCTGATGGACGAGCCATGCTCTGCGCTGGACCCGATCGCCACGGCCCGGATCGAGGAACTGATCGACGAACTGCGCGGCCGCTATGCCA
Organism: Novosphingobium sp.; assembly: GCA_046291115.1. Lineage (GTDB taxonomy): Bacteria > Pseudomonadota > Alphaproteobacteria > Sphingomonadales > Sphingomonadaceae > Novosphingobium. The sequence continues at coordinate 15,700 of JBKBSV010000023.1, read as the reverse complement.
TCGTCATCGTCACCCACTCGATGCAGCAGGCTGCCCGCGTTTCGCAGCGCACCGCTTTCTTTCACCTTGGCAAGGTAGTCGAATACGGCAAGACTTCCGAGATCTTCACCAACCCACGTGAAGAACGGACCAAAGACTACATCACCGGAAGGTATGGGTAAGATGGCAAGCGAGCACACTGTCAAGGCTTTCGACGAAGACATTACCCGCCTGCGCGGTCTGATTGCGGAAATGGGCGGCCTCGCCGAAGTTTCGATCAACGAATCGATGGATGCGCTGGTTCGTGGCAACAAGGAACTGGCCAAGACCGTGGCCGAGCGTGACCGCAAGATCGATTCACTTGAGGCCGAGATCGACAAGCTGGCCGTGCGGATCATCGCCCTGCGCGCGCCGATGGCCGATGACCTGCGCGAGGTGATCGCCGCACTGAAGATCGCCGGCGTGATCGAACGGATTGGCGACTATGCCAAGAACATCGCCAAAAGCAGCGGCAGGATCCACAACCGCAACCAGTTCGAACCGTTGACCCTGATCCCGGCCATGGCCGAGCTGGCCAGCGAAATGGTGCACGACGTGCTGACCGCCTATGCCGCGCGCGATGCCGAACTGGCCGCCGAGATTGTCGCGCGTGATGACAAGGTCGATGCCTTCTATGAAAGCATTTTCCGCAATCTTGTCAGCCATATGATGGAAAGTCCTTCCACCATTTCAAGCGCAGCGCAGCTGCTGTTCGTGGCCCGCAATATCGAGCGGATTGGCGATCACGCCACCAATGTGGCCGAGATGGTCTATTATGCCGCTACTGGTTCCTATCTGACCGACAAGGAAGAAAAGGCGTAACCGCCATGCCTGCTCCCCGCCTGCTTCTCGTTGAAGACGATCCGGCGCTGTGCGAACTGCTGGAGTTCCGGTTCAAGGGGGAAGGTTATGCCGTGTCTTCAACCCCCGATGGCGACGAGGCCTTGCTGCTGGCGCAGGAAGAGGTGCCCGACCTGGTGGTGCTGGACTGGATGATCGAAGGCACCAGCGGGATCGAAGTCTGTCGCCGCCTGCGCCGGTCAAGGGAAACCGCCCACGTCCCGATCATCATGCTGACCGCGCGCGGGGCCGAGGAAGACAAGATCCGCGGACTCGATACCGGGGCCGACGATTTCGTCACCAAGCCGTTTTCCCCGCGCGAACTGATCGCCCGGGTCAATGCGATCATGCGGCGGATCCGCCCGGCGCTGGCCGGCGAAGTGTTGACGGTGGGCGATCTGGCGCTGGATGCCACCGCCCACAAGGTCACCCGCCGCGGCCAGGTCGTCTCATTGGGCCCGACCGAGTTCCGCCTGCTCAAGTTCTTCATGGAACATCCCGGCCGGGTGTTCAGCCGCGGGCAACTGCTCGACGCGGTCTGGGGCAACGAAAGCGAGATCGAACTGCGCACGGTGGATGTCCACATCCGCCGCCTGCGCAAGGGCATCGAGCTTGACGGCGCGCCCGATCCGGTGCGGACCGTGCGCTCGGCCGGATACGCGCTGGAAGCCGTTTGACCTTAATGAAAATCCCGCGACTTGGGGATTACCCGCGCGTCGCGGGGGTGTCCCGCGCGGTGATAGGGTCCGGCGCGGCCGGGAGCGAGCGGGCGGGCGACGTGATCGGCACGCTCAACCAGCTGGGGCAGCATATCCTCTGACAGGGCGTGGAGCGCGGGGGTGGCGTCGGTCAGCTGGGTGACGATCACGTGGGTCACCTCGTCGTCGTATTCGACCCGGCCTTTCACTTCCATCAGCCGCGCGCCCATGATCACCTTGCGCTGGCGCTCCATCACGTCGGGCCAGATCACCAGATTGATCACCCCGGTCTCATCCTCCAGCGTGATGAAGCAGACCCCCTTGGCGCTGCCGGGGCGCTGGCGGATCAGCACCACGCCCGCCACCTGCACGATCGAACGATACTTGCGCTCCCTCAGTTCGCTGGCCCGGATAAAGCCGCGTTCACCCAGCGAAGGGCGCAGGAAAGCCAGCGGATGGGCTTTCAAACTGAGCCGCTGGGTCTGATAATCGGCCACCACTTCCTCTGACAACGGCATCACCGGCAGGCGGGTGACGTCCCGCTCCGTCCCTTCATCGCGGGCCTGCATTGCGGCGAACAGCGGCAGATCCGGCGCAGGGATCAGGCTGCGCGCATCCCACAGCGCCTGCCGCCGGGTAAGGCCCAGCGAGTTGAAGCAATCGGCGCTGGCCAGCCGCTCGATCAGTGCCGGCGAAAGCCCGCTCCGCTGCCGCAGATCGCGCAGATCGCAAAATGCCCCGCCCTCGATCCGCGCCGCCACGATCCGCGCGGCGGCAGCTTCTGGAAAGCCATCGACCTGTCGGAAGCCGAGGCGGAGGGCGCCGTCCTCCAGGGCATTATCCCACTCGCTGAAGTTCACATCGACCGGCAGCACGGCCACCCCGTGCTCCCTTGCGTCACGGACGATCTGGGCCGGGGCATAAAAACCCATCGGTTGCGAATTGAGCAGCGCGCAGGCGAAAGCTGCCGGGTAATGACACTTCAGCCACGCCGAGACATAGACCAGCAGGGCAAAGCTGGCGGCGTGACTTTCCGGAAAGCCGTATTCGCCGAAACCCTTGATCTGGCTGAAGCAGCGAGTGGCAAAATCCGGATCATAGCCGCGCGCCACCATCCGCCCGACCATCAGGTCTTCCAGCTCATGCACCATGCCGCGGCTGCGGAAAGTGGCCATGGCCTTGCGCAGCCGGTTGGCCTCGGCACTGGAAAACTTTGCCGCATCAAGCGCGATCTTCATCGCCTGCTCCTGAAAGATCGGCACGCCCAGAGTGCGCCCCAGGATGCTGGTCAGTTCGTCTGGCGGGCCGTGGGCGGGGCCAGGCGCGGGGATTTCCACCCGCTCCGCCCCGCGCCGCCGCTTGAGGAAGGGATGGACCATATCGCCCTGGATCGGGCCGGGGCGGACAATCGCCACTTCGATCACCAGGTCATAGAAGCAGCGCGGGCGCAGGCGCGGCAACATGTTCATCTGCGCCCGGCTTTCCACCTGGAACACGCCGAGCGAATCCCCTTTGCACAGCATGTCGTAAACCGCCGGATCCTCGCGCGGGATGGTGGCGAGCGTCAGCGCCTTGCCATGGTGCGCCGCCAAGAGATCAAGGCATTTCCTGATGCAGGTCAGCATCCCCAGCGCCAGCACATCGACCTTGAGGATACCCAGCGCGTCGATGTCGTCCTTGTCCCATTCGATGAAACTGCGGTCCGCCATGGCCCCGTTACCGATCGGTACGGTTTCGCTCAGCGCCCCCTCGGTCAGGATGAAACCGCCAACATGCTGCGAAAGGTGGCGCGGCATGCCGATCATCTGCTGTGTCAGCGCCAGCACCCGTTTCAGGTGCGGATCGGAAATATCCATGCCGGTTTCGGCCATGTGCTTTTCCTCGATCGAGCGGCCATAACTGCCCCAGACCGTGCGGGCGAGCGCGCTCGTCACGTCTTCGGACAGGCCCATGGCCTTGCCCACTTCGCGGATCGCCATGCGCGGACGATAATGGATCACCGTGGCGCACAGGCCGGCACGATGGCGGCCGTACTTTTCATAGATGTGCTGGATCACTTCCTCGCGCCGCTCATGCTCGAAATCGACGTCGATGTCGGGCGGCTCGTCGCGGTCCTCGGAAATGAACCGTTCGAACAGCAGGGCATGCTCGGCCGGGTTCACCGACGTGATCCCCAGGCAATAGCACACCGCCGAATTGGCCGCAGAGCCCCGCCCCTGGCACAGGATCGGCGGCTGCTGCGCCCGGGCAAAATCGACGATGCCCTTGATGGTCAGAAAGTACTGGGCCAGCTGCTTCTTGCCGATCAGCGCCAGTTCCTTGCCCAGCACTTCGCGCACGTCAGGCGGCACCCCATCGGGAAAGCGCACCGCCGCTCCTTCCCAGGTCAGCCGGTCGAGATAGGCCTGTGCATCCAGCCCGTCCGGCCAGGCCTCGCGCGGGTATTCATAGCGCAGTTCGTCAAGGCTGAAAGTGCAGGCATCCGCCAGATCGCGCGCCGCGGCCAGGGCATGGGGCCAGCGCGCGAACAGCCGGGCCATCTCCTCCGGTCCTTTGAGGTGACGCTCGGCATTGGCCTCAAGTAGATACCCGGCCGCCGCCACGGTGGTCTTGTGACGGATCGCGGTCATCACATCGTGCAGCGGGCGGCGCTGGGGCACGTGATAAAGCGGCAGATTGGTGGCCAGGATCGAAAGGCCGTTCTCCCGCGCCAGGGCATCAAGCCGCGCGATCCGGGCGATGTCATCCCCGGTATAGAGATAGGCGGCGGCCAGGTGGCGCAGGGTGGGCAGCTGCTGCACAAGGTGCGCAAGCAGATCCGGAAACGGGGCGGTCAACGGATCGCTCTGGCGCGGGCCGGGAAGATGCAGCGGCACAACATTGCTTTCCACCGCGATCGCAAACCGCGCGTCCAGATCGCGCGGCGGGACCAGCACCAGATGCACCCCGGCACTGTGCTCTGCCAGCATCGCCAGCGAGATGTGGCACACGCCCTTGTCCTGCCACTCCCCGTCCAGCCGCGCCATCCGCCCGGCCGAGATCAGGCGGCACAGCCGCCCATAGGCGGCGCGGTCTGCCGGGTAGGCCAGAAACTCCAGCCCTTCGGTAGTCTCGATCCGGCAGCCGATCACCGGGCGCAGTCCCAGTGCTTTGGCCTCGCTGTGCAGCCGCACCACCCCGGCCATGGTATTGGCATCAGCAATGCCGATCGCAGCATAGCCCAGCATCCGTGCGGTGGTGACCAGGTCCACAGCTTCCGATGCCCCGCGCAGGAACGAGAAACAGCTGACCAGTCCCAACTCGACAAAGGCCGCGCGGCCCACCGGCGGCAGGCCATCGGCGCTGGCGCGGCGCCGTTGGGGGGTCAGCGGGGCCTCAGGCACAGAGCCCCTGCATGAACCATTCGGGGGGGCCGCCGCGCCCGTCGCCGTCAATCCCGCTCCGGTAGATCCAGTAGCGCCGCCCCTCTCCGTCCTCGATCCGGTAATAATCGCGCAGCCGCACCGTGCCGCGTTCGCGCCACCATTCCGGCGCGATCCGTTCCGGACCTTCGGCGCGGGCAATCTCGTGCACCGCCCCGCGCCAGCGGAACCGGCGCGGCAGGCCATCGGGGCTGGCATAGAGCACGGCGATCGGCTCTGGCTGGTCAAGCAATTTCAGCGGCCGGACGCGAAAGACCGGTTCGGACTGAACTGCGCCTTCCGGTTCCAGCGGCGGCACCCAGCGCTGGGCGCGCTCCGGCACATGGCTGGCCACGGGTGCGGGACGGCGCACGGCCCCTGCCCCCAGCCGCGCACCAAGCCGGTCGATGCAGGCCGCCAATGATGTGCCGTGCGCTTTGGCCGCGCGTTCGAAATCGTCCTGATTGAGCGCCAACGGCTCGGTCCACGGAGCAGACAGACGCGCCAGTTCGATCCCGAACCCGGCATCAAGATCATCCAGCTTGCCGGAAAACAGCCGGCCGATATGCGCCGCATCACGGCTGGCGGCGGCCAATTCCAGCTTGCGCACCAGCACTTCGCCATCGACCTTCCACAAGGCCAGTTCCAGCCGCCGCGCGCCTTCGGCCCGCCCTTCAAGCAGGCGGGCCATATCCTCGCACAGGTCGGCCAGCACCCGATCAAGCAGGCTGCGGTGGCGGATCGGCTCCATCAGCCGACGCTGGACCAGCGGCAAGTCGGCAGCCATCACCGGCAACAGCGGTTCGGGTACCCGGCCCAGCAACTGATCGAGCCGGATCAACGGATTGGCTGCCGGTGCGCGGGTATTGCGGAACCGCCGGGCCAGGGCGCCACGCGCTACTCCGGACAGGTCCCCCACCCGTTTCAGCCCCAGCCGCCGCAGCACCAGCAGGGTGGCCGGATCAAGCCGCAGCGCGGCCACGGGGAGATTGTCCAGACTGTCCTGCGGATGCAGGATCGCGCGTTCCGGCCCGTAATGTGCCAGTGCCCAGGCCGCCCCGGCAGTAGGGGCCAGCGCCAGCCGCACGGTCAGCCCGCGCGCCTCAAGCCGGGTGGCGGCATCGTCCAGCAACCCCGCCTCACCCCCGAACAGGTGCGCAACACCGGTGGTGTCAACGATCAGTCCATCGGGTGGATCGAGCGCAGCCCACGGCCCCCAGCGCCGCGCCCACAGCGCCAGCCGCTCCAGAAAGGCCAGATCGCCGCCCGGATCGCCCAGCGCCACGGCCAGTTCCGGGCAAAGCGCGCGGGCATCGGCCAGCAGCACGCCGGCACGCACGCCGGCATCCTCGGCGGCAACATTCGGGGCGGCAATCCGGGGGCCATGGGCGCTTTCGGACAACAGCGCGAAAGGTGCCGGGCTGGTCCCCTCAGCCTGCTGCCAGCGGTCGATCGCCAGCCGCGGGCACCAGATCGACAGAATGCGACGGTCGGTGCGGCGGCTCGGCGCGGAGCCGGGTGCCTTCATCACGCAAGATCCATTTTCCGGGGGGATGGGCCCGGGCGCGGAACAGATCCGCCTGCCAGGCCGGAGCGCCGGGCGCAGCCGCATTCCAGCGCGGCGGGCGCGAGGGCGCAGCGCGCACCTGCCAGCGCTGCCGGGCCGAGGACAGGTCGCTTTGTGCATCAAGCCGGACCAGCCACAGCGGCACCCCATGGCGTTCCACCGCCAGGCTGAGCCGCCGCGCCACAGTGAAATTGAGCGCGCGCGGGTTGGCCGCGATCTCACCGATCACGAAAGCCAGATCGCGGCAACGCAGCCCTTCCTCCAACGCAAACAGGGCGTCCTCCGCGCTCTTGGCGGCAACGTGGATCAACCGGTCTCGCAAGGGACCGGGCCGTCCCGGGCGATAGGGCCGTCCGCCCAGCTTCAGCGAGCGTTCGTCCTGCACCCACAACCAGGCCCGTTCTTCGCCAGCCTGTGCGGCGTCGATCGCCATGGCCAGGGCCATGGCTGCCCCGCTGCCCTCTCCGGCCGGGGCAAAGACCACTCCATGCAGAGCATGAGTGGTCCGCCCCGGCTGCCAGCGCGGCAGGCTGGTCGGGGAATGCAACGGCTTGGTCCGCGCAAAGGCGGACAGCGGGGTCAGGACAGTCATCGCGGAATCGCTCCTATGTTCTATTTATGTTCTAATTTGCAGCGATTCGCAATCGAGATTGCAGAAGGCCATGCAGGCAAAGCAAAGGGGCCGCTCCCTTGCCGGAAACGGCCCCCTCTCCCCACCTGTTTGCCAGGTCAGTCGTTGATGTCGATCCCGCCGGGCAATGGCGGAACCGGCTGCGGCGGCACATCGGAATCCCGCTCGTGCACTTCCACCAGGCCGCGGCCTACGTGGCTCTTGCGTCGACCATAGGAGAAGTAGACCACCAGGCCCACTGCCGCCCAGGCCAGGAACATGAACTCGGTATAGCCAGAGAGATTGAAGAACAGATAGGCGCAGCCCGCCACCGCCGCCGGGCCAACCAGCCAGACGATCGGCGTGCGGAACGGACGATGCCGGTCTGGCGCGGTGCGACGCAGGATCATCACGCCCAAGGCGACGGTCATGAAGGCGAAAAGCGTGCCGGAGTTCGAAATGTCCGCCAGCTGGCCGACCGGGAAGAAGGCCGCAGCGAAGGTTACGAAGACACCGGTGATAATGGTCACCACGTGCGGCGTCTTGAACTTCGGATGGACCTTGGCCAAGCCTTCCGGCAGCAGCCCATCGCGCGCCATCACGAAGAAGATCCGGGTCTGGCCGAACAGCATCATCAGCACCACCGAGGGCAGCGCCAGGAACGCCGCCAGGCCGATCAGGTTACCGACATTGACATGGCCGATCTCGCGCAGGACGTGGGCCAGCGCTTCGTCCGAACAGACCAGCGGCACATCTCCGGCCCCGGCCAGCGCGGCGCACTGTGCCTGCAATTCCTTGCTGCCGGCGGCCAGCGCCTCGCCCGCTGCGCCCATCACTGGCTGTGCACCGACGGCGCCGATCGCTCCGGCCGCAACCAGCAGGTAGAAGATGGTGCAGATCACCAGGCTGCCGATCAGGCCGATCGGCATGTTGCGCTGCGGGTTCTTGGTTTCTTCGGCCGCGGTGGAAACCGCGTCGAAACCGACATAGGCGAAGAAGATCGAAGCCGCCGCAGCAGATACCCCGGCAAAGCCGAGCGGCGCGAAGGGTTCGAAATTCTCCATCTTCATCACCGGCAGGGCCAGGATGATGAAAGCGGACAGCGCCACAACCTTGATCACCACCAGCACGGCATTGAAAGTGGCCGATTCCTTGGTCCCGATCACCAGCAGAGCGGTCACCAGCAGAGCCACGAAAATCGCCGGCAGGTTGATCCCGCCGCCAACGGCGGCGAAAGCGCCCTTGGTAAAGAAGGTCGGCAATTCAACCCCCAGGCCGGACTGGACCAGGCCGACAAAGTAATTGGACCACCCGACCGATACGGCCGAAGCCGCAATCGCGTATTCCAGGATCAGGGCCCAGCCCACGATCCAGGCGACAATCTCACCCATCGAGGCATAGGAATAAGTATAGGCAGAGCCGGAGACCGGCACCATCGAGGCCATTTCCGCATAGCACAGCGCCGCAACGGCGCAGACGAAACCGGCGATGATGAAACTGAGCATCATGCCGGGGCCGGCCTTTTGCGCCGCCTCGGCAGTCAGTACGAAGATCCCGGTGCCGATAATCGCGCCGATCCCCAGCATGGTCAGCTGGAAAGCCCCCAGCGAACGGTGTAGCGATTTCTTTTCGGCAGTGGCCAGGATGGCGTCCAATGGTTTGACGCGTCCGAACATGGATTTCCCCTCGTCTGGCGGCGGATCCCTGGTCCGACCGCTTGTCTTTGCCTGGGCGCGGAAGCTAGCGGCAAGACCTGTATTGGCAAGCGCTAAAAGCCGCCCCTTCCCCAGATTAGTCCAAGCGACTAAAGCCGGTTCATGTCCACGACCTTCCAGCTCGATACCGCGACCAGCCGCGCCAACCCCACCCCGGCCCCGATGAGGCGGCTCACTATCCCGGCGATCCGCCGCCGCAAGGTGGACGGCGTCACCGCCGAACCGATCGTGATGCTGACCGCCTACACCGCCCGCCAGGCCCAGTTGCTCGACGCGCATTGCGACTTGCTGCTGGTCGGGGACTCGCTCGGCCAGGTGATCTACGGCCTGCCCAGCTCGGTTCCGGTCACGCTCGACCTGATGGCTGCCCACGGGGCTGCCGTCGTCCGCGGTTCGTATCACGCCGCAGTGGTGGTTGACATGCCCTTTGGTGCCTATGAAGCCTCGCCCGAACAGGCCTTTGCCAGCGCCTCGCGCCTGCTGAAGGAAACCGGCTGCGCGGCGGTGAAGCTGGAAGGCGGCGAGGCCATGGCTGAAACGGTCGCCTTCCTGACCCAGCGCGGCATCCCGGTGATGGGGCACGTCGGCCTCACCCCGCAGGCCGTCAACGTCCTCGGCGGCTACAATGCCCGCGGCCGCAGTGACGCCGAAGCCCGGAAAATCGTCAGCGATGCCAAGGCCTTGGACGATGCAGGGGCTTTTGCCGTCGTGGTCGAAGGCGTGGTCGAACCGATCGCTATCGCGGTCACCGAAGCAATCACGTGCCCGACGATCGGCATCGGCGCCTCGGCCCGCTGCGACGGACAGGTCCTCGTTACCGAGGACATGCTTGGCATGTTTGAGCGGGTTCCCCGATTTGTAAAGCGCTACGAGAACATCGCCGACACCATCTCTGCCGCTGCCGCCCGCTATGCCGCGGAAGTGCGGGAAAGGTCTTTTCCGGGGATTGATCAGACCTATCAACCCAAATAGGGCAGCGGCTTCGCTCTTGGGGGCAAACCATGCTGCTGCGGTATTACAAGTTCTCGATCCTGTTCACGCTGGCCTGTCTTGGACTGGCGCTGTGGTACGGCTGGACCATGACCGGAAGCCTGGCAGGGACGGCTTCGATGCTGTGGATCGTCGTTGTCCTTTCCATCCTGGAAGTCTCCCTTTCGTTCGATAACGCCGTGGTCAATGCCGCGGTGCTCAAGGACATGGACGAAATCTGGCAGCGACGCTTTCTGACCTGGGGCATGCTGATCGCGGTCTTCGGGATGCGGATCGTCTTCCCGCTGGCGATTGTGGCCATTGCCGCAGGTCTTGGACCGGTGGCGGCACTGAACCTGTCGCTCAACAATCCGGCCGAGTATGAACGCATCGTCTCCAGCGCCCATGTCGGCATTGCCGGGTTCGGCGGTGCGTTTCTCGCCATGGTTGGCCTGTCGTTCTTCTTCGACGGAGACAAAGACGTCCACTGGATCGAATGGATCGAAGCCAAGTTGAGCCTCGTCTCCAACATCAAGGCGGCAGAGATCGCGCTGCTGCTGCTGGTGATCTACGGCATTTCGCTGCTGCTGCCGCCCGCAGATGCGCTGACCTTCATGGTTGCGAGCATCCTTGGACTGGTCACTTTCATCGCGGTCGAAGCGATTTCCACCATTCTCGAAATGCGCGAAGAAGCGCTGAAACTGCAAGGCGCGGTGGTGCGTTCCGGGCTTGGCGGGTTCCTCTATCTCAACATCCTTGATGCCTCCTTCAGTTTCGATGGCGTGATCGGCGCCTTTGCCCTGTCCAACAACATGGTGGTCATCGCGCTCGGCCTGTCGATCGGGGCGATGTTCGTCCGCTCTTTGACGATCCACCTGGTCAGGCAGGGCACTCTGGCCGAATACCGCTATCTTGAGCACGGGGCCTTCTGGGCGATCATCGCGCTCGGCGCGATCATGCTGTTTTCCGCCGTCATGCACATCCCTGAAACGGTCACCGGGCTGATCGGGGCGGTGCTGATCGGTCTGTCGCTGTGGTGGTCGATCCGCCGTAATGATCGCAATCCCGACCGCGAGATCGAGGACGCGGTCAGGGCCGACTGAGCCGGTTTGCAATCGGCGCGGCCAGCACCAGCTGCGCCAGGTGATAGAGCAGGATCGGCAGCAGCACGACGCCCGCGACAGCTGGCGCAAACAGCACCGCGGCCAGCGGCGCGCCCATCGCGATGCTCTTTTGCGCACCGGCAAACAGCATCGAGACGCGGTTGCCCCGATCCAGCCCCAGCAGCCCGCCCAGCAGCCAGGCCCCACCGTGGCCGATCAGCAGGAACAGCGCCGTAGCGCCCAGCAACCAGCCCCAACCGGCCGGTTCGACCTGCTGCCAGAACCGCTGCTCGACCGCCCCGGAAAAGGCGACATAGACGGCAATCGCGATCGAGCCGCGATCGAACCAGGTGGCCAGGTCCCTGTTATGCTGCACCCAGCCTGACAGCCGCCCCTGCATCACCTGCCCCAGCATGAACGGCACCAACAGGATCATGACCACCTTGAGCAGCCCGTCGCCATGAAATTCCGCTGCACCGCCGCCCCCCAGCAACGAGAACAGCGGCGCGGTGACGAACACGCCAAGCAGGTTGAGCAGCGCCGCCGCCACGACCGAGCTGGCAACATTGCCCCCCGCCAGCGACGAATAGGCTGTCGCCGATTGGACGGTGGAGGGCAGACAGCCAAGGTACAGGAACCCCAGCGCGATCAGCGGCGGCATCCAGCCTTGCCCGGCTTGCCACAGCCCCCACCCGGCCAGCGCCATGCCGCCAAAGCACCATGCCACCAGCGGCCACAGCAGGCGGTGATTGGTCAACCCCTGCGCCACCTCATGCCGGGGCAGGCGCACCCCGTTGAGAAAGAACAGCAAAAACACCGCCGCATTGGCGATGAACTGCGCCCTTTCCCGCGCGCCGCCGGTTACCGGCATCACCAGCGCAAGCCCGATTGCCAGCATCAGCAGACGCACCATCGGGTCGATGCGGGAAAGGAATGCCATTATCGCCCCTTCGTTCCGGCGGATGGGAACTTCACGAAGTTCACAGGGTTCAGGGAAAGAAAAAAACCCCGTTTCCCGCGCATGGGGCGACTATGGCAGAGCCTTGCCAAGTAGGAAACCGGCCAGCGCCGGCCGCCTTACCGCCCGGCCAGCCTCGGCGCGGGGGCTGGGGTGGCGGAAAAGCGCGGCGCCGGAGCCGGCTGGATCATCCCGGACTCTTCCACGAAAGTACCCCGCGCCACGTTATGCGGATGCCGGGGCGCTTCCTTGAGGCTCAGCACCGGGGCAAAACAGATATCTGTTCCGTCCATGATCGCGCACCATTCGTCGCGGGTCTTGGTCAGGATCAGCGCGGTCAACCGCGCTTTCAGTTCGTCCCACTTCATCGGGTTCATCTGCTGGGCAAATTCGGGATCGCCGGCCAGACCGGTCTTTTCCAGCAACAGCGCATAGAATTGCGGCTCGATCGAACCAAGCGAGATGTATTTGCCATCGCTGGTCTCATACGTGTCATAGAAATGCGCGCCGCTGTCCAGCAGGTTGACCCCGCGCTCGTCGCGCCACTGGCCGTTGCCGAGGAAGGAATAGGTCATGGCCGAAAGGATTGCCGCGCCATCGACCATCGCGCAGTCAACCACCTGCCCAGTCCCGCCCGAACGGACATGGAGCACGCCCGCGACCACGCCGAAAGCCAGCATCATCCCGCCGCCACCGAAATCGCCCACGGCATTGACCGGGAAGATCGGCTTTTCGCCCTTGCGGCCATAGGTGTGCAGCGCGCCCGACAGCGCGATATAGTTGATGTCGTGCCCGGCCAGCGGCGCCATCGGCCCGTCCTGGCCCCAGCCCGTCATCCGCCCGATCACCAGCTTGGGATTGATCCCCAGCAGCACATCGGGACCAATCCCCATCCGCTCGATCACGCCGGGGCGATAGCCTTCGATCAGCGCGTCGGCAGTCTTCACCAGATCCTTGAGCTGCGCGATCGCGGCAGGATCCTTGAGATCCAGTTCAATCCGTTCGCGGTTGCGATTAAGGATGTCGCGGTTGCCGCTGGTGCCAAACCGGCCGGTGGTGCCGGGACGTTCGATCCGGATCACCCGCGCGCCATGATCGGCCAGCATCATCCCGCAGAACGGCCCCGGTCCGATCCCGGCCAGTTCGATCACCGTCACACCCTGAAGAACACCAGCCATTCGCTCCACTCCCGAAAATTTAATCGCGCGATGAAATTGCCTTTAAAAGCCTGCCGCGCGGCTTGTCGAGAGGGTTCAGCCCAGCTTCTTGCGGGCCTCTGCCAACAGCGGATTGTCACCCCCGGTCTTGCGGGCCTGTTCGATCAGCTGGCGGGCCAGATCGGGATCGCGCCCGGCATGGGCCAGGGCAAGGGCGCGGGCCTGCACCGCAAAGGGGCTGGCCGGGGCCAACCGCCAGGCCTGCTCGGCACTGGCCAGGGCGGCATCGGTATCGCCGCTGCGCAGTTGCGCCAGGCTGAGATCGGCCAGCAGCCGTGCATCGCGCCCACCGCCGCGCAGGCGCAGACTTTCCAGCAGCAGCCGCGCGCGCGGCCAGTTCTGTGCGCTCAGCGCCAGATTGGCTGCCACCCGCGCCATCAACCGGCTGCCGGGAACCATGGCGAGATACCGGCCGATCAGCGGCGGCACCTGTCCGGGCCGCCCGGCCTGTTCCAGCGCAATGGCATAGCGCAGCGCCAGCCGGTCAGGAAAACGGATGGTGGCGGCGGCCTCGTAATGCGGCAGCGCCGCCAGCGGCTGGCCGCCCAGCACTTCCACATCGCCCAGCACGCCAAGCGCCTCGACCGAACCCGGCCGCCGTTCCAGAAACCGCACGGCAGCAACCCTCGCGCCGGCGCGATTGCCCGATGCCAGCAAACTGCGCACATAAGGCACGGCTACGTCCGGCGCAGCCGGAGCCTCGGCAAAGCGCGGCGCCAGCACACCCGGCGGCGCAGGTTCAAACTGGGGCAGGACCGGCAGCGGCAGGGCATAGGCGGCGCGGTTCAGTAGCGCGGCCGCCGCGGCCCGGTCGCCCTGCTCTTCGCGCGCCCGGCCCAGCAGGTTCAGCAGATAAGGCGGCGCATCACCGCGTTCGGCCAGCGCCCCAAAGCGCGCAAACAGCTGCTGATAATCACCCGATTGATACAGCGCGCGGGCCAGCAGCATTTGCGCCCGCTGGTTGGCACCCTGCCGGTCGGCCAGCCGCAGCAGATATTGCGCGGCAACATTGGCATTGCCGGCCTCCAGTTCCAGCAGGCCATTCAGCAGCAGAGCGGCCGGCACATCGTCCAGCTTGCGGCCAACCCGGTTGAGCATGGCGCGGGCCAGATCGGTCTTTCCGGCGCGCGCAGCCAGCGCGGCTTGCAGGAAAAAGGCCCGGGCATTGTCCGGATCGAGGGCCAGCATCCTGCGGGTCACGGCCAGCATCTCGCTCGCCCGGCCCTGTTCACCCAGCGATGCGGCATAGCCGCCCAGCAGCAGCAGATCATCGGGCGCTGCGGCCAGAGCGCGTTCCAGCAGGGCAATCGCTGCAGCATCACCGCCCGCATCGCGCAGCAGTTGCGCCTTGAATTCCAGCGCGCGGGGATCGTCCGGCCCGGCCGCCAGCGCGCGGTCGGCGGCTGCCACCGCCAGCAGGTGTTCGCCGCCCTGATAGCGCAGCCGGCCGATTTCCACCCACAGCAGCGGATCGTTTGCGCTGATGGCGAGCGCCCGGTCCAGCGCTTGCCCAGCCGCGGGCAGATTGCCGTCGAGCCTCTCGAGCAGGGCCAGCAGCCGCCAGCCGCGCGCTTCCTCGCCCTTGGCAAAGTCACCGCCTTGCAGCCATTCGCGCGCCTTTCGGCGCTGGCCCTGCTGGATCAGCC
>JBKBSV010000023.1:0-948 GCA_046291115.1 Novosphingobium sp. | reverse complement strand
ATGTCCACGGCCAGATCGCGGCGCACGGCTCCGGCGGCTTCGGCGCGGCGCAGGTCGGCCTCGGCCGCGATCCCGTCTCCGCGCGCCAGCGCCGCCCGCGCCCGGTCCAGATCGCCGCGTGCGGCATCCGGGACCGCGCCAAGCGGCGGGGCACCGGCGGCCAGCAAGGCCGCGGCCAGGAAGAAGGCAGGGGCGCTGCGGCGCATCGGCCTAGGCCTGGAGGTCGTACTGCTTGAGCAGGTCGTACAGTGTCGGGCGGCTGATCCCGAGCAGCTTGGCGGTGCTCGAAATATTGCCTTCGCTGCGGGCCAGCGCGTGGCGGATGACCTTGCGATCGGCTGCTTCGCGCGCGCATTTGAGGTTGAGCACCTGGGCCTCGTCCTCGTCCGGCGCGGCAAGGTCCAGATCGGCAGCTGTCACCAGCTTGCCATCGGCCATGATCACCGCGCGCTTGACCCGGTTTTCCAGCTCGCGAACGTTGCCCGGCCAGGGCCAGGAATCGATCGCCGCCAGCGCATCGGGGGCAAAGCCCTTGACCGCCGGATTCATCTCTGCAGCAAACCGGGCGAGGAAGGCCTTGGCCAGCAGCGAGGCATCGCCGGGGCGCTCGGCCAGGCTGGGGATCTTCACCACGATTTCGGCCAGGCGATAAAACAGGTCCTCGCGGAACCGCCCGTCGGCGATCATCGTTTCCAGATCCTGGTGCGTCGCGCAGACGATCCGCGTATCGACCGGGATGGACTTGCGCGAACCGATCCGCTCGATCACCCGTTCCTGCAAGAAGCGCAGCAGCTTGACCTGCAGCGGCAGCGGAATATCGCCCACTTCATCCAGGAACAGCGTGCCGCCGTTGGCCAGTTCGATCTTGCCCTCGGTGGTCTTGACCGCCCCGGTGAAGGCGCCCTTTTCGTGCCCGAACAGCTCGCTTTCCAGCAGGTTTTCCGGGAT
>JBKBSV010000022.1:0-26168 GCA_046291115.1 Novosphingobium sp. | reverse complement strand
CGAAGCGCGGACTGAAACGGCCGGTTCGGGCAGCTTTTCCTCGGCCACCGTAGCCTGTCCAAGACCGGCCAGGGCCGCATAGACGTTGCCGATCAGGCCGGCGACGTCTTCAACCGCGACGCTGTTGTTGCTGACGTGGGCGGCGACGATGTCCGACGTCAGCGTGATGAGCATTTCGTTCATATCGGCATGGGTTGCATCCATGGCCTTGTCCTTCTGTAAGTGTGGTAACCGGTTATTCGATTTCTTTGATGTCGTTGCGTAATGGGCGCGGACCGATCGTGATTAGGCGATATTGTCTGAATGGACAAGTTCAGCAGCGATCTTGTATCCCCGGTAGCCAGACAAATTAAGTATGCTGTTCGGTTCGCGACGTGCCGACTAATTAAAATCCCGGCAAAAGGTAATGGCATCAAGCCGTTCGCCGCCCGGAGTGCGGTAATACTTGAGCCGTTCCCCGATCGGGATGAAGCCATGGGCGCGATAAAGCCGTTCAGCCGGATTGCCGCGCCGCATTTCCAGCAAGACGCGCCGCGCGCCGCGTTGCTGTGCAGCGCGGAACAGCCGGTCCAGCAGACGGCTGGCCAGGCCCTTGCGGCGATGGACGGGATCGACCGCCAGCAGCAGCAGCTCTTCCTCCTCGAACCCGTGGCGCGAGAGGAAGAAGGCGGCGGCTGGCTCATCCCCCTGTGGTTCTTCGCCATGGCTTGCGAGCAGGCCATAGAAGGTGTGCCCCAGCAGCAGCGCGTCCTCGACCTGGCGGCGGGTCCATGCCTCGCCATACTCGGGCGGGAAAGCGGTCTGCATCACCGCCATCAGCCGGTCGATATCGTCCGGCGGGGGGATCATGCCGCCCCCGGCAGGCGCGCATCGGGCGCACGGCCATAAAGCGGGGTGGTATCGGTGCTGAGCAGCGCGGGATCGAGCAGGGCGAAAGCCCGCGCATCGGGCCACAGCAGCAGGGCCGTGCCGCTGCCGCGCCGCGCCACCAGCGCTTCGGCCTGGCTGCCGGCAACAAGATCGGCCGCGCCTGCCAGGGCTGTTTCGGGGGCAAGCGAGGCGAGCGCGACCTGCGCCGCGCCGTCAGGACCGAAGTGCTGGACAAACCATTCGCCATGCCCGCCAGTGGTGCAGACTGTCAGCGCCTGGCCAGGATGCCGTGCAGCGGCCATGGCGGCAATCAGGGCAAGGGTGGGATAGCCGACGAGCTCCACTTGCCAGGCCAGCGCCAGCGCGCGGGCGGCGGCCAGGCCGACACGGACCCCGGTAAAGCTGCCCGGGCCCAGCGCCACCGCGATTCGTTCCGCACGGCCTTTGCCGGGCAGGGCCTGTATCATCGGAACCAGCTGTTCGGCGTGGCCGCGGCCCAGCACGCGGCAGTCGCCGGCGATCAGGCTATCACCGTCGAACAAGGCGACCGAGCAGGCCTCGGTCGCGCTATCGATCACCAGGGTATTCATGGAATGAGCGTGTAACTGCTCAGGCCATGCTGTTGAAGCGGTCAAAATCCGGGCGCGGGCTGCGGTCGAAGATGCTGGCCGGATCGCCATAGCCCAGGGTCGAGATCATCACTGACTTGAAGTCTGGCTGGTCGGCAAAGAATGCCGCGTCCACGGCTTGGTTGGAAAAACCGGTCATCGGCCCGGTATCAAGGCCCAGGGCCCGCGCTGCCATGATGAAATAGGCGGCCTGGAGCGTGGTGTTGAGGAAGGCCGATTTCTCCCGCAGGGCATCGTTGCCGACAAACCAGGCGCGGGCATCGGTATGCGGGAACAACCAGGGCAGCTGTTCGTGAAATTGCAGGTCCATGGCAATGATGACCGAGACCGGGGCCGCGAGGATCTTCTCGCCATTGGCCGGCATGGTGCAGGCGGCAAGCTTGGCCTTGGCCTCGTCCGTCGTCACCCAGACCAGCCGCGCGGGCAGCTGGTTGGCGCTGGTCGGACCCATCTTCATCAGGTCCCAGATCGCGTGGAGCTGCTCGGGCGAAACCGGCTTGTCGAGATAGCCGTTATAGGTGCGGGCGGTGCGGAACAGCTGGTCGAGCGCAGCGTCGGGAAGCGGCTGGGACATGGGAACTCCGATCATCTGAAAGGGGGATGCAAGCAGCCGGTCAGGTGGCGCGCACTTCGCTCACTTCCGGAACATAGTGCTTGAGCAGCGTCTCGATCCCGTTCTTGAGCGTGGCGGTTGAGCTGGGGCAGCCCGAACAGGCGCCCTGCATGGCAAGGTAGACCACGCCTTCATGAAAACCGCGATAGACGATGTCGCCGCCGTCATTGGCCACGGCCGGGCGGACGCGGGTTTCGATCAGGTCCTTGATCTGGGCGATAATATCGGCATCGGCCGGATCATCGCCGAAGTCTTCCTCAGCCTCGGCCGGGACGACGATGCCGCTGGCGCTGGGGGCGTGGAACAGCGGGGCCTGGGTGATGAAGTGGTCGAGCAGGATCGCCACCACCTGTGGTTTCAATACCGACCAGTCGACCCCCGGAGCAGCCGTCACCGCCACGAAATCGCGGCCGAACAGCACGCCCGTCACATCGCCCAGATCGAACAGGGCCGAGGCCAGCGGGCTGGCTGCCGCCTGTTCCTCGTCCCGGAAATCGCGGGTGCCGGCGTACATCACTTCCTGCCCAGGCAGGAATTTCAGCGTGGCGGGGTTGGGCGTCGTTTCGGTTTCGATGAACATGGCTCGGATGTAAGGACGGGGGGCAGGCTGGGCAAGGGGCCAAAAGGGCAGGAGGACGGCTGAACCTGATCCGGTTCACAGGGGGCGAACCGGAAAATTCGGGTCACTTCATGTTATCCTTGGCGTCCCCGGTCAGATTGCGCGATCCGGCTGGCCGCCGCGACGACGGCGAAAGAACAGATTGAGGCTGATAAAGAGCCGGTCTTCCATGCTGATCCGGCACGGTGCCGCATGACGCAGCTGTAGAATAATCTTGTGCCGTATTCACTGGCCCTTCGCAAATGCGCTGCCTATAAATGCGGCCCTATGCTCAAGCCGGTCCGCGCCCTGCGCAATTTCGCCCTGATCCTCCCCGCTTTCGCGATGATTGCCGCGCCTGCCCTCGAGGCGGCGAGGGCGAAGCAGAAGCGCCCCGTGGCCGCTGCGCGCAAGGCTCCGGTTCGCGAGTCAGTCGCTGCCCCGGCGGTGAAATGCGATCCGGACGCGCCGTGGCTTTATCGCTGCAGCGATATCCCGATCGACAAGGAATGGCAGTTTGGCGAACTGCCCAACGGGCTGCGCTATGTCGTGCGCAAGAACGGGGTTCCGCCGGGGCAGGTCTCGATCCGGGTGCGGATGGATGTCGGCTCGCTATATGAGCGGGATCACGAACGCGGCTATTCGCACCTGCTTGAACACATGGTGTTTCGCCAGTCGCGCTATCTGGGCGATGGCGAGGCGATCCCGACCTGGCAGAAGATGGGCGCGACTTTCGGCAGTGATACCAATGCCGAAACCAGTCCGATCGCTACGACCTTCAAGCTCGACCTGCCCAACGCCACCGAGGCGAGCTTTGACGAATCGATGAAGCTCCTGTCAGGCATGATGATCGCCCCGGTGCTGAGCGAAAAGAACGTGCGGACCGACGTGCCGATCGTGCTTGCTGAAATGCGCGAGCGTGGCGGCACGGCCAATCGCGTGTTCGAACAGAGCCAGCAGACCTTGTTTGCGGGGCAGAAGCTGGCCATGCGCCCGGTGATCGGCACCGAAGAAACCCTGACCGGCGCGACCGAGGCTTCGGTTACCGCATTCCACCGCCGCTGGTACCGCCCGGAAAACGCCGTGATCATCGTGGTGGGCGATCTGCCGCCCGCAGCGATGCAAGCGGCCATCGCCAGGTGGTTCAGCGAGTGGCAGGGTGTGGGCCCGCGCGAGCCGGAACCACCGTTTGGCGATCCGCGTGCGCCGCAGGGCGCCAAGGGCATCGCTCCGGTCGGCGAAACGCGGGTCATCGTGGAGCCGGGCATGCCGCGTTCGTTCACTTACGCGATCCTTCGGCCGTGGCGGCCGGTGCGCGATACCATTTCCTACAACCAGGGAATCATGATCGACAGTCTGGCCCAGGCGATCATCAACCGCCGGCTTGAGGCGAAGGCGCGGGCCGGGGGATCGTTCCTGGTTTCGATGGTCAACAAGGAAAAGGTCGCGCGCTCGGCCGATGCCACCTATGTGATGATCACACCGCTGGGGCCGGACTGGCGAGCGGCGCTGCGCGATACCCGCGCGGTGATTGCCGATGCCATGGCCAAGCCGCCGACCCAGGAAGAGATCGATCGTGAAGTGAAGGAATTCGGCGTCGCTTTCGAAAGCAGCGTCGAACAGCGCCGGCTACAGGCCGGGGCCAAGCTGGCCGACGATATGGTCAGCGCGCTCAACATCCGCGAAACGATCGCCTCGCCCGAAACGATCCTGCAGATCTTCAATTCGTCGAAGCCGCTGTTCACCCCGGCCAATGTCCTGGCCCGGACCAGAGCGATGTTCGGCGGCAACGTCACCCGCGCGGTCTATGTGACGCCCGATGCGGCGGAAGCCACCCCAGCCGCGCTGCGCACCGCGCTGGCGGCACCGGTTGCCGCCAATACCCGCGCGCGGCTGGCGGCGGCCAGCATCAGGATCAGTGATTTGCCGGCGATCGGCGTTCCGGCCACGCCGCTGGCCGACAAGTCGACCGGGCTGCTGGAAATCCGCCAGATCGACTATGCCAACGGGGTCAAAGTGATCCTCTGGCCGACCGAGGACGAACCCGGGCGGGTAACGCTGAAGGTCCGCTTCGGCGCTGGCTGGCGCGCGTTCAACGCAAAGACCGCGCCCTATGCCAAGCTGGGCGAGATGGCGCTGGTCGATGCCGGGGTCGGTCCGCTCGACCGCGAAGCGATGGACCGGGCGACGACCGGCCGCAAGATCGGCTTCAATTTCGAGATCGAGGACACCGTCTTCGTTTTCAAGGCCGATACCCGCGCTTCTGATCTGGACGATCAGTTGCTGCTGATCGCCAGCAAGTTTGTCGCCCCGCGCTGGGATGCCAATCCGCTGCTGCGGGCCAAGGCGGCATCCCGGATCAGCTATGAACAGTATGCTTCCAGCCCGCAGGGGGTGCTGGAACGCGATCTCAAGTTCCTGGAGCGCGGCCGCGATCCGACTTTCCGCACCCCGACCCCGGCCGAGATCGACGCGACCACGCCGGACGGGTTCCGGCAGGTGTGGGAGCCGATCCTCAGGCACGGACCGATGGAGATTCACCTGTTCGGCGATTTCGACAAGGACAAGGCTCTTGCCGCGCTCAACCGCACTTTCGGCGCCTTGCCGCCGCGGGGCGACTATCCGGCCGGCACTGCCGGGCTGGATGCCCGCACCCTGCCGCCTTCGAGCGAACCGATCGTGCTCTATCACAAGGGCGATGCCAACCAGGCCGCCGCGCTGATCGGCTGGCCGACTGGCGGGGGCATGGCGCAGCTGCGCGAGAGCCGCCAGCTGGAGATCCTGACCCAGGTGTTCAACAACCGCCTGATGGACAAGCTGCGCGAAAAGCTGGGCGAGGCCTATGCTCCGCAGGTGGTCAATTCCTGGCCGCTGGAGCTGCACGACGGCGGCAACATCTTCGCGCTTGCCAACCTTCAGCCCAAATCGGTGCCGGTGTTCTTTGCCACGGCCGAGGAAATCGCCACCGATCTGGCCACCCAGCCGATCACGGCCGAAGAACTGGCCCGGGTTACCGAACCGCTCAAGCAAGGGCTGACCCGCGCGTCATCGTCGAGCGCGTTTTTCATGTACCTGATCGAAGGGGCGACGAGCGACCCGACCCGCTACCGTTCGGTCCGGACCTTGCTGAGCGATTACACAGTGACCACGCCCGAGGCGATGCAGGCCCTGGCGCGCAAGTACCTGGCACCCGGCAAGTCGTGGCGGATCGCGGTGATCCCGCAAGGGCAGAGCCTGGCCCAGATGCCGGTCCCGGCCAGCCTGGCCGCACCGGCGACGCGCTGATCGGGCCCGATCGGCCCAAGGGGCACTCGCGTAATATTGTTGCCCGATTTGACTGATCGGGTTTGCAAGTTTTGCATTTGCGGCCAAGGGCGGCTATGGGCCGCGCTTTGCCGATGACGGGAGTGATGAAACGTGGCGAGTAACTGGACCCCGTATAGCTGGACGGCCAAGGAAGCGCGGCACCTGCCGAGCTATCCCGATGCCGCTGCGCTGGACAAGGTCACGAACACGCTGAGCACCTTTCCCCCGCTGGTCTTTGCCGGGGAAGCCCGCGCGCTGAAGGCCGATCTGGCCGAAGTCGCGGCGGGCAAGGGTTTCCTGCTGCAGGGCGGGGACTGCGCCGAAAGCTTTGCCGAATTTCATCCCAACACCATCCGCGACACGTTTCGCGTGCTGCTGCAGATGGCCGTGGTGCTGACCTTTGCCAGCAAGCAGCCGGTGGTGAAAGTGGGCCGCATGGCCGGCCAGTTCGCCAAGCCGCGCTCCTCGCCGGTCGAAGTGCAGGGCGGGGTCGAATTGCCCAGCTATCTGGGTGACAACATCAACGGGATCGATTTCACCCCTGAAAGCCGCACTCCCGATCCGCAGCGGCTGATGCAGGCCTATTCGCAAAGCGCCGCGACACTCAACCTGCTGCGGGCCTTCTCGACCGGCGGTTATGCCAATCTGCGGCAGGTTCATCAGTGGACGCTCGATTTCATGGGCCGTAGCCCCTGGGCCGCGCGGTTCGAGGAGATCAGCACCCGGATCGGCGAGGCGTTGGACTTCATGGAAGCCTGCGGGATTGATCCCAAGACCGTGCCGCAGTTGCAGGGCACCAGCTTCTACACCAGCCACGAGGCGCTGCACCTGCCCTACGAGCAGGCCATGACCCGGCGCGATTCGCTGACCGGGAACTGGTACGATACCAGCGCCCATATGCTGTGGATCGGCGACCGGACGCGGTTCGAGGGATCGGCCCATGTCGAATTTCTGCGCGGGGTGGGCAACCCGATCGGGTTCAAGTGCGGGCCTTCCCTGGCCCCGGACGAACTGCTGCGCCAGCTTGACGTGCTCAACCCTGGCCGCGAGGCTGGCCGGATCACGTTGATCAGCCGTTTCGGTGACGATAAGGTGGAAGCCGGTCTGGCCCCGCTGGTCCGCGCGGTCAAGCGCGAAGGGCACCCGGTGGTGTGGTCCTGCGATCCGATGCACGGCAACGTGATCAAGGCCGAAAGCGGTTTCAAGACCCGGCCGTTCGACCGGATCCTGAACGAAGTGCGCGGTTTCTTCGCCGTCCATCGCGCCGAAGGCACCCACGCCGGCGGCATCCACATCGAAATGACCGGCCAGGACGTGACCGAATGCGTCGGCGGGGCCGTGGCGATCTCCGATGCGGCGCTGGCGGATCGCTATCATACCCACTGCGACCCGCGCCTCAACGCGGCGCAGTCAATCGAACTGGCGTTCCTGCTGGCCGACATGCTTAACCAGGAAGCGGTGGACCGCGCCCAGCGCGCTGCGTGATCACCCGGCAGTTGCCTGGCACGGCACAGGGTGCTGGTCTCAGGCGGGAGCCTGGCGGGGTGGTCGGCCGCTTTCTCTTCGCTACCCGCCCGCCGCTTGTCGGATGGAGGCTCCGGGGTGGAAGATGTGGCGGTCCGCGCCTGCCGTGACGGGCAGCGCAAAGGCAAGGGCCCGCGCCGCGGGATCAGGTTTGCGCGGGCCTAACTTCGGTTTCGCGCCATTAGCGCGGACATTTCGCGCACCAGCTTGGCCGCCAGGATCGCGGTGCGCTCGTTCTGGTCGAAGCGCGGATTGAACTCGACAATGTCGGCGCCGACAATCGGCGCGGTCTGGCGGCGCAGCACGGCCAACACTTCACGCAGGGTCAGCCCGCCCGGTTCGGGGTGGGATACGCCGGGGGCTTCGGCCGGGTCGATCCCGTCAAGGTCGATGCTGATGTAAAGCGGACCCTCCAGCACCGGGACCATGCCGGGGGCAAAGTCCGCCATCGGCACGATCTCCACTCCGAAGCGCGCGGCCTGGGCGCGGCAATGGGCATTGAGCGTGCGGATGCCGACCTGGACCAGCCTGCTGGCCAGCCCCGCTTCCATGATCCGCGCGAAAGGCGAGGCGTGGCTGCGCGGATTGCCGCCGAAATCGTCGTAGAGGTCCGGATGGGCGTCGAAATGCAGGATCGTCACCGGCCCGTGGGCGGCATGGACCCCGTGCACCACCGGATGGCTCATGGCATGATCGCCGCCCAGTGCCA
Organism: Novosphingobium sp.; assembly: GCA_046291115.1. Classification (GTDB taxonomy): domain Bacteria; phylum Pseudomonadota; class Alphaproteobacteria; order Sphingomonadales; family Sphingomonadaceae; genus Novosphingobium. The sequence goes on along the minus strand of JBKBSV010000022.1, from coordinate 17,919 downwards.
GCGGCGTGGCGCCGGACCGGATCGACGCTGCCAGCGCTGCGGCAATCACGGCATCATCACCGGCCTCCTCGCGCAGGTAGAGATTGCCGCGGTCGCGCAGGTCAAAATCGACCCCGATCTCCTGCCCGTCCTCGCAGGCCAGGTTCCCCCGGTCCGACCACAACGCGCGGCGGATGGCATCGGGAGCCAGGGCTGGGCCACGCGCGAACGAGGAATTGCTGTCGCTCGGCAGGCCGATCAGGTCGATGACAGGAAGGGCCATCAGGGCAGCAGCAGGGTCGAGCCGGTGGTTCGCCGCGCTTCCAGATCGATGTGGGCCTGGGCGGCATCGGTCAGGGCATAGGTCTGGCCGACGGTGATGGTCAGCTTGCCGCTGCCGACCATTTCCCACAGCCGGGCCGCCCCGGCCGCCGCTTCGGCCGGATCGCGGTAGTAATCGTAAACGCCGGGGCGGGTGACGAACAGCGATCCGCGCGTTGCCAGATCGCGCAGGGCAACCCCGGTCACCGGGCCGCTGGCATTGCCGAAGCTGACAATCGTGCCGCGCGGGGCCATCGAATCGAGCGAGGTCTGCCAGCTGGCCGCGCCGACCCCGTCATAGGATACGGCCACGCCGCGCCCGCCGGTTGCTTCGCGGACCTTGGCGACCAGATCCGGATCGCCGGACAGGAACACCAGCTGCGCCCCGGCTTCCTGCGCCAGCCGCACCTTGGACGGCGCCCCGACCGTTCCGATCACTCGCACCCCGCGCGCTTTCAGCCATTGCACCAGCAGCAGGCCGACGCCTCCGGCCGCCGCCGGAACCAGCGCCCAGCCGCCGGGGGCGACGGGCGCAACGCGCTCGGCCAGGGCCTCCACGGTCGCGCCTTTCAGGAACACGGCGGCGGCAGTGCGGCTGTCGATCCCTTCAGGCAGCGGGAACAGTTCCGCCGCCTTGATGATCCGCGCCGTGGCATAGGCCCCCGGCGTGCCGCCAAAGCTGGCCGCGCGCTGGCCCGGCTTGAGGTGCGTGACCCCTTCGCCCACCGCTTCGACGATCCCGGCCGCTTCGAACCCGAGGCCGCCGGGCAGCCGCATCGGGTAAAGCCCGGTGCGAAGATAAGTATCGATGAAATTGAGGCCGACCGCCTCGTGCCGGATCAGCGCCTCGCCGGGACCGGGTGCGGGCAGGTCCACCTCGTGCCACCGGATCACTTCGGGGCCGCCGGTCTGCTCGATGAAGGCCTGGGTTGCGCGCATGGGTCTCTCCTTGTCGGTCAGCCTAGCGGGCTGGCTCTACAGTGCAATTGGTTCAAGCTGGAGATTGGCATCCCGGCTGGGGCGGAAGGATTGCCCTCGCTGCGCTCGGCCGCCTCCGCTGCGCTCCGGCCCGAACCTGAGCCATTGGTCTATGATCGTTCGAGGAGGTCTGCGAAGGTTCGAGCAACCGTTGCATCCTGGCTGGGGCGGAAGGATTCGAACCTTCGCATGGCGGTACCAAAAACCGCTGCCTTACCGCTTGGCTACGCCCCAGCAGGAACGCGGCCTATAGAAAGACCGCGCGGGGTTGGGAAGGGGCTATTCATCCTTGCCCGGCGCATCGAAATCAGCGGCGGAGTGGCGTTCGATCAGGCCGCTTTGCAGGTTGACTTTCTGGCCCCGCTTCACGGCTGGGCGAGCCAGGATTTCCTCCACCCAGCGGCCGACGTTGGCATATTCGTGCAGCGACAGGAAAGTGGCCGCGTCGTTGTAAGCAAAGCCGCGATACAGCAGGCCGAACCAGGCATAGACCGCGATGTCGGCGATGGTGTATTCCTCCCCGGCGAGATAGCGGCTCTGCGCCAGCCGCTGGTCGGCGACATCGAACAGGCGCTTGGTTTCCATCGCATAGCGATCGATCGCATATTCGATCTTGATCGGTGCATAGGCATAGAAATGCCCGAACCCGCCGCCGATGAACGGCGCGCTGCCCATCTGCCACATCAGCCAGCTGAGGCATTCGGCCCGGCCCTTGGCATCCGCCGGGATGAACGCGCCGAACTTTTCCGCCAGGTGCAGCATGATCGCGCCGCTTTCGAACACCCGGAACGGTTCTGGCCCGGACCGGTCGAGCAGGGCCGGAATCTTGGAATTGGGGTTGAGCGCAACAAAGCCAGAGCCGAACTGGTCGCCATCGCGGATATTGATCAGCCAGGCATCGTATTCCGCCCCGCTGTGGCCGGCTTCCAGCAGTTCCTCGAACAGGATCGTCACCTTCTGCCCGTTGGGCGTGCCGAGTGAATAGAGCTGGAAGGGATGCTCGCCCACGGGAAGCTCCTTTTCGGTCTGGGCCCCGGCGGTCGGGCGGTTGATCCTGGCGAACTGCCCGCCGTTTTCCTTGTTCCAGCTCCAGACCTTGGGCGGGGTATAGTCGGCGTCGGTCATCGGCAGATCCTCTTGCGGTATTTGCCGCAGGTGATTGGCGCCGGGCGCCGCCGCGGTCAATCCCGAAGGGACAGGTCGCGGCAGGGGGGCGGGCGGCTTATGACACGCTAACGCCCATTGGCTAGAAAGGTCCGCCATGGCCCGTCATCCATCCCTACCCGCCACCGAACTGAGCGCTGCCTTGCCCGCCGGGCTGGCGATCCTTGTCACCGGCGGCACCGGCTTTGTCGGGCGGCGGCTGGTCGAGGCGCTGGCCCAGGGCGGGCACCGGGTGATCGTGCTGAGCCGTAATCCCGATGCTGCGCAAGGCTTGCCACGCAAGGTCCGCCTGGTTGGTTCGCTCGATCAGATCGGGCCGGGCGAGCAGATTGACGCCGTGGTCAACCTGGCCGGGGAGCCGATTGCCAACGGCCTGTGGACCAGGGCCAAGCGTCAGCGAATCATCGAATCGCGCCGCGCGGTTACGCGCGAATGCGTGGCGTTGATGGCGCGGCTGGACCGAAAGCCCGCCGCTTTCATCTCGGCCTCGGCGGTCGGCTGGTACGGCCTGCATGGGGACGAAGAGCTGGACGAGCAGAGCAGCGGCAACGCTTGCTTCTCGCGCGAAGTCTGCGTGATGGCCGAAACTGAGGCGGCCCGGGCCGAGGCGCTGGGCGTGCGCACCGTTCGCCTGCGGATCGGTCTGGTGATTGATGCGGGCGGCGGGCTGCTGCAGCGCATGGTGCTGCCGTTCAAACTGGGGCTGGGCGGGCCGTTCGGGCGCGGGCGGCACTGGATGAGCTGGATTCACCGCGACGATCTGGTCCGGCTGATCTGCCATGCCATTGCCACGCCGGACCTGTCCGGCCCGGTCAATGCCACTGCCCCCGAACCGGTCCGCAACAGCGATTTCACCCGCGCGCTGGGAGGTACGCTGAACCGGCCGGCCGTCATTCCCGTGCCCGCGGCGCCGCTGCGCTGGGTGGCCGGGGATCTGGCGAAGGAACTGTTGCTGGGCGGCCAGCGGGTGCTGCCTGTCGCCGCACTGCGCAGCGGGTTCAGCTTTGTTTATCCGGCCCTGCCCGGCGCACTGAAAGCGATTTTCCGAAAGGTCTAAGCCTTCAGGTGCTGCCACGGCCCGGTGATCGCCAGGGTCGTGGTCGGGCTGTAGAGATTGACGAACAGCACCTTGCCATCGGGCGAGAAGCAGGCCCCGGCCGGTTCGGTCTTCAGCCGCACCCGCGCGAAATCATAAGGGAGGCCCGCCGGGGTCAGCCCGCGCAGGTGATTTTCGGCATCGTCGGTATACTGGTCTTCGCAGACGATCAGGTGGCCGCCAGGCGAAACGGTCAGGTTGTCGCCATAGTTGAACTGGGCCGGATCGGTCGATTCGAAGAACAATTGCAGCCAGTTCCCCTTGGGGTCCAGCCGCAGACGGTATACCTGGCCAAGCTTGGCCTTGCCGCCCGATGTGCAGACGAAGAACAGCTCGCTCACCCCGTCCCGGCCCAGGCCCAGCTCGATCCCTTCCCCGCGCGAGAAGACCATCGCGCCGGCCGCCGCGCCACGCTTGCGCAGGTCATCGCCCGGGCTTTCCGGATCGTCGAGATCGATCCAGCGGACCTTGGCCCAGCCGCCCGGTGCGGGCCCGCTGGCCGGTTCGCCTTCGGCCAGAGCCAGCGCCTGAAGCTTGCCGCCCTTGGCCAGCTGGCCGGGGACGGCGGGGATGAAGCGATAGAGCAGCCCGTCGCTGCGGTCCTCGGTCTGGAACACCATGCCGCTTACGGGATCGACCACCGCTGCCTCGTGGTTGAAGCGGCCCATGGCTCTCAGCGGCACTGGCGTGACCGGGCCGGTGGCATTGGCCGGTACTTCGAAGACCCAGCCGTGGTCCTGCTGGGCCGTGGGCCCAGCGCGGGTCACGTCTTCCTCGCAGGTCAGCCAGGTGCCCCACGGGGTGACGCCGCCGGCGCAATTGCGGATCGTGCCGGACAGCGAACGGAACTGGCGTTCCACTTTCAGCGTCTTCGCATCCAGCACGATGTTGGTGGTGCCGCCGGGCATCGGGGAGCCATCGGGCATCCGGTCAAACGCCGCGCCACTTGCGCCGCCGCTGTCCTTGCCGGGGCGCAATTCGTGGTTGCGGACCAGCGCGATCTTACCATTGGGCAGGGCAAAGCAGCCCATTCCGTCGGCCGCATCGGGCACGCGCCCGCCATCGCTCATGGCATCGCCCAGCCGCGATATCACCCGGTAGGAGAAGCCCTTGGGCAGATCGAGCAGCCCGCCCGGATCGGGCAACAGCGGGCCATAGGGATCGGCCGAGGGCGTGCCGCCCGGAACCGCGGCGTGGCAGCCGCTCGCCACCAGCCCGCCAAAGGCGATCGAGGCGGCGGAGAGGAAACGGCGGCGATCGAGAGCAAGGGTCATGGCGCTATCCTGAACGAGAGACGGCCCGGCGTCCAGAGTAGGCCGGACCGCACTCTGCTGTGGCCAGCGAAATGTTTCAGGGATATGACCTGATCAGGCTGACGGCGCGCCTTTCGGGGCGGGGAACTGCTGGCGGCACAATTGCACCAGCGGACGCACCGCTTCGGTCACGCCGCCCAGATTTTCCTTCATGTTCGGGCCGACCACCGACGTGTCGAACCGGGTGGTCATCACCCATTGCCGCTCGATATTGGCGCAGCCCTTGCTCATGTCCGGCTCGTTGAGCTGGAACAGCGCGGCCGAACGGCCCATCTCGGCCGCGAATTCGTAGAACAGGTGAATCTGCTTTTCGCCCGGCGTGGCCTTGGGATGTTTGCGGCGATAGTCGGCCAGTTCGGTCAGCGCGCTCTGGCAGGCGTCAAAGCGCTGTTGCGCCGGAAGGCTTTCAGCCTGGTCGCCGCCGATGCAATCGTCAAAGGCCGGAGAGGACATCCCGGCCAGCAGCGCATCGGCATCGGCATCGGTGATCGACTGCGCCAGCGCAGGCGAAGCGGACAGGCCCAGGGCCAGGGCGGCGGCAAACAGAACGCGCATGCTTGGAAAACTCCCTTATCGGCCCGGATCGACCTTCATTGCGGCCGATAGGCACAGGTCACCTGCACCGCAAATGAATAGCAAATGCGCGGTCCGCGCAATTGCAGATTTGCGTCAACCGATCCGGTGGACCCAGCCGTGGCTGTCCGGCTCTTCCCCGCGCTGGATCGCGGTGAGGCGGGCTTTCAGCTTGCCGGTCAACTGTCCGGGGCCGCCCGAACCGACGGTGAAATCGCCATCCGGTCCGGCTACCTTGCCGACCGGGGTGACGACGGCGGCAGTGCCGCAGGCAAAGGCTTCGACCAGCTGGCCCGAAGCCGCATCGCTGCGCCATTGATCGAGCGCGTAGCGTTCCTCGCGAACGGTCAGGCCTTCTTCGCGAGCCAGAGTGATCAGGCTGTCGCGGGTGATCCCGGGCAGGATCGTGCCGGTCAGCGGCGGGGTCAGCAGCGATCCGTCGGCAAAGGCGAAGAACAGGTTCATGCCGCCCAGTTCCTCGATCCAGCGGTGTTCGGCCGCATCGAGGAACAACACCTGGTCGTGCCCCTTGGCAAAAGCCTCGGCGGTCGGGACCAGGCTGGCGGCATAGTTGCCGCCGCACTTGGCCGCCCCGGTGCCGCCGGGCGCCGCGCGGGTATAGTCGGAGACCCAGATCGACACGGCCGGCGCGCCCGACTTGAAATAGTTGCCCGCCGGGCTGGCGATGACGATGAACTTGTAGGCCTTGGCCGGGCGCACACCCAGAAACGCCTCGGTCGCAATCATGAAGGGGCGCAGGTAGATCGAGCCGCCTTCGACCGTCGGGAACCAGGCGGCATCGGCGCGGACCAGTTCTTCGATCGCGGCGATGAACAGTGCCTCGGGCAGTTCCGGCATGGCGAGGCGCCGGGCCGAAGCGTTGAAGCGGGCGGCGTTGGCTTCGGGACGGAACAGCGCCATCGCGCCATCGGGGTGGCGATAGGCCTTCAACCCTTCGAAGATTTCCTGGGCATAGTGCAGCACCGAAGCCGCCGGATCGAGCGGGATCGGGCCATAGGGCGCCACGGTTGCACCATGCCAGCCGGCTTGTTCGCTCCATTCGATCGTTACCATGTGATCGGTGAAACGGCTGCCGAAGCCGGGGTTCGCCAGCACTTCTGCCCGCACGTCATCAGCCACCGGCGCGGGGTGGGGCAGGCGGGTGAACACGGGGCGGGAATCGGCGAGAATCGCCATCGGCTTCGATCCTTAAGCTGCAAGGCGCCTGCCCTGAACGAAAATTACGTTCTATTCAAGCGCCAAGTAATAATTGTAAAGATGTTATGTCACTTTACTGCATTGGCGGGATTGCGCCAGAGGGCACAATGCGCGCATGATCGCCGGGTAAATTGCCGAAGGGGAGTGAAGCCCTTGATCCGCCCTGCCATCCTGCTCGGCCTGCTGGCTCTGCCGCTGGCTGCTGCTACTCCGGCCAAGGGGCCGGTGACCCGGCCGCTGACCTGCGCCGTTCCGGTCCGGAAGGGCGATACCGCCGCATCGCTGAGGCAGCGCTATGGCACGCAGGCGCGGCTGATGAAGATCCATGCGGCCGAGGGCGAGATGGTGGAAGGGCTGGTGCTCTGGTCCGATGATCCGGCGCGGCGGATCGACGTGTTCCTGTCCGAAGATCGCGGCAAGCGCGTCGAAACAATCCGGATCACCGGCAAGAAATCGGTCTGGCGGCTTGGCGATATCGGCATAGGCTCGAACCTTGATGCGGTGGTCAAGGCCAATGGCCGTCCGGTGCGGGTTGGCGGGTTCGGGTGGGACTATGGCGGCGGGGTCGATCCGCGTGGCGGCAAGCTGGCCAAATGGCCTGGCGGCTGCCGGATCGCGCTGGTGATGGATATCGGCCCGGACGTCGCCGATCCGCCCGACAAGGTGTTTGGCGATGGCGTGCGCATGGCATCCAGCAACCCGGCCCTGCGCGCCGCCCGGCCGGTGGTGAGCAAGGTGTTCATCAGCTGGTGATGAGGCCCTGACAAGAAGGGGCACACCGCCATTTCCGGGTGGACCAAGCTTTCCAAACAAATGAGAAGCCAAACAAATGAGAAGGGCCACACCGGCCTGACCGGGTGGCCCTTCGCATGGTCAGCGGCCGGAAGCGCCGCTCACGAAGCCTTTATCGCGTAATCGCAACTCAGCGATAATGCTCCATGACGCGGATTACCGACCTCGCTGCTGAACCATGAGACATCGGTCACCTCCTTTCGCGCTGTTGAGCCAATCGCTTCCGGCTGGAAGCTGGGGCCGATCACGCCGGGCGGCATGCCGTCCTTGGACTGGAATGTGAATCATTGCGCACTGCACAACAAGTCTTGCATTGATTTTTTTCGCTGTCAGAATCCGGGGCTTGCGGCCTGCCTGGCGGGGGTTTTCCACGGCCTCGGGTTCAGCGGCAATCCTGCACCACGCGGCTGATTTCCGGATAGCTAGGCAGATACAGCGTTTCCAGCCCGGCCGCTTCCAGCGCGAAGCGCCCGCGCGAAAAGGCCATGGCATCGAGCAGGGCATCGCGCGCCGGCAGCACCACGACGAGATACCCGGCCGACGCGCGGGCCGGATCGGACAGCAACGGGCGACGCTGGCTGGTGGTGGCTATGGCCAGCGGCACGGCGGTGGGGGCGGCTCCGGCGCGGTACAGCAGGACTTGTCCCGCGGCCCGCTCGCAAGCGAGCATCACCAGCGGAGTGGCCCCGGCCGCTGCGAAGCTGGCGGTCGAGCGCCCGCCCGACATGCTCCAGGTCCAGGTGCCGGGGGTCTGCGGCGCATCGCGCCAGTCGGCCGGAGGCAGGGGCAGCGGCGCGGGCGGCACCGGGCGCGGCTGGCTGATCTCCGGCGGCCGGGTTTGCGGCGCTGGCCGCTGCGGCGCGGCACACGAAGCCACCAGCACGGACAGGATGAGGAGGGGAGCAATTGCCTTCACCGCCCTTCTATGGAAGGAGCGGCGGCAATGAGCAAGGTGCCGAAATCACGGGTCGATCAACTGCTGGTGGAGCGGGGCCTTGCCGAAAGCCGGACCCGTGCCCAGGCGCTGGTACTGGCCGGCACGGTTTTTTCTGGCGAAACGAGGATTGCCAAGCCTGGCCAGACCATCGCCGCCGATGCCCCGCTGGAAGTGCGCGGACGCGACCATCCGTGGGTTTCGCGCGGCGGGATCAAGCTGGCCCACGCGATCGAGCACTTCGGGCTTGATCCGGCCGGCGTGACCGCAATGGATATCGGCAGTTCGACCGGCGGATTTACCGACGTGCTGCTCAGCAAGGGTGCGGCGCACGTCTTCGCGGTCGATTCGGGGACCAACCAGCTGGCCTGGAAGCTGCGCCAGGATCCGCGCGTTACCGTGCTGGAACAGACCAGCGCGCGGGTGCTGACCAGTGCCGAGATCAACCGGCCGTGCAGTTGGGTGGTTTGTGATGCCAGTTTCATTTCGCTCGCCAAGGTGCTGGACGTGCCGTTGAAACTGGCCGCCACTCCGTGCCGGCTGGTCGCCCTGATCAAGCCGCAGTTTGAAGTCGGCCGGGCCGAAGTGGGCAAGGGCGGGGTGGTGCGCGATCCCGCCTTGCACGAACGGGTCTGCGGCGAAGTGAACAGCTGGCTTGAAGGGCTGGGCTGGCAGGTCCAGGGCATCACCGAAAGCCCGATCAAGGGGCCGGAAGGCAATGTCGAGTTTCTGGTTTCTGCCCTGCGGGTCTGACTGGTTCAGAAACAGAGAGGATCAGACAGAATCAGGCCGCATGGCCTTCCGGCGGCATTGCCTCTGCCCGGCCACCCGGTCACATTGAAGAGCGAACCATTTGCCGATTTGCCGATTCGAGGTCGCAGCTGATGACTGAACTTGCTTCGCCCGGCCAGCTCAGGGCCGCGCTGCTCCGCTGGTCGCTGTTTCTGGCCCCCTTGCTGTTGCTGCTGGGCAGCTTTTCCGGCACCGCTGCGGGCAGCGGATCGGGCAACGTGTGGTTCATGGGGCTGGAAAAGCCGGCACTCTATCCGCCGCCGGCGATCTTCGGGATCGTCTGGACGGTGCTCTACCTGCTGATGGGCGTGGCGCTGGCGATGATCGTTACCGCGCGCGGCGCGGCCGGGCGGGGCGCGGCGATCACGGCCTTTGCCGTGCAGTTCCTGCTCAACCTGGCCTGGTCGCCGCTGTTCTTCGCGATGCACCAGATCGCCGCTGCGCTGGCGTTGCTGGTGGTGCTGGACCTGGCGGTGATCGTGACCATTGTGTTGTTCCGCAAGGTCCGTCCGCTGGCTGCGCTGCTGCTGCTGCCTTATCTCGCCTGGGCGCTGTTCGCGACTGCGCTCAATTGGCAGTTCCTCTCCGTCAATCCGGACTATGCCGATCCGCCGACAATGGCGCTGGCCTCTTGATCCGGGCGCCACAAAGGACCATCTAGCAGCCATGCAGAGCGAAAACCCCCTGATCGCCGATGTTGCCAAGTTGCTGAACAGCGCCGCCGGAACCGTTGCCGGCATGGGCCGCGAAGCCCGTGATGCCGCGCGCGAGCGGCTGAAGGAGCGGCTGGGCGGACTCGACTTTGTCAGCCGCGAGGAATTCGATACGGTCAAGCTGATGGCTGCCAAGGCGCGCGAGGAAAACGAAGCGCTGAAGGCCCGGATCGAGGCGCTGGAAGCCGCGCTCAACGCCAGGGCGAAGAAGTAGCCCTGCAAGTCCGCAGTCCCGCCATCGTTTGCGCGTCACGCCCGCATGGCGAGACGGCTGCGATCGTGCGGGCGCTGACGCCAGAGCACGGCCTGGTTGCGGGCTATGTTGCGGGTGGTCGCGGGCGGCAGCTGCGCCCGGTCCTGATCCCCGGCAATGCGGTGGAAATTGATCTGCGTTCAAGGTCCGAAGGGCAATTGCCGTTCGCGAAAGTGGAACTGGTTCATAGCCGCGGGCCATGGCTGGGCGAGCCGCTGCCTGCCGCTGCGATCGGCTGGAGCACCGCACTGACCACCGCCGCCCTGCCGGAACATCAGCCCTATCCATCGCTTTACCTGGCCCTGTCGGCGCTGCTTGATGCGGTGTGCCATTCCCCTTCGGCGCGGGGGTGGCTGCCGGGTCTGGTGGCCTATGAAGGGCTGCTGCTGCGCGAGCTGGGCTATGGCGGCGCGCCGCCCGATCCGGCCGCCGGACTGCGGGAATTCGACGCGCAAGGCACCCGGCTGGAACGCTACCTGCTTGCAGATCGGCGCGGAGATGTTATGGGCGCGCGCGCCCTGCTGCGCGAGCGGCTGGCACGGATGGGGTAAACAGCATCATGAAAATCGCAGTCCTGGCCGGAGACGGCATCGGCCCCGAAGTGACCCGCGAGGCAGTGCGCGTGCTCGAAGCACTCGGCCTGCCGGATCTTGAGCTGGTTGCCGCCGATGTTGGCGGCGCGGCCTACAAGGCCCATGGTCACCCGCTGCCGCCCGCGACGCTGGAGATGGCCCGCGCGGCTGATGGGATCCTGTTCGGCGCGGTCGGCGATCCGGACTACGACAATCTGGAGCGGCACCTGCGACCGGAACAGGCGATCCTGGGCCTGCGCAAGGAACTGGGCCTGTTTGCCAACCTGCGTCCGGCCAGGGTCTTTGCCGGCCTGAGCGAATTTTCCGCGCTGCGCCCTGAAGTGGCCGGCGCGATCGACCTGCTGATCGTGCGCGAACTTAACGGCGATGTCTATTTCGGCGAAAAGGGCCTGCGCGTGCTGCCCGACGGCCGCCGCCAGGGCTGGGACATGATGTCCTATGCCGAGGACGAGGTGCGCCGCATTGCCCACGTCGCCTTCAAGGCGGCCAGGGGTCGGCGCGGGAAGCTCTGCTCGGTTGACAAGGCCAATGTGCTGGAAACCTTCCAGCTGTGGCGCGACGTGATGATCGAGGTTTCGGCCGAATATCCCGATGTGGAGCTCAGCCACATGTATGTGGACAATGCCGCGATGCAGCTGGTCCGCAATCCCGGCCAGTTCGATGTGATCGTCACCGGCAACATGTTTGGCGATATCCTGTCGGATCAGGCCAGCATGTGTGTCGGCTCGATCGGGCTGCTGGCTTCGGCCTCGCTCAGCGAAGGCACGCTGGGGCTGTATGAGCCGATCCACGGCAGCGCGCCCGATATTGCGGGCAAGGGGCTGGCCAATCCGATCGCCACGATCCTGTCCGCCGCCATGCTGCTGCGCCACTCGCTGGGGCTGGAAGAACCGGCCGCGCGGATCGAGGCGGCCGTGGCCAGCGCGCTGGCCGATGGTATTCGGGGCGGCGATCTTGGCGGCAGCATGGGCACCGCCGCGATCGGCGATGCGGTCCTTGAAAGGCTGTGACATGACACTTCGTCTGGGCGTTGTCCTTCCCACCTACAACGAGCGCAAGAACCTGCGCGGCATGGTCGAGCGGCTGGACCAGGCGCTGGCCGGGATTCCGTGGGAAGTGATCATCGTCGATGACAACAGCCCCGACGGCACTTCGGACGAAGCCCGCGCCATCGCCAGGGAAGACGGCCGGGTCCGGGTGATCCAGCGGATCGGGCGGCGCGGCCTGTCTTCGGCCGCGATCGAGGGAATGTGCGCCACCGCCGCCCCGGTGGTCGCGGTAATGGACGCCGATCACCAGCACGATCCGATGTTGCTTCCGGGGATGCTGGCCGCGATCGAAAGCGGCGAATACGATCTGGCCTATGCCAGCCGCTTCGCCGAAGGGGCCAGCACCGAGCAATGGGGCCGGCCCGACCGGGTCAAGGTATCGACCCTGGCCAACAAGATCGCCAACAAGGTGACGGGCGTTGAGCTGACCGACCCGATGAGCGGCTATTTCATGCTGCGGACCGAAGTGCTGCGGGCCGATGCCCACCGCCTGTCGGGCGTCGGCTTCAAGATCCTGCTCGATATCCTGGCCACGGTCGAACAGCCGCTTCGGATCAAGGAAGTGCCGATGAACTTCGCCGCCCGCGCGGAAGGCGAATCCAAGCTTGACCGGACCGTGGTGTTCGAATTCATGGTCGGCCTCTATGACAAGTGGCTGGGCCGCTGGATCCCGACCCGCTTTGCCCTGTTCGGCACGATCGGCGGGCTTGGCGTGGTGGTTCACATGGCCGTGCTGGCGGCAGTGCTGGGCCTGTTCGGCGAAGCCTTTGCCGTGGCCCACTATCCCAAGGAAGCGGCCTTCATTGCCGGGCAGACCACGGCGGCGCTGGTGGCGATGACGTTCAATTTCGTGCTCAACAACGAGCTGACCTATGCCGACAAGCGCCTGCGCGGGTTCCTCCCGCTGCTGATCGGCTGGGTGCGGTTTCTGATAACCTGCGCCTTCGGGCTGCTGGCCAACATCGGCGCGGCAACCGCGCTGGTCCGGCTGGGCTTCAACCCTTATCCGGCGGCGATCGTCGGGATCGTGCTCGGCTCGGTCTGGAACTTTGCGCTGTCGAGCAAGTTCGTCTGGGGCAAGTATTGACGCCTAGCGCCAGCTTTTCAGCCACATCCACCACTGAAAGCTGGGTCGGCCGCAGCACAGTTCGGCGGCCGAGATGATCGGGTAGAACACCGCGAACATCGCAAGGCTCAGCGCCAGCGCCCCAGGTGCCAGCCAGCGCCAGCGATCCTGCCGTCGCCACAGCGCATCCAGCGCCAAGGCCAGCAGCGCCATCAGGAAGGTGCTGGGCAAGAGGTAGTGGTAGAGGAACTGGATCGGCTTGCCCGATACGGCCCAGAACAGCAGGGTCACGAGATAGAGCGCGGCAAAGCCCAGCAGCTCGCTCCGGCGCTGGCTGAGGCCGGCCCACAGCGCCCAGCCCAGCGCGGGCAGACCGGCCAGCATGGTAAAGGGGTTGCCGATCAGCACCACGCCGCGCTGCACCCCGTCGATCTCCTTGTAGAGATACCAGATCGCCCGCCAGTTCCCGGCCCACTGGTACCAGACCGAGCGATAGGGGTGGGGTTTCTTCACGCTGTCCTGCAATTCCAGCATGTACTGGTGCCAGGCGAAAGGTGCCCAGGGATCGACCGGCTGGCCGATCCAGTGGAAGGCGGGCCAGAAGGTCAGCCAGTAGACGATCAGCGGGACCAGGCCGAGCCAGACCCCGGCTTCGGCCAGGCTGATCCCCGGCACCGGTGCGCCGCCCCGCGCCCACAGAAAGCGCCAGCCATTGGCCTTGAGCTTGAGCACCAGGAACACGAGGCCCGGCAGGACCAGCGCCGGGGCGATCGACCACTTGGCCCCCAGCGCCAGCCCCATCAGCACCCCGCCCAGCGCAAGGCGCCAGCGGGCCTGCTGCGGCAGGCGCAGCGCGGCGGCGATCTGCCAGGCCGCGCCCATGGCAAGGCCGGCCATGATCATGTCCATCATCGCGATGCGGCTGTGGATGAACCAGAAGAAGTTGGTGGCCAGCAGCAGCGCGGCGATGATGGTGGCGCGGGCCTTGCCGCTGGCAAACCAGACCATGCGGGTGAAGGCGAACAGCCCGAAGGCCCCGAACAGCGCCGATGGCACCCGCCAGTAGAGCGGCTTGTCGCCCAACCAGTGGATTGCAGCGGCAATGGCCGTCTTGGCCAGCAGCGGATGTTCGGGATTGGCCCGCACCCCTTCCAGCAGCTTGCGCGCGGCGGGGACGTAATGGACCTCGTCGAAGTAGATTTCGGCCGGAATGCCCAGCCGCCACCATACCAGCGCCAGATAGAAGGTGGCGATCACCGCGCACCAGTCGGCGGGATCCTTGTCTGTCGTGAAGCGGCCCTGCATCGGGGGCGGGATTATCGGGCGGCCGCGCCCGGCGCAAGGTCTTGCCGGGCGCGGTTCGCGCGCTTAAAGCCCCGGTCACTATGAAACGCTCTACCGGTCAGGACCGCTCGATCACCGCCAAATGGCGCCCCGCTACCCAGGCCGTCCGCGCCGGGACCTGGCGCAGCGAGCAAGGTGAAACCAGCGAGGCGCTGTTCCTCAATTCAGGCTATGCCTATGACAGCGCCGAACAGGTCGCCGCGCGGTTCCAGGGGGAAGAGCCAGGGCCGGTCTATTCGCGCTTCCAGAACCCGACCACCGCCATGCTGGAAGAACGCATCGCGATGATGGAAGGGGCCGAGGCCTGCCGCAGCCAGGCATCGGGCATGGCGGCGATGACCACGGCGCTGCTGTGCCAGCTTTCCGCCGGGGACCACATCGTCGCCGGGCGCGCCGCCTTCGGTTCGTGCCGCTGGATCGTGGACAGCCTGCTGCCGCGCTTCGGGATCGAGAAGACGATTGTCGATGCCCGCGATGTCAATGCCTGGGAAGCCGCGATCCGGCCCAAGACCAAGGTGTTCTTCTTTGAAACCCCGGCCAACCCGACGATGGACATCGTCGATCTGACGGCGGTGTGCGGGCTCGCAAAATCGCGCGGGATCACCACCGTGGTCGACAACGCCTTTGCCACCGCCGCCTTGCAGCGCCCGATCGAATTCGGTGCCGACGTGGTGGCCTATTCCGCGACCAAGCTGATGGACGGGCAGGGGCGGGTCCTGCTGGGCGCTGTCTGCGGCACGGCCGAATTCATCAACGATGTGCTGATGCCGTTCCAGCGCAACACCGGGCCGATTGCTGCACCGTTCAACGCCTGGGTGGTGCTGAAGGGGCTGGAAACCCTGCAACTGCGCGCCGAAAAGCAGAGCGAAAACGCAATGGTGCTGGCCCGCTTCCTGGAAGATCGCGGCGTGAAGATGCTGCACCCCGGGCTGGAAAGCCATCCGCAGCACGAAATCGCCAAGCGGCAGATGGATGCCTTCGGCAACATCTTCAGCTTTGAACTGGCGGGCCGGGCAGAGGCTTTCGCCATGCTCAACGCGTTCGAGCTGATCGATATTTCCAACAATATCGGCGATACCAAGAGCCTGGCCTGCCACCCGGCCAGCACCACTCACAACAACATGGGTGCCGAAGGCCGCGCCGAAGCCGGCGTGGGCGAAGGGATGATCCGCCTGAATGTCGGGCTGGAAGACGTCGAGGACCTGCTGGAAGACCTGGACCGCGGCCTCAAGGCTGTCGGGCTATAGCACCAGCGGACGGCCCAGCGCGGCCAGGCCATCGTTGACGGCGATGGCCAGCGACAACGGCGAGGAAACTTCCGTCCGGTCCGTCAGCAGCCGCAGGTGATGCGTGGCGGCGGCCGGGTTGTCTGTCGCCGCGGCCAGCACCCCCAACAGTCGCGCCTCGTCCAGCGTCATCCGCATCGCGCAGCACGGCGCGACGCTGATCCGCCGCGTCGACACCTGCGCCACTTCGACCACGAAGGCCCGCAGCAGCACCAGCGGGCGACGGAAGTGGATGCCGAAGGCCTCGAACACCCACAGCGCTGCCTGGGCATCGCGCGTGCCATGCGCGGCCATCCGCCGCAGGCGGCGCAGGATCAGGCGCTGAGTATCTTCGCGGGGCAACGGCAGGGGCAGGGCGCAGGAACGGGGGGCAGGTTGAGGCATCGGCAAGGCTCCGCTGGTAGCGAGTCCCTGCTTGATTAATACTATTGCGAATTATTTGCAATAAATCCCTTTCGGCCTATCCATCCTTGGCTTTGAGACCCTCCAGCCGCTTCAGCGCGGGGGTGACGACCGGGATGCTCAGCATGGTGCTGCCTACTGCTGCCAACAGCAGGGCAGTGAAGGCGCCGCTGGTGATGATCCCCTTGTCGAACAGCACGTTCACGAAAATGATCATGATCAGGGCCTTGGTCTGCAGCAGCCAGCCGATGATCCAGGCCTCGCCCTTTTGCCAGCCGAGCAGCCAGCCGGCGAGGCCGACCCCCGCCAGCTTGCCGCCGACCATCGCCGCCAGCAGCAGCGCGGCGGCGGCAAAGGCGGCGATCCCGCCCATGTCCCAGCCGGTACGCAGCCCGGTGGAAAGGAAGAACACCGGCATGAAGGCCAGCAGCACCACATCGCGGAACCGGTCGATCGCCTCATGCCCGAACCATTTGGCGTCCAGCGCCGCCCCGGCCAGGAACGCGCCGACCATGTAATGCAGGCCCGACCAGTCGGCGAGCCAGCCGTTGGCCGCCAGCCAGACCAAGGCGGTGTACCAGCGGTCCTTTTCGGGAATACGGGCAATCAGCTTGCGCATCAGCCACACCGCCACGGCAAATCCGGCCAGATAGGCGGCCTGCCGCCCGACCCGCTCCCAATCCAGCAGGATCAATGCCAGTACGGCCCAGATCAGGACATCGTCGAGGCTGGCATAACGCAGGATCCGCTGCCCCAAAGGCGCGCGCAGGATCTCCAGCTTCTGCATGAACAGGATCAGGATCGGCAGGGCGGTGACCGCGCAGGCCATGCCGACTCCGGCGACGAACTGCCAGGTCTGGCCGTTGGCTCCGATCCACGCCGCCGGATCGCTCAGCGTCAGCAGCACCCAGGCCGCGCCCGCCCCCAGCACCAGCGGCACGCCCAGCGCGAGGCCGGCGGTCAGCCCGGTTTCGCGGCGCCACTTCCACGCTTCGTCGAGGTCCAGCTCCAGCCCGGCGACGAAGACGAACAGCATCACCGCCCACCAGGCGATCCCGTTCAGTGATCCGATCACCTGCGGGGTGAAGACGAAGTGGTAATAGGCCGGCCAGACCGCACCCAGCAGGCCGGGGCCGAGCAGGATCCCGGTGACGATCTGCACCACCACCAGCGGTGCCCAGTATTCGGTCCGGCCCAGCCGCCAGAGCGCATAGGGCAGGGCGAAGATCAGCACGAGGGCGATCAGAAACAGCTCGGTAACGGGCAGGGTGGCAGGCATGTTCGCAGGCATGGCGGCAGGCATGGCGCGGTGACTAGCAGCGTGGCGGAGTGCGGCCAACAGGCGCCCAAGCCTATTCCCCCAAAGCCATGTGCCAAAGCCGTGTTCAGGCCATTGCGGGCGCGCTGGGCAGTGGTTACCTTGGCCGCCATGAAGGAACTGTTCCAGCACGCCGCGATCACCGCAGGCATCACCGTGCGCGTCGCGGTGAGTTTCCTGCCCGAACAATCCAGGATCGAGGCCGGGAAGTGGTTCTGGGTCTATCACATCCGGATCGAGAACGGTTCTGACGAAACGGTCCAGCTGCTGACCCGCCACTGGCGGATCACCGATGGGCGCGGGATGGTCAACTTCGTCGATGGTGACGGGGTAGTGGGCGAACAGCCGGTGCTGAAACCGGGACAGAGCCATGACTATGTTTCGGGCTGCCCGCTGACCACGCCGACGGGCAGCATGGAAGGGCATTACACTTTCGTCCGCCGTGATGGCGAAAAGTTCGCCGTGGCGATCCCGTTTTTTTCGCTGGCAGCTCCGGCGACGGCTGGCTAGGTGCGCAAAGGCCATCCGGCCTTTCCTGGCATCACACTGGGCCCGGAACCTTGCCCAATGGGTGCAGTGCCCATAGGAAAGCCGCATGAAGCGCACGCACCTGCCCCTCAACGCCCTGCGCGTGTTTGATGCTGCCGCGCGGCACCTGTCGTTCACGCGGGCGGCGGACGAACTGGCAGTGACTCCGGCCGCGGTCGGCCAGCAGATCCGCGCGCTGGAAGATGT
>JBKBSV010000130.1:0-4567 GCA_046291115.1 Novosphingobium sp. | reverse complement strand
TCCTGCACTTCGAACTGTGCTATTATCAAGCGATCGACGCGGCGATCCGGCTGGGTCTGAAGCGGGTTGAAGCCGGGGCGCAGGGCGGCCACAAGCTCGCCCGCGGCTATGAACCGGTGCGGACCTGGTCGGCTCACTGGATTGCCCATCCCGGTCTGCGCAGCGCGGTCGCAGAGTTCCTTGAGCGGGAGAGGGCCGGGGTGGCGATGGACCAGAACTATCTGGCCGCGCGCACCCCGTTTCGCAAGCAGGATTAGGCGGCGCGGCGGCTGGCGGCGCTGAGCCATTCGCGCGCCCGGCGCTGGGCTTCGGCAATTTCGCGGGCGGTCATTTCCTCGGCAATGTCGGCCCGGCACAGGGCCGCTTCGGCATGACCGGCAACAGCAGCCAGATTGAACCACTTGTGCGCCTCGATCAGATCGCAATCGACCCCGTGGCTGCCAGTGGAATAGGCCACGCCCAGATCATAATAGGCGCTGGTGTCGCCCTGTGCGGCGGCGGCCAGGCAGCTGGCAACCAGCAGGTCCTCGCAGCTTTCATCGGCATGGGTGACGGTCCCCGCGAATGGGCCGGCAACCTTGGTGATATCGATCCAGGCAGTGCTCATCTCAACTAACCCCCTTATGGCGGGTGTCCTGGCCCGCCTTGCCGGATCAAGGTTACGGATCGTGGTCAACAAAAGGTTAACGCGCCCGAAGATTTCTGCACGGTCATTCAGCGCAGCCTAATGTGGAACACTCCAGAGCGGTGCCGGATTGCCGCTTGTGCGGGATTTTGCGGATCTCTATAGGCGCTTTCAAACTGGCGCCGGGAGGCCATCGGGAAAGCCCGAGGCCGCAGGACCCGCCCACCCGGCCGGTTTGGCGTGGAGAAGTTATGGCGAGCGTGCTCGGCGAAGAAATTGACGTTCTGGCCAAGGCAAAGCGGGCGATTGCGGGCGATTATGCGCCCAGTGAGAGCGAACCCTACATGTGCGAGGCGCAGCAGGACTATTTCCGCCGGCTGCTGCTCGAATGGAAGAAGCTGATCCTTTCGGCCGCGCAGGATACCCTCCAGCAATTGCAGGACGGTCCGATCCGCGAACCCGACCTCAACGACCGCGCCTCCAGCGAGACCGACTGGGGTATCGAACTGCGCACCCGCGATCGCCAGCGCAAGCTGATCGCCAAGATCGATTCGGCTTTGCGCCGGATCGACGAAGGCGAGTATGGCTATTGCGAAGTGACCGGCGAACCCATTGGTCTGGGTCGACTTTCCGCCCGCCCGATTGCCACCATGACGGTCGAGGCTCAGCAAGCGCACGAGCGGCGCGAAAAAATTTCCCGCGACGATTGAATGGCTTTGTCCGCCGCCGCAATCTTTCGAGGCCGTTAACCGCTTTTTTGCCAATTCTGTTCTAGTTCTGCTCAGCCTGAACCCGGCATCAGCAGTTCAGGTCGCAGGTGATACCGATCCAAGGACTTCGAGGCTGACAATGAGCGATAGCGATCATCGGCAAATCGGACGGGACAGCCTGTTCGTGCTCGCCGATCTTCGGATCGACGGGGTCGAGGGCGAACAACGCATCCGCGTCCGCAATCTTTCCGCTGGCGGGCTGATGGCCGAAACCAGCTCCAAGGTGCTGCGTGGCCAACTGGTCTGGGTCAACCTGCGCAATATCGGCTGGACCGAAGGCTCGGTCGCCTGGGTCCAGGATGGCCGGTTTGGCGTTGCCTTTCGCGAGGAAATTGATCCGCTGCTGGCCCGCGCTCCGGTGCAGAGCGCCAGCAACAGCGATACCCCGCGCTTTGTCCGCCCGCCGCTGGCCCAGTTCGATCCGGCGGAACTGCGCAAGATCTGATTGCCGTCAGGCGCAAGCCGCCTTTGGCAGCGGGTCAGTTTTCCGATAAGTCAGGCGCAATCATGCCGCCGCGCGCTCTTCGCCTTGTTTCCCTTTGCTTCGTCCTTGCGATGGGCGGCTGCTTTGGCGGGGACGAGCGTCCGGTCAAGGTGGCAGCGATCGGTTCGTCCGCGGCGGCGTTTGTTGCCGCGCCGCCGCTGCCTTACCCGGCTCAGCTGCTGCGCGGCGCTACCGTTGAAGGTCTGGTCGGATTTGACGAGCAGGGCCAGGTTGTCCCGGCCCTGGCTGACCGCTGGATCGTGACCGACGATGGATTGAGCTTCATTTTCCGCCTGCGCGACGGGACCTGGGCCGACGGAAGCGAAATAACCGGGGAAAGCGCCCGGGCCGCGTTGTTGCGCGCCCTGGCGGCCCAGCGCGCCACGCCGCTGGGGGCCGATCTGGCCGTGATCGTGGAAGTGCGGGCCATGGCCGGGCGGGTGATCGAACTGCGCCTGTCGCACCAGCAGCCCGAACTGTTGCAACTTCTGGCCCAGCCGGAACTTGGCCTGGTCCGCGCCGGGCGCGGGGCCGGGCCGATGCGGTTGCGACGCGAGAAGGACAGCGCCCAGCTTCGTCCGATCCCTCCGCAGGATCGTGGCCTGCCGCAGGATCAGCGCTGGGCCGAGCGGGCGCGCCGGCTTGAGCTGGTGTCACTGCCGGCCAAAGCAGCGATCGACAGCTTCAACAAGGGCGAGATCGACGTCGTGCTGGGCGGCACCTTTGCCGATTTTCCCCGGCTGGATGCGATGGGCGTGGCGCGCGGCGCGATCCGGCTTGATCCGGTCGGCGGTCTGTTCGGACTGGCCGCGGTGAACGAAACTGGGTTTATGGCCAAGGCCGAGAACCGCGAGGCGCTGGCCATGGCGATCGACCGCGCGGCGCTGGGCCGAGCGTTCAACCTGGCGGGCTGGCCGACCACGACCCGGATCGTCAATCCCGGCCTGCCGAACGACAACGGCACGATCGGCGAGCGCTGGGCCGGACGTTCGCTGGACGAGCGCCGCAGTCTTGCCGCCGCGCGGGTGGCGCAGTGGCGCGGATCGCAGGGCGCGCCGGTGGTCCGGATCGCACTGCCAGCCGGACCTGGCGGGGACCTGCTGTTTCAGCGGCTGGACGCCGATTTCAAGGCTATCGGCGTTACCGCGCGCAGGGTCGGCGCGGAGGCCGAGACCGACCTGCGGCTGATCGACGTCGTGGCAAGCTATGCGGCGGCGCCATGGTTCTTCAACCGCCTGTCGTGCGCTGTGCCCCGGATCGTGTGCAGCGCTGCAGCTGACCGGCTGGCCGCACAGGCCGTGGCCGAGCCAGACCCGGTCAAGCGGGCCGAACTGTCTTCCCGCGCCGAGGCCCAGCTGACCGTGGCCAATGGCTATATCCCGCTTGGCGTGCCGATCCGCTGGTCGCTGGTCGCCGGGTCGGTCACCGGCTTTGCCGCCAACCGCCTGGCGGTTCATCCCTTGATGTCGCTCGCCATGCTTCCCAGATAAGCCAGGCCGGCAATTTGTCTGGTCTGGACACGGGCTGCCGCAATGGTCGATACGGGCAATCTCAGCTGGATGGGTATGGAACTGCCGATCGGCACCGATGTCATGGCGGTGCGTCGGCGGATCGAACTGCTGGAACGGCTGCTGGAAGGCTTGATCCGGGTTCCCGGTGTCAAGCGAAAGGTCGGGCTGGATGCCATGCTGGGGGTGATCCCGGTGGCTGGCGATCTGGTTGCTGCGGCACTGGGCCTCTACATGATCTGGGAAGCGCGCAACCTTGGCATGTCACGCTGGCAACTGGCGCGGATGGTGGGCAATGTCGGGTTCGATACGCTGGTCGGTGCCGTGCCGGTGGCGGGTGACCTGTTCGATTTCCTTTACCGGTCCAACACTCGTAACCTGCGGATCATCCTCAGGCACCTGGATAAGCATCATCCCCATACCAGGGTGATCCAGGGTTAGCGATCCTGCTGTTCGGGTGCTGCCGGGGAGCATCAACCGGCACCGGGACTGAGTTGGCCCGGTCGATCCTGTGACCGGTAAGCTTGCTGCACCTCTCAAAAACGACTCGCGCGATTCCGCCGTTTACGAGAAATTAACCTTTCTCTTTCATTGGAGCTATGGTTAATGGCGGAACACTTCTCTTACCGAAGGGTTGTTGAACGCGGAAACGGGGCGAAAAGGGGACCAACCCATGCGCGTGTTGCTGATCGAGGACGAGCCGACCACGGCGAGAGCCATCGAATTGATGCTGACCACCGAAGGCTTCAATGTCTACTCGACCGATCTCGGCGAAGAGGGCTTGGACCTGGGCAAGCTCTATGATTACGACATCATCCTGCTGGACCTGAACCTGCCTGACATGCATGGCTACGACGTGCTCAAGAAGCTGCGGGTTGCCAAGGTGCAGACCCCGGTCCTGATCCTTTCGGGCATTTCCGAAATGGATTCCAAGGTTCGCTCGTTCGGGTTCGGGGCCGACGATTACGTCACCAAGCCGTTCCACCGTGAAGAACTGGTCGCCCGGATCCACGCCGTTGTGCGCCGTTCGAAGGGCCATTCCCAGTCGGTCATCCGCACCGGCAAGCTGGCGGTAAACCTCGATGCCAAGACCGTCGAAGTCGATGGCGCGCGGGTCCACCTGACTGGCAAGGAATATGCGATGCTCGAGCTGCTTTCGCTGCGCAAGGGCACCACGCTG
>JBKBSV010000129.1:0-4581 GCA_046291115.1 Novosphingobium sp. | reverse complement strand
CTTCCATGTTGCCGGTATCGGGGGCAGAACAGTTGAACACCTGGCTGGCCCACGGCACCCGGCCCATCAGTTCGGCCAGCGGGGCATATTCCAGGTTGGTCAGCCCGGGCGAAAACGCGCCATATTCTTGCGGCAGGAACAGGTTCCACAGGCCCAGCGCGCGGGCCTTGTCCTTCAGCGCTTCCATCCCCGGCCATTCCTGCCAGATGTTGGCCGGATCGGAGACGAAATCGTGATAGGCCTGTTCGTTGGGATAGATATGCTCGTCCATGAAGGCGCCGATCTGCGCCAGCAGAGCCTTGACCTTGTCGCTGTGCTCAAAATCCATTGTCCCAGCCTCTCCGTTCGCAACTTTTTTAATCGCGCGATTAATGAGCGGGCGTTCGGCGCTTGTCAAACCGTCGCGGCAGCATAAGCTGAACGAAAGCCATCAACCGGAGAGGCCGAAATGAGCGAAGCGATCCTGGAGCCCGAACAGATCCTGGAGCCTGAATTGGCGATCATCGATCCGCACCACCACCTGTGGGATCTGCGGCCGATGCTGGGGATGTTTCCCGATCCACCCCACCACTTCGTCGCCAGCGTCGCGCTTTCGCCTTATTACACCTTCAACGAACTGCACGCCGATGCAACCAGCGGCCACAACGTCATCGGCACGGTTTTCATGGAATGCGGTGCGTTCTACAACGCTGCCTATGGCGAAGAACGCAAGGTTGTGGGCGAGGTCGAATACGTCAACGGCGTGGCCGCGCAGAGCGCCAGCGGGCTCTATGGCCCGATCCGCCTGTGCGATGCGATCATCGGCCATGCCGACCTGACGCTGGGCAGCCGGGCGGGCGAAGTGCTCGACGCACTGATGGCCGCCAGCCCGCGCTTCAAGGGCATCCGCCACGCCGCCGCCTGGGATGCCGATCCCGAAGTGCTCGGCCCGCCGTTCCACGCCCCCGCCGGGCTCTATCGCGACGCGAAGTTCCGCGAAGGCTTTGCCGAACTGGCGGGGCGCGGGCTGACGTTCGATGCCTGGCTGCTGGAGCCGCAACTGGGCGACCTCCTCGATCTTGCCCGCGCCTTTCCCGATCAGCCGATCTGCCTTGACCACTGCGGCACCCCGCTGGGCATGGGCCCCTACCACGGCAAGCTGCACGAACGCTTTGATGGCTGGCGCGGCATGATCCACGAGATCGCCAAGTGCCCCAACGTCCACGTCAAGCTGGGCGGTCTGGCGATGTCCTTTGCCGGAATGCCCGATCACGGCCCGGCGGCGGGGCTTTCGTCCGAAGTGCTGGCGGCCATGTGGCGGCCCTATATCGAAACCTGCATCGAGGCATTCGGGCCAAGCCGCGGGATGTTCGAAAGCAATTACCCGGTCGACAAATGGGGCGCGAGCTATCCGGTGCTGTGGAACACGTTCAAGCGGCTGACGCTGGGCGCTTCGGCTGATGAAAAGCGCGAACTCTATGCCGGGACCGCCGCCCGGTTCTATCGCCTGGAACACCTGCTGGGCTGATCCGCGTGGCCACCATCCACCTGCCCCGCACGATCCGGATCGGGGGCGGCGCGCTGAACGAACTGCCCGAAGCGCTCGGTGCGGCGGGCCTGTCCCGCCCGCTGATCGTCACCGATGGCTGGATTGCGACGTGCGGCATTCTTGAACGGGTCGAACGCCTGCTGGCCAGGGCCGGGCTATTCACACGGTCTTTCACCGGAGTGGTCCCTGACCCGACCGTGGATTCGATCGAAGCGGGCTGCGCGTTCCTTGCGGGCGGCGAGCACGATTGCGTGATTGGCCTTGGCGGAGGCAGTGCGATCGACAGTGCCAAGATGATCGCAGTGAAAGGGAACCGGTCCATTCCCGCGCTCAAGGCCCCGCACCTGGAGGACGCACCGGGCCTGCCGATTGTTGCCGTGCCGACCACCGCCGGAACCGGCAGCGAGGCAACCCGCTTTACCATCATCACCGATACGGCAACCGACGAGAAGATGCTCTGCGCCGGTCTCGCCTATCTGCCGCAGATCGCCGTGGTCGATTTCGAACTGACGCTGACCAAGCCTGCCCGGCTGACGGCCGATACCGGAATCGACAGCCTGGTCCATGCGGTGGAAGCCTACGTTTCAAGGCGGGCCAATCCGTTTGCCGACTCCATGGCGCTTTCGGCCATGCGGCTGATCTGGCCCAACCTGCCGCGCGCCTGCGCCGATCCGCAGGACCGCCCCGCGCGCGAGGCCTTGATGCTGGGCGCGCTGCAAGGCGGGATCGCCTTTTCCAACAGTTCGGTTGCCCTGGTCCATGGGATGAGCCGGCCGATCGGGGCGCATTTCCACGTGGCCCATGGTCTTTCCAACGCGATGCTGATGCCGCTCATTACCCGGTGGAGCGCGCCGGCCGCCCTGCCCCGCTATGCCAACTGCGCCCGCGCCATTGGCGTGGCCGCCGCTGGCGAAAGCGACCAGTCCGCCGTCGGCCGGCTGGTTGAGGCGCTGGAACAGATCAACGCCGACCTCAAGGTTCCCACTCCGGCCGGGTATGGTATCGCCAGATCGCGCTGGGATGAGCTGATTCCGCTGATGGCCGCTCAAGCCCTTGCCAGCGGCAGCCCCGCCAACAACCCGCGCGTGCCCGATGCGGCAGAGATCGAGGGGCTGTACCGCGCGGCCTGGGGGTGAGGCGAAAATTTCCCTACCTGGCCGCAACAGGCTATTCTGCGCCCCATGCAGACGCTTTCGCCCCGCTTTCACCCCAGCAAGGCCCGATTACAAACGGTGACACAGGGTGACCACAGCCGACACGCAGCGAGGGAAAGTATTTTGTGTTTCAAGAACCCTGTCAGGTTCGTGAACTTAGGGCCACTCGACAGGGCTTTCCCGGCCCTGCTAAAGGCTGCTTAAACGACCATTTAATCGAGGATTGCCGATGTCCCTTCCCGCTCCGTTTGATCGCCTGCGCCTGCCTGTCATCGGTTCGCCCCTGTTCATCATTTCCGGGCCGGAACTGGTCATCGCGCAGTGCAAGGCCGGGGTAATCGGCAGTTTTCCGGCACTCAACGCCCGGCCCTCTGGCGTGCTGGACGAGTGGCTGCACCAGATCACCGAGGAACTGGCCGCCCACAACCGCGACAATCCCGACCGCCCGGCCGCGCCCTTTGCGGTCAACCAGATCGTCCACAAGTCCAACAACCGGCTTGAGGAAGACATGGAGGTTTGCGCCAAGTGGCAGGTGCCGCTGACCATCACCTCGCTTGGCGCGCGTGAAGACATCAACGCTGCGGTCCACGCCTGGGGCGGGATCGTTCTGCATGACGTGATTACCGACCGCTTTGCCCGCAAGGCGATAGAAAAGGGTGCCGACGGGCTGATCCCGGTGGCGGCCGGGGCTGGCGGCCATGCCGGGACACTCTCCCCCTTCGCCCTGATGCAGGAAATCCGCGAATGGTTTGACGGGCTGGTGGCCCTGTCCGGCTCGATCGCCTGCGGGCGCTCGATCCTCGCCGCCCAGGCCATGGGCGCGGACTTTGCCTATATCGGCAGCCCCTGGATTGCCACCCACGAAGCCCGCGCGGTCGAAGGTTACAAGAACGCGATTGTCGAAGGCCGGGCGGACGAT
Organism: Novosphingobium sp.; assembly: GCA_046291115.1. GTDB lineage: Bacteria > Pseudomonadota > Alphaproteobacteria > Sphingomonadales > Sphingomonadaceae > Novosphingobium. The sequence continues at coordinate 980 of JBKBSV010000129.1, read as the reverse complement.
ATCGTCTATTCCAACCTGTTCACCGGGGTGCATGGCAATTACCTGCGCCCCTCGATCGTCGCCGCCGGTCTTGATCCCGATAATCTGCCCGAAAGCGATCCCAGCAAGATGAACTTTGGCTCCGGCGGCAATACCGAAGCCAAGGCGTGGAAGGACATCTGGGGTTCGGGCCAGGGCATCGGCGCGGTCAAGGCCGTGGAATCGGTGGCGGACCGGGTTGACCAGCTGGAAGCCGAATATAACCAGGCCCGCGCCGATCTTGCCGCCAAGGCGCGGATGGCGCTGGTCTAGGTTCCTTCAGGCTCGGTCGCTGGCCACAGCAGGTCGGCCATGGCGTCAAGTTCGGTAAAATCCACGCCCTGCCCAAGCGGGTCCTTGCGGTTAAGCCGTAACCGGCGCTGCTGATCGAGCAGGCGGCGGCGCAGCGCGCGCTGGAGCAGGGTCAGCCGTTCCAGCGCATCGTGCAGCGCCGCCGCGGGCGCGCGCAAGCGGGTCGCAGCCCAGGTGCTCTCGATCTGGCCGACCCGTTCGGTCACCATGGCGTTGTAATCGCGGTGCGGCCCGCGGTGCAGCGGCAGACCGATTCTGACCACCGCGTGATCGTTGGCCGGAAGCAGCAGACCGTTGTGGCGGAAATCGTCAAAGTTCAGCCGCTCTCGTCCCAGGCTGCGCAACAGGGGCTGGAAGCAAGGCTGGAACAGGATCTGGCGGGGCAGGATGTGATGGCGCTGCAACCCCGGATCGAAGCCCGGCCTGCCGCGCCGGTTGACTGCCCGGAACGACAGCACCGAGCGCGGCGCGAAAGGCGGCGAAACAGGGACCGGGCCGGCTTCAGCCACCAGGCTTCCCGCCCGATTGAAAGGAAGAGGATGAAAAGAAGCCGGACGACCGGCCCGTCATCGCTGAACCGTGACCCGCAGCAGGCGGCCCTGCTCGACCGGCTCGACCAGCAGGACGATACCGTCCGGGCCGGCATATTC
>JBKBSV010000128.1:0-4616 GCA_046291115.1 Novosphingobium sp. | reverse complement strand
CCTCGAACGGCTGGTGGCCAGCCTCGACCTTGACGATCCGCCCGTCGGTGACGGTGATGGTCGCCGGCCCGGCTGAGGTGGATGCCGCATCGGTGATCAGCGTGCCGGCGTGGATCACGGTGGTATCGGCCATGGCGGGCACAGCGATCAGCGCGGTGGCGGCGGCCAGGATCAGTTTCAGGCGCATCAGGTCTCTCCCCGGTTGTTACGCATGTCTGCCCGCGTCTTCGCTCCGCCGCAAGGCAGCACCGGCCTGCCGGTTGCCCTCTCCGGGTAAGACGCTATGACAGCACGATCCCCCCATAAAGAGAGGAATTGCCCCCTATGCTACGCGTTACGCTGACCGCCGCAAGCCTGCTGGCCAGTGTCTCCCTTGCCGCCACCGCTTCAGCCCGACCGATGACGCCGGAGGATGTGGCGAAGCTCGAAGCAGTCGGTTCGGTCGCCATCTCGCCCGACGGCACCCGCATCGCCTACACCAGCACGAAACTGCCCGATATTACCGCTGGCGAGGACAACGGCACCACCAGATCGAGCCTGTCGATCGCGTGGGATGCGCAGACCGCGCGCGAGTTTCTGCCGCGCGAGGTCAACCCCGGCAGCGTGGCGTTCTCGCCCGATGGGCGGATGGTCAGCTTCCTGTGGGCCAGGGGCGAGGAAAAGCGCGCCGTATGGGGCATTCCGGTCGATGGCGGCGCCCAGCGCAAGCTGGCTGAAGTCGAGGGCAGCGCGGTGCGCCAGTATGCGTGGAGTCCTGACGGTGCGACCCTGTACCTGCTGACCGGCGCGGAGGAAAACAAGGCGCGGACCAAGGCCAGGAAGGCCGGGTTCGACGCGGTGGTATACGAGGAAGAGCTCGACATGAACCGCCTCTATGCCGCCACCCTTGGCGCCGCGCCCGACAAGGCCCCGCGTGCAATCGCGGTGCCCGGCTACGTCAGCGAGATCAAGCCGCTGCCCGATGGCAAGCGCCTGATGATCAAGACCGCTCCGACGCCGCTGGTGGATGATGAATACACCTCCACCCGGGTCAACATTCTCGACCTCGCCAGCGGCAAGGTGACCGTAGTCGCCACCCCGGGCAAGCTCGACGATGCCGAAGTCTCGCCCGATGGCGCGCACCTGTCGCTGATTGCAGCGATCGACGCCAACGACCCGGCCCCGACCACACTCCACCTGGTCGACACCGCGACCGGCGCGTTCCGCGCGCTCAACCCCGAGGCGGCCGAAGCGGTGGTCGATGCCGAATGGCTGCCCGACGGGCGGCTCGCCGCGGTGATCCATGTCGGGGCGCGCAGCCTGCTCAGGGTTTACAAGGCCGATGGCAGCCTCGACCACGAACATCCCGGCGGCAACCTGATCCTGACCGGGGTGGAGGCGGCCGGCGGCCGGATCGCGGTCCGCGCCAACAGCCCGCAGCACCCGACCGAGCTGTTCGTGTGGGAAAACGGCGGCTTCAGCCGCTGGACCCGGCACAACCCGTGGCTGAGCGAGATCACTTTCGGCAACCAGCGCGTGGTGTCCTACACCGCCCGCGATGGCCAGCAGATCGAAGGTGTGCTGATCGAGCCGGTCGGCCCGGTTCCGAAGGGCGGCGCGCCGCTGATCATGAACGTCCATGGCGGGCCGGAAGCGCACGAAAGCAACGGCTGGCAGACAGGCTACAGCAAGCCGGGCCAGGTCGCGGCAGGCCAGGGCTACGCCGTGTTCCTGCCCAACTATCGCGGCTCGACCGGATATGGCGTCGCCTTCGCCAAGCAGCATCAGGCCGATTATGCAGGCAAGGAGTTCGACGATATTGTCGATGCCAAGCGCCACTTCGTGGCGCAGGGTGTGGCCGATCCCAACCGGGTCGGGATCACCGGCGGATCCTACGGTGGTTTCGCCAGCGCCTGGGGCGCGACTTATTATTCGTCCGAATATGCCGCCAGCGTAATGTTCGTCGGCATCTCCAACAACGTGTCCAAGTTCGGCACCACCGACATCCCCAACGAGATGTATCTGGTGCACGAACGCAAATGGCCGTGGGAGGAATGGGACCACCTGATGGAACGCAGCCCGATCACCCATGTCGACAAGGCGGAAACCCCGATCCTGATCATGCATGGGGCAGAGGACACCCGCGTCTCACCCACGCAGAGCTACGAACTTTACCGCCACATCCGGACCCGCAAGCCGCAAACCCCGGTGCGGCTGGTGCTCTATCCGGGTGAAGGGCACGGCAGCCAGAAGGCGGCCGCACGCTATGACTACAACCTGCGGATGATGGAGTGGTTCGACACCTATCTCAAGACCGGCAAGCGCACGGTCGCCCTGCCCGATCCGCGCCCGGCCCTGCCCGACGGCACCACCGGGACCGAGGCAATGAAGGACAAGTAGTCAGGCGTCTGCAGGGGGTGCGGCTCAACCCGCCCCCTGCCATGCCCGCACACTTTCCAGCGGCCAGACCAGCATCAGCACATTCAGCGTCAGGTTGTCGCGCACCACCAGCGCGGTAACGATTTCCGCCGCTACCGCCAGCGCGACGGTGAGCTTGACCGGCAAGCGCATCGCCAGCCAGAAGCCGAGGCTCATCCAGCCGATATCGGCGAACGAGTTTAACACGCTGTCACCTGAATAGCCCCAGTTGACCGTCACCGCACGGTAGCGGTCGATCACGAACGGGCTGTTTTCGATCACTTCCCACGCCGCTTCGATGAATACCGCCAGGGCCAATCCCCACCGGCCCGCCGCCGGCCCGCCAAGCTGCCATTTGCGGAACAAGAGCCAGGCCAGGCCATAGAACAGCATGCCGTGGATAATGTGGCTGGGGGTATACCAATCCGACAGGTGCTGGCTGTTGCCGGGGCCGTTGATATTGCCATACCACAGCTCGATCGTGCCGCAGGTGCAAATCGGCGGGCGGCCCATCGCCAACAGCACGACGAGTGCGATCGCGGTTATGGCAAATGCGGCGATCCACGCCGGGCGATGCGGTGCAAGGGTCCCCATTGATGGCACCTTGAATCAGCACCTCCAGCAACGCAAGCGCCAATGCCCGGACCCATTGCTCCTTGGGCCCGCCTGCCCTAGGGCTGGCGGCGCATGAACGGGCGTCGGGTCGAAATTGCCATCGTCGGAGGTGGGCTTGCAGGCGGGCTGATTGCGCTCGCGCTGCACCGTCGCAATCCCCACATGGCGATCGCGCTGATCGAGCGCGACAAGGTGCTGGGCGGCAATCACCGCTGGAGCTGGTTTGCAGGCGACCTCGATGCCGCAGGCCAGGCGCTGATGGCGGGCTTCCGCAAGACTGAGTGGACCGGATACGAAGTCCGCTTCCCGTCTTACCGCCGCCGCTTGCGGGCGGATTACCTGTCGCTGGCCTCTTCCAATTTCGATGCCGCGCTGCGCCGCGACCTGCCAGCCGAAATGATCATGACCGGTGCCGAAGTGGCCGAAGTCACCAGCAGCGGCGTGGTTCTGGCGAGCGGCGAGCCGATCTCAGCCCGGGCGGTGATCGACTGCCGTAGCTTCGCCTCCTCCGGCAGCCTGTCGGGCGGGTGGCAGGTTTTCATGGGCCGCCACCTGCGCACGCCCGAGCCCCACGGGCTCGACGCGCCGATCATTATGGATGCTGCGGTCGACCAGCACGGTGCCTACCGGTTTGTCTACACCCTGCCACTGGCGGCAGACGAGCTGTTCGTCGAAGATACCTATTACGCCGATTCCCCGGTGCTGGACCGGTCCGCACTGTCCGGCCGGATTGACGCCTACTGCCGTGCGCAACGGTGGGACGGGCAGATCATCGGCGGCGAAACCGGGGTGCTGCCGGTTATCACCTCGGGCAATTTCGCCGCCTGGCGCGGGGAAAGCGCGGTCGACGGCGTGGCGGCGGCCGGTGCGCGTGGCGGGTTCGTCCACCCGCTGACCAGCTACACCCTGCCGATCGCGGTCGCCAATGCCCTGGCCATCGCTGGCGAGGCCGAACTGCCCGGGGTGCAACTGTCCGCCTTCGTTGACGCGCGAGCCCGCCGCCACTGGGCGCAGACCGGATTTTACCGCGCGCTCGGCCGGATGCTGTTCAATGCGGCGGAACCGGAGCGGCGCTACCGCATTTTTGAACGATTCTACCGCTTGCCCCAACCGCTGATCGAACGTTTCTATGCCGCTCGCTCGACCATGGCCGACAAAGCCCGCATCCTTACCGGCAAACCGCCCGTTTCCATCGTGCGGGCCATCAAGGCGCTGGCTGGCAAAGGCACCCCGCTGACTGAAAGACCACCGCGATGACCGTGCAATTCCCCTCCTCCGTGACCGGTTCCGATGCTGTGGTCGAGACTGGCAAGCGGGCCTGCGTGATCGGCGCCGGGTTTGGCGGCATGGCGCTGGCGATACGGCTGCAATCGGCCGGCATCCGGACCACCGTGGTCGAAGCGCGCGACAAGCCCGGCGGGCGGGCCTATTTCTGGGAACGGGATGGCTTCGTGTTTGATGGCGGGCCGACCGTGGTGACCGATCCCGATTGCCTGAAAGAACTGTGGGCGCTGTCAGGCCACGACATGGCCGCCGATGTCGAACTGATGCCGGTGATGCCGTTCTACCGCCTCAACTGGCCCGATGGCACCAACTTCGACTAT
>JBKBSV010000127.1:0-4617 GCA_046291115.1 Novosphingobium sp. | reverse complement strand
GTATTTGGCCATGATCAGGCTTCCTTCTTCACGATAGTGCAAGTCCCCTCGCCGCGCAGCACCCTCGCCAGGTTGCCCTTTTCGCGGATCGAGAAGACGACGATGGGAATCGAATTGTCACGGCACAGGGCCACGGCCGACGCATCCATGACTTTCAGGTTATCTGCCAGAACCGTATCGTAATCGACTGTTTCATAACGCTTTGCCGCCGGATTGGTCTTGGGATCGCTGTCATAGACCCCGTCCACCGATGTGCCCTTCAGCAGCGCATCGCAGCGCATTTCCGCCGCGCGCAGGGCCGCGCCGCTATCGGTGGTGAAATAGGGCGCGCCAACGCCTGCGGCAAAGATCACCACCCGGCCCTTTTCCAGATGGCGTTCGGCCCGGCGCTTGATGACCGGTTCGCACACCTTGTCCATCTCGATCGCGGACTGGACGCGGGTATGAACACCCAGCTGCTCCAGCGCGTTCTGCATGGCCAGCGCGTTCATCACCGTGGCCAGCATGCCCATGTAATCGGCCTGGGCCCGGTCCATCCCCTTGGCCGCCCCGGCCATCCCGCGAAAGATGTTGCCGCCGCCGATTACCAGGCAGATTTCCAGGCCCGTGTCCTTGGCCGCCTTCACTTCCCGGGCCAGTTCGGCGACGAATTCGGGATCGATCCCGAACTGCTGGCTGCCCATCAGCACTTCGCCGGAAAGTTTCAGCAGGATGCGTTTGTAGGCGGGCTTGGACATGGGGCTTGCATCGCTTTCGGAGAGGTTTGAGCGGCCTTATACCGATGGCTTGGCAAAGCCAAGAACTGCACCGGAAATTGATGCGAAAAGGGCGCAGACCCTGCGGTCCGCGCCCCTTCCATACCCTTTGCCGCGAAGGCTCAGTTCAGACCGGCAGCCGCCGCCACTTCGGCGGCGAAGTCGGTCGCTTCCTTCTCGATCCCCTCACCAAGCTGGAAGCGGACATAGTCCTTGAGCACGATCTTGGTGCCAGCGGCCTTGCCGGCAGCCTCGACGACCTGGGCGATCGGGGTCTTGTTGTCCATCACGAAGATCTGGCTGAGCAGAGCGTTGTCCTTGGCGAACTTGGCCACCGCGCCATCGACCATCTTGGCCTGGACTTCGGCGGGCTTGCCCGATTCGGCGGCCTTCTCGGCGGCAATCTTGCGTTCGCGCGCAATCATTTCCGGATCGAGATCATCGGCATTGAGCGCCAGCGGGAAAGCGGCGGCGATGTGCATCGCGATCTGCTTGCCCAGCGGCTCCAGCACATCGGCACCGGCATCCGATTCCAGCGCGACCAGCACGCCGATCTTGCCGAGCATCGGCGCGGCGGCATTGTGCATGTACGGCACGATCACACCATTGCTGACCGAAACGGTCTTCATCCGGCGGACCTGCTGGTTTTCACCGATGGTGGCGACATTGGCAGTCAAGGCATCGCCCACGGTGCCGCCGCCCGGATAGGCAGCCGCCTTCAGCGCTTCGATATCGTCCGCGCCAAGGCCAAGGGCAACTTCGGTGGTCTTGCGCACGAAATCCTGGAACTGGTCGTTCTTGGCGACGAAGTCGGTTTCCGAGTTCACTTCAACCGCCACGCCCTTGGTGCCGGCAACGGCCACGCCGACCAGGCCCTCGGCCGCCGTGCGGCTGGACTTCTTGGCCACGGCGGCCAGACCCTTGGCGCGCAGCGCGTCAACCGCAGCTTCGAAATCGCCGCCGGTCTCGTCCAGCGCCTTCTTGCAATCCATCATGCCGGCGCCGGTGCGCTCACGCAGGTTCTTCACGTCAGTGGCGGTGTAGGCCATGTGACTTGTCCTCTTTCAAAATAGGCTGGCGGCCGGGACCACTGGCCCCGGCGCACTACAGATTTGTGACGGAAGCTCAGGCTTCGCTCGCGGTTTCTTCAGCAGCCGGAACTTCGACCACGGCCTGTTCGACCGGGGCCTCTTCCAGCGCGCCGACATCGACGCCCGAATCGACCACGGCTTCCTGGCGGCCCTTGGTCGCAGCAGCGGCCACGGCCTGGCAGTACAGCGCGATGGCGCGGCTGGCATCATCGTTGGCTGGGATCGGAAAAGCGATGCCATCGGGTGAAACATTCGAATCGAGAATGGCGACGACCGGGATGCCCAGCACGTTGGCTTCCTTGATCGCCAGTTCTTCCTTGTTCGCGTCGATCACGAACATCACGTCCGGAATGCCGCCCATGTCGCGGATGCCACCGAGCGACAGTTCAAGCTTGTCGCGCTCGCGGGTCAGGTTGAGCACTTCCTTCTTGGTCAGACCAGCGGTATCGCCAGCCAGCTGCTCTTCCAGGGCCTTGAGGCGCTTGATCGAACCGGAAATGGTCTTCCAGTTGGTCAGCATGCCGCCCAGCCAGCGGTGGTTGACAAAGTGCTGGCCCGACTGGCGCGCGGCCTGGGCGATCGGCTCCTGGGCCTGGCGCTTGGTGCCGACGAACAGCACCTTGCCGCCAGCGCGGACAGTGGCGTCGATGAAGTCGAGCGCGCGGGCCATCAGCGGCACGGTCTGCGACAGGTCAAGGATGTGAATGCCATTGCGGGCGCCGAAGATGTACGGCTTCATCCGCGGGTTCCAGCGGTGGGTCTGGTGGCCGAAATGAGCGCCGGCCTCGATCAATTGCTGCATGGTGACGACGGGAGCCGCCATAGGTCTTTCCTTTCCGGTTTCACCTCTGGGATGCTGGAACCGTGCGGACATCTTCCGCTGCGGCACCGGTATGCGCTGCATCCCATGTGGATTTGCCCGTGACCCGGCGACATGCCGGACCTTGCGGACCGCGCGCCCCTAGCCGGGAAAGCGGCCGAAATCCAGCCCTAAAACGCAGCCGATCGATCCGTGCATTTTTCTGCTTGACCCAATGGAACAAATAAGGAACAAAAGCCGCGTTGGAACGGAACAGGAACGTGATAGTTCCTCCACCGGTTATCCACAAGCCTGTAAACAGACAAACAGGAAAGGCTTTTGCGATGTTTGCGACCGAGATTGCCGTGCTGCTGGTTGGTCTGGCCGTGGTTGGCACCGCCGTAATCGTCCAGGCGCTGCGCACCGCCCTGCCCCAGGCCGCCGCGATCCGAAAGGCGCTGAAGGATTGTCCGGAAAGCCGTGAAGTGCGCTTTTCGGTGCGCGAAGTAATCGTCGGTTACAACGACGGCAAGGTCGTGCCGCTGCGCGCCCGCCGTGCGGTCCCTCGAACGGTCACTCTGGCGCGTCAGCTGCCCGGGCGCGCTGCCGCTTGACCTTCGCATAGGAAATCATCCCGATCGGCAGCAGCCCCAGGTAAGCCACGCAGATCCCGATCAGGGTCCACCACGGTTCGGTCAGCGCGGCGGCACCGACCAGTCCGAAGAACAGCAGCGCCTCCAGCCGGAAATGCCTGCGCAGGCGCAGTTTGCCCCAGGTCAGTGTGGCCACGCTGGAAATCATCAGGAACGCCATGGCAACCAGCCACGGCCCGACCAGCCGGGGGTCGCGGAACAGTTCGTTTTCGCTCACCATCCACAGGTACAACGGCAGGAACACGAGGCCCGCCCCGACCGGCGCCGGAACACCGGTGAGGAACCCTGCGGTCTTGCGCGGCTCGTCGGCCAGATCGATCCGGGCGTTGAAGCGCGCCAGCCGCAGCGCGCAGGCGACCGCATAGGCCAGGGCCGCAAACCAGCCCAGTCGCGGCAGCTCCTCCAGCGACCACAGGAACAGGATCAACGCCGGGGCCACCCCGAACGAGACATTGTCGGCCAGACTGTCCAGCTCTGCTCCAAAGCGCGATTGGGCGCGCAGCAGACGGGCGATCCGCCCGTCGATCCCGTCAAGCACCCCCGCCAGCACCACGGCCAGCACGGCCATGGCGAAATTACCGGTGATGGCAAAGCGGATACCCGTAAGCCCCGCGCAAAGCGCTGCGGCGGTGATCGCATTGGGCAGCATCGCCCGCAGCGTCAGCCCACCGGCCTGCGGGGGCAGATCGGTCATTGCCGCGCGCCCTCGATCAGCCCGGCGCGGCCCACTTCGGCCAGCACGGTTTCACCGGCGATGGTCTTCTGGCCGACCAGCACCTTGGGCTCGGTCCCGGCAGGCAGATAGACATCAACCCGGCTGCCGAAACGGATCAGGCCAACCCGCTGCCCAGCGGCAAGCATGTCGCCGGGCTTGACGAACGGCACAATTCGCCGTGCGACCAGCCCGGCGATCTGGGTGAACCCGATCGCAACGCCATCCCCGCGCTCGATCAGGATGTGCTGGCGCTCATTCTCTTCGCTCGCCTTGTCGAGATCGGCGTTGAGGAACCTGCCGGGGATATAGATCACCCGGCGGACCGTGCCACCGATCGGCGCGCGGTTGATGTGGACGTCAAACACCGACATGAAGATCGAGATCCGCGTCACTGGCCCGGCTGGCAGGCCCGGCGCGCCGGTGCCATCGTCGATCACCAGTTCGCGCGGCGGCTCCATCTGCTTGATCAGGGTGATCAGGCCAACGGCCGGGGCGATGATCAGGCTGTCGCCCAGTGGGGTCACGCGCTTGGGATCACGGAAGAAAGCGAGGATCCCCAACACCAGTGCGCCCAGCGGCCAGGCCAGCGTTTCCCAAGCGAAAA
>JBKBSV010000126.1:0-4633 GCA_046291115.1 Novosphingobium sp. | reverse complement strand
CAAGATCGACGTCGGGCCGAAAGGCACGCTGGTCTCGTTCCACAATGACGAGTTCCCCGATCCGGCGGGCCTGTTTGCCTATGCCCAGCGGCTGGAAGGGACCATCAAGCTGCGCCCTGACAGCAAGATCGTGGTGGTCCGCGCCTGGGGCAGCGCCGAAGCCCGGCTCAACGGCCTGTTCCAGCTGACCAAGGGGCTGAGCGCGATTGCGCGGAAAGCGCGCTAACCGCCCGCCAGCGCCCGGAATTCCTCCGCCCCCAGCGGCCTCGCGCGCAGGAAACCCTGGTAAATTGCGCAGCCCTCGGCGCTGGCCAGGGCGCGCTGGGCTTCGCTTTCCACGCCCTCGGCAATGACGGCAAGGTCCAGCGCCCCGGCCATGGCCCCGATCGCCCGCAGCACGGCCAGATCGCGCGGATCACCAGTCCCTTCGATCATCGAGCGGTCAAGCTTGAGGTAATGCAGCGGCAGCAGTTTCAGGTAACGGAAGTTGCAGAACCCCGCGCCGAAATCATCCAGCGCGATCCGCGTGCCCTGCGCCGAGAGCCGTTCAAGCGCCAGCGCGGCCTGCGCAACATCGGCCAGCAGGACCTGCTCGGTCACTTCCAGGGTCAGCCGCTCGGGCGGGAACCGGCTGGCCGCCAGCAACCTGGCGAAATCCTCGGCAAAATCGCCGCGGGCGAGATCATTGGGTGTCACATTGAGAGACAGCCGCAAGTGCGCCGGCCAGCCCTGTGCTCCGGCCAGCGCGGCCTGGGCAATATGATGTGAAAGCTGGGCGACGTGATCGGCCCGCTCGGCAATGGTGAACAGCGCCCCGGCCCCGATCCGGCCGAGCCGCGAGTGGTTCCACCGGGCCAGCGCCTCGGCCCCGGTCAGGCTGTCGTCGGCGCAAGACCACTGTGGCTGATAGACCACTTCAATCTCACGCCGGTCGATCGCGTGGAGCAGGTCGGCCTCAAGCTGGGCTGCGCTGCGGCCGGCCCGGATTGCCTCGCCATCGGCCCAGGCCAGCCGCCGGGCCGGCGCGGCCATGGCGCTGGCAAGGGTCTGGCTGAGCCGGTCGAGCAGCGATTCCGCCTCTTCCCCGCCCAGCGAACGCAGCAGCGCTCCGCGCGGCGACAGGCGCAAGGTGGCCCCGCCAACCGCGATTGGCCGGGCCAGGGCATCAAGGATCTGCGCCGCCAGCAGCTGCCAGCGCTCGCGGCTGCAAGCCTCGGTCGCCAGCAGCAGGAACTGTCCGCCCCCGCCGCGCGCTGCGATCCAGGCCCCGTCCAGTTCGCCGTGGGCAAAATGCCGCAGCCGCGCTGCAACCTCGGCCAGAGCGGCATCGCCTGCGGCCGAGCCATAGGCCAGATTGACCGCATCGAACCGCCGCAGGCCGATCAGCAGGGCATGAACCGGCTTGCCGCCATCCAGCCAATCGCCCAGCCGCGCGCGCGCCGCTTCGCGGCCGGGCAGGCCGGTCAGCGCATCGTGGTGCATCGCCAGGACATCGGGGAACGCAGCATCCATTGCCAGAACCTTAGCACAAGGCCCCTACCAAAGTGTTCCAATTGCCCATATGCACCCGCCCCATGAGCAACAACCCCGCCCTTGCCCTGCTGGCATCGGACACCCCCCGCGCGCAGGAAGCAGCGGAGGAACTGCGCCGTGACCACGCCTTTGTCCCGTTGACCGAAGCCGACGTGGCAGTGGTGCTGGGCGGCGATGGACAGATGCTCCATGCGCTGCACGAGATGCTTGATGCCGGCCACGTCATCCCGGCTTACGGGATCAACTATGGCACCGTCGGCTTCATGATGAACAAGCCCAAGTCCAGCCGCCCGCTGCCCGAACGGATCGCCCGGGCCAAGCAGCTGGGAATCACCCCGCTGGAAATGACCGCTACCCTGGGCAGCGGCAAGCGGGTGGCGGGCCTTGCCATCAACGAGGTATCGCTGCTGCGCGAGACCCGCCAGACCGCGCGGCTGGAAGTATCGGTCAACGGCAAGGTGCGGATGGCCGAGCTGTTCTGCGACGGTGTGCTGGTGGCAACCCCGGCGGGTTCCACCGCCTACAACCTTTCGGCCAACGGGCCGATTCTGCCGCTGACCTCCAGCCTCGTCGCGCTGACCCCGATCAGCCCGTTCCGCCCCCGCCGCTGGCGCGGAGCCTTGCTGCCCGATCACTATGAAATGTCGTTCCGTGTCCTCGATCCAGACAAGCGCCCGGTCGCGGTGGTGGCCGATCAGAAGGAACTGCGCGATATCCTGGAAGTCGCGGTTCGCGTCGCGCGTGAACGGCAGCTGACGCTGCTGTTCGATCCGGGCAAGACGCTGGAGGAGCGGATTTTCGCCGAGCAGTTCCAGGTCTGATTTTTTGCCCTGCACCCGCTTGCCAAACCGATCTGCCCTGCTATACGCGCTCACCTGCCCGCAAGGGTCGCTCCCCGATAGCTCAGCGGTAGAGTAGGTGACTGTTAATCACTTGGCCGTAGGTTCGAATCCTACTCGGGGAGCCATTTTTCAAAAGCCCTGCCGCAAGGCAGGGCTTTTTGTTGTTCCAGCCCGGTGGAATTGACCAGACCCCCTTCCCGGCGGGGAAGGAGGCCCTGAGCAGCTTGTCCGAAGGCAGGCGGCGATCAGCATACCGCGCCGTGGCAGTGCTTGTACTTCTTGCCCGAACCGCACGGGCAGAGCGCATTGCGCGACAGGCCCAGACCGGCGTAGGGATCCTCCCCGCTCACCGGCGGTGCACCCAGCGCCGCCGCCGCGGCAGCGGTCCCTGCCCCTAGCGCGCCCATCATCGCTTCAGCCCCCGGAATGCGGGGGGCGGCATCATTTTCCCCGGTGAAGGGATCAATGTGGCTGGTCAGGAACGAAGGCAGTTCCGGCAGGTCGACCGGTTCGGGCATGCGCAGTTCGCTGTTCATCAGGATCCGGGTCACGTCCTCGCGGATTGCGGCCAGCATCCGCTCAAACAGGCCGAATGCTTCCTGCTTGTATTCGTTGATCGGCTGCTTCTGGGCATAGGCGCGCAGGAACACGACCTGGCGCAGCGCATCCAGCGTGGCGAGGTGTTCCTTCCAGTAATGATCCAGCCGATCGAGCAGGATCTGCTTTTCGACCTGCCGCCAGATCGCTGCGTCCTCACCGATCTTGGCCGCCATAGTGGCGTCGGCCAGCTCGGTCAGGCGCTGTTCGATGTCTTCCGGTTCGATCCCGTCCTGGGCCAGCCATTCGTCGAACGGGGCCTCCAGCCCCAGCACTTCGGCCGTGCGCGTCTTCAGGGCAGCGATGTCCCATTGTTCCGGGTAGGATCCCGGCGGGCAGGCATCGGCTACCACTGCGTTGACGGTGTCGTGGCGCATGGCCAGCACGACATCGTCGATCGCTTCTGCATCCATGATGTCGGCGCGCTGCTCGTAGATCACCTTGCGCTGGTCGTTCATCACGTCGTCGTATTCGACCACCTGCTTGCGGATATCGTAGTTGCGCGCCTCGACCTTCTTCTGGGCGGTCTCGATCGCCTTCGACAGCCAGCGCGAGCCGATCGCCTCGCCATCGGCCAGGTTCGAATTCATCATCTTGGAGAACAGTGTGTCGGGGCCGAAGATGCGCAGCAGATCGTCTTCCAGGCACAGATAGAACTTCGACAGCCCCGGATCGCCCTGACGGCCCGAGCGGCCGCGCAGCTGGTTGTCGATACGGCGGCTTTCATGCCGCTCGGTGCCGATCACGCAAAGCCCGCCGGCGGCGAGCACCTGTTCCCTCTCGGCCTCGACCTCGGCCTCGATCCTCGCAATCGCGGCGTCGCGTTCCGGCCCTTCGGGCATGTCCTTCAATTCGTCCTCGATCCGGAACTCGGCATTGCCGCCCAACTTGATGTCGGTCCCGCGACCGGCCATGTTGGTGGCGATGGTCACTGCGCCCAGCCGCCCGGCCTGGGCAACGATGTGGGCTTCCATCTCGTGGAACCGGGCGTTCAGCACGTTATGCTTGACCCCTTCCTGCGTGAGATAGTCCGAGAGCAGTTCCGACTTCTCGATCGAAACGGTGCCAACCAGCACCGGCTGGCCTGACTTGCTCTTCTCGGCAATCAGCTTGGCGATCGCCTGGAACTTGTCGGTGGTGTTCTTGTAGAACTCGTCCTCCTCGTCGACGCGCCTGACCGGCACGTTGGTGGGGATGGTGACGACATTCATCTTGTAGATATCGAAGAACTCGGCCGCTTCGGTCGCCGCCGTGCCGGTCATGCCGGACAGCTTGGGGTACATGCGGAAATAGTTCTGGAAGGTGATCGAGGCCATGGTCTGGTTTTCTGGCTCGATGTTCACGCCTTCCTTGGCCTCGACCGCCTGGTGCAGACCATTCGACCAGCGCCGACCGTCCATCATTCGGCCGGTGAACTCGTCGATGATCACCACCTTGCCGTCCTTGACGATATAGTCGATGTCCCGCTTGAACATGACATTGGCCTTCAGGCTCTGGTCAAGGTGGTGGACGATCTGGGTGTTTTCCACGTCGTAGAGGTTCGATCCGACCAGCAGCCCGGCCGCTTCCAGCTGACGCTCGGCCCATTCCACCCCTTCTTCGGTCAGAGTGATGTTCTTGGTCTTTTAGTCCTTCTCGTAGTGTTCTTAGCTGATCTGGTT
>JBKBSV010000021.1:0-26888 GCA_046291115.1 Novosphingobium sp. | reverse complement strand
CATCGCGATTGGCGGCATGGCGGCGCTGCGCCAGCGGCAGGGCCGGGCCGGTCGTTCGTTCATAACGTGCTGTAATAACGAGTTTTCCGTCCTCGATATGGGCGTTGCGCGTGCTCTTGGTATAGCATTGGTGTTCTTCGTTGCCACCGCCCCAGCAATCGACCTCGAAGCCCCACTTGCGCTTGTCGATTTCGGCCGCGTCGAACTCATCGGACCAGACCAGCGCCCATCCGGCCTTGTCCTCGGCCCTGGCCGGACCGGTCACAGTCAGCGCCGCCAGGGCTGCAAATGCCGCCCGCTTCATGTCGCTACCATTTCGTCAGCGGCGGCGCAGTAGCCCAGGATATAGTCCTGGTG
Organism: Novosphingobium sp.; assembly: GCA_046291115.1. GTDB lineage: Bacteria > Pseudomonadota > Alphaproteobacteria > Sphingomonadales > Sphingomonadaceae > Novosphingobium. Next base: position 26,531 of record JBKBSV010000021.1, on the reverse strand, counting down.
GCTGGGCAGGCTGGCCACGGTTTTTGCCACCATGTCCCGCAGCGAACCGAGGAAGTGGTCCAGCTCTTCCTGGCGCAGCTTGGCCGCCACCGGGTGATAGCTTTGCGGCATGATCCCCTGCCCCATCATCACCTGGATCCAGCTGCTTTCGGCGAACAGTTCCTCATTCTTGCGGAACACCCGCCCGGTTTCGCGGAACAGTTGGATTTTCTGCTCCAGGGTGTCCGGGATCGCCATGGCCGTGCATTGCCGCCAGAACGGGCTGTCACGCCGCTCGGTTACCTTGTAGTGCAGCACCAGGAAATCCCGGATCGTGACCATGTCGGCCAGTTGCTGCTCGTTGAACTCGGCCACGTCGCGATCGCTGACCGGGCCGGCGGGAAGCATCCCGATCAGCCGCAACACGGCGCGCTGGATCAGATGAATCGAAGTCGATTCGAGTGGTTCGAGGAAACCGCCCGAAAGCCCCACTGCCACGCAGTTTCGGTGCCACTGCTTGCGCCGTGCACCGGTGACATAGCGGATGAAGTTGGGTTTGGTCAGGACCTGCCCTTCAACGCTGCCTAGCAGCCGATCAAGTGCGGCATCCCGGTCAAGGTAGCGGCTGCAATAGACAATCCCGTTGCCCTGCCGGTGCTGCAAGGGAATGCGCCACTGCCAGCCCGCGTCATGGGCGATCGCGCGGGTATAGGGGACCGGCGGCCGGACACTGGCGGTCTGCACCGCGATTGCGCTGTCGCACGGCAGGAAATGGGTCCAGTCATCATAACCGGCGTGCAAAGCGCCTTCGATCAGCAGCGCCCGAAAACCGGTGCAATCGACGAACAGATCGCCCTCGATCCGCCGCCCGCCTTCCAGTTCCAGCGCGGCGATATTGCCGCTTTCGCTGTCCAGTTCGACCCGAGTGATCCGGCCTTCGACCCGCCTCGCTCCATCGGCTTCGGCCCGCTGGCGCAGATACGCCGCGTACCGACCGGAATCGATGTGGTAGGAATAATTCATCCGTTCGTCGGGAAGGTGAGCGAACTTGCCTGCCAGCGCCGCTTTCAGTTCCAGGCAATAGTCATCGAGACTGTGGCGGTGCCCGTGCTGCAAGCCATGAAGCCAGAAATGCTGGAACCCGGCCGACCAGTGATCCTTGCCGACTGTGCCGAACGAGTGGAAATAGGTCTCGCCCACATCCTTCCAGTTCTCGAACTTGATCCCCAGCTTGAAGGTCGCCTTGGTTGCCCGCATGAACTCGGCCTCGCCGATCCCCAATAGGCGGTTGAACAGCAGCAGCGGCGGGATCGTGCTTTCACCCACGCCAATCGTGCCAATCGCTTCGGATTCGACGAGCGTCAGGTCGATCACCGATCCAAGGGTATTGGCCATGGCTGCCGCCGTCATCCATCCGGCGGTGCCGCCACCGGCAATTACCACCTTGAGCTTTGGCCTGGCGTTCATCGTGACAATCCTCTCAGCAACTTGGCGCGGATCTGCCCGGCTGTCTCGCTGGTCAGCGGAGCAAGGATACCGCGGGCATTTTCGGGCAGATGGGACCGGGCCTCTTCGGCCCCGGAAAAGACATAATGGTCGAACTGCGCCTGCCACTGCGCCTTGTCGGCAGCGGGCAAGTCGCGGATGGCAAGAATGGCATGCAATAGGGCATCCTCGGGCTGCCCCAGAAAGCGCGGCACATCGCGCCACCAATAGTTTACCAGCACGTTGAACGGCTCCAGCCCTTCGACATGGTGCCACCAAAGCGATGGCACGAAGACTGCATCGCCAGGCTCGAGTTCAACCACCTGTGCGGCGGCGAGCGCTTCGGCAAACCGTGGGAAACGGCCCAGATCAGGCTGGTGGAGATCGACCATCGAAACCGGCCGACCACCGGGATTGTTTTCCAGCGGGCCGGGATAGAGATTGGCGAACTGGTCCGGCGGAAACAGGGTGAATCGCCGCCGTCCCGCTGCGCAGACTGCCAGATTATCCGGCACGTCGCTGTGCGCGGCAATTCGGGTCGGGGTGCCGATCCAGATACTGGCAATCGCCCGGCGCGCACCGAGCGGCAGGTTGTTCGCCTCGGCCAGCCCGTTGAAAAAGTCGCCCATGTCGATCGACGATAGATAGATGGTCGGAGCCGCAGGATCGCTTTCAGCCGCTGCAATCGCCGCCATCCATGCCGCGAAGGGAGCCTGGGCCATGTGGAAATTGACTTGCATGGCATCATCGTAGAACAGCCGCCGGTCACCACCCGGCTTGCCGATGCTGGCCGGAAAGGCCCGATCGCGGGCCAGCCCGATCAGATAATCACGTGCCGCAGCAGGGCTGTGCCGGCCAGCCGCAACCAATGGCCACGCCTTGGCCAGCCCTCGCACCACGAACGGCTGGCGGGCTCCGCGCAGGCGGGCATCAAGCTCGGCCGGGGCCAGGACTTCCTCCGCCACCTGCAGCAAGGCTGAGAGGTGATCCGGGAGGTCAGCCATCGCGCCGCCGGTTCTTGCGGGCAATCAGCTTGCCGAGGTTGCCGAGCGAGGCAATCGCCATGTAAAGCGGCAGCAGGTGGCCTTCAGCTGACAGTTCGGCCAGCACGGTCGGCTCCAGCGCCTGCAGCCTTTCCTCATTGACCAGATGATAGCCAACCATCCGGTGCATTGCCCCGTTACTGAGCGTAACATCCATCGAAAACGGTTCGAGCAGGTCATACCTTTTGCAGGCGGCGAAAAAGTCCCCGCTGGCACGGTAGCCATCGTCGAGCGCGCCGAGCATCTCGATCGCCTGCTGAAGGAAGGCTGTGGGCTGCCCGGCCTGATCGAATACCGCAGTGCCAGTGCCATCGGATGCGATCCGCGGGTGCGCCATGTCGATATGGACCTGGGATGGTCCATTGCCATCCCGTGATCGACCGATCAGAAACGGTTGCACCGCAAGGGCGAGCGGACGGCACACTGCGTCCCAACGATCACCATCAAGATAGAGGTTCTCGTCCTGCTCGAACCCCAACAGGGCCAACGCGGAAAAACTGCCCTTTTCGGGATCGTGCCGGAACAGGATCGGGAATTCGCATGCGAGCCGGCGAAATTCAGCAGGAATGGCGATACAGGCACTGACCGCGTCACCGAATGCGGCGCCGGCTTCGGTCCTGATCCGCAGCTGTGCATGATCGGTCGGGTTCAGTATCTGGTGGTTGGTCATGTCTGGTCCTGCCCCGCGCTTGCGTCTTTGAATTTGCTCACCCGAAAGCGAACTGAGAGCCGCTTCCGTGGTGGAAGCGACTCTCAGTCCTTTGAGCGCTCAGATCAAGCCGGCCTCGTCAGAAGTTGACCCGCAACCCGGCCGCGTAGCGGGCATAGCCCGGAGCCGCGAAGAACACGGTCTGTTCGTTGCGCATATGACCGCTGCGGTCGGCATTGGTCACGTTGATGCCTTCGAAGAATACGGTGAAGTTCTTGCGGAACTCCCAGCTGGCGCTGACGTCCCACTGACCATAGGCGTTGATGTAATAGGGGTCGAAGCCATAGCCTGACAGGAACTTGTCGCGCCAGTTGTAAGCCACGCGGAACTGGATCCCGTTCTTGTCGTAATAGACCACCGCATTGGCACTGTCGCTCACCCCGGTCACTGCGAACTGGGTGGCGGTATACTGCAGCGTGTTGTCAAAATCGGTATCGCTGCGCACGATGGTATAGTTCAGGATCGCACCAAAGCCGGTATCCCAGAACGAGTGCTGGATCGCAAACTCCCAGCCGTGCAGCTTGGCCACGCGGTTGCTGTTGCCCGGACGGGTGGTGGTGAACAGCACGGCGGGATCGCCCGGCTGACCCAGCACCCCGCGCGGCACGCCGTTATCGAATTCAACCACACCCGGGTTGTTGACCGCCAGCCAGGCGAGAATCTGGGCGAAGCCCGGATTACCACCCAGCGCCGCGCGGGCTGCCTGGACCGCCGCGCCCTGGGCCGGATTGGTCAGGTTGAAGAGCGGCTGCTGGACAGTGGTATTGGCGATGAAGTTGCTGACATCCTTGTGGAAGAAGCCAACAGAAATGTAGCTGTCGCGGCCGTAATACCATTCCGCCGAAGCATCGATGTTCTTCGACTTGTAGGGGATCAGGCCCGGATTGCCGCTGCCCGCCGTGCTGCCGCCATTGGGACGCAGCGGCTGGTTGACGGTAATCCCGCCCTGCATGCTGGCATAGTCGGGCCGGGTGATCGTGTGGCTGTAAGAGCCGCGCAGGCGCAGATTGCGGATCGGCGAAATATCGAAGTCGATGGCCGGCAGCCAGTTTTCGTAGCGGCCCTTGAGGGTCGAGAAATCGGACTGGCCACTGAAGATCAGGCCGATTTCGTTATCAGCCACCCAGCTGGTCCCGGTCGGGATCGGCACGAGCGCGGATGAATTGATCTGGGTGTCTTCATAGCGCAGGCCCAGCCGCAGCCGGGCTTCGCCGGCACCGATGTCGAACGAATGAGTCGTCTGGATGTACGGCGCGATCGTTTCTTCCTTGATCCGGCGATCGGCCTGGAAATTGGCGAGGCAGGTTCCCGGCGCGGCCGAACCAGTCCACGGCGCGCTGCAAATCCCGATCTGGCTTTCCAGCAGGCTGATCAGGCCTTCGGTGTTGATCTGGAAGTAGCTGGGAATGATCCCGGTCCCGTTGGAACCCGGCATCCCGGCAAGACGGCCGGGCAGGCCGGTCAGGGTATAGAGATTGTCCGGAGTCTGGGCAGCCGAAAGTGTCCCGCCCCAGCTGTCGCTCTGGATGAAACCATAGGCCGAACGCACCTTGTTGTCGGTGTAAGTGACGCCGAAGTCGAGGCTATCGATGATCCCGGCATCGAAATCATAACCACCCCGCAGCGAATATTCGTTGATCCGGTCATGCATGTAGGCATTGCGGAAAGCATTGCCCGACGGGCGGATATTGGCCGCATTGATTTCCGCGCCGGGATACATGTTGACCGAGATCACCGGCATCGGCGTCGTGAAATCAACCGTCTGGTTCTGTACGCCATAGATCGCACTGCCTACGGCGATGTTGCTGCCAAACGGCGAGGTCGGCTTGCTCTCCGCGGTCGAGTGGTGCGTATCAAATTCGAAACGCAGCCCGCTATCGCCCTGCCAGCGAAGGTTAAATCCGATCGACTTGTTGATCGAACGGTTCTTGGCCACGGCGCCGGTAACCGCCAGGTCCTTGCCATCGCCCGGACCGAACGCCTCCGAATAGAAGTTTGGCCCGGCAGCCGGACCGTCGGTCCAGCTGCTGGTGGTGTTCACATGGTTGAACCACACGCCGATGCTGTTGGTGCGGGCATCAATGGTGTTCTGCGAATAGGTGTAATCGATGGTGGCCGAAAGCGTATCGGTCGGCTTGAACTGCAACACCACCTGGCCGTTGATGCGCTCGCGCTCAATGTCGGTGAAGTCATAGGCCGCGTTCTGCGTGACCTGATAGACATCGGTCGCATCGGGACGGTTGGTGATCTGATTGAGCAGGTTCGGGTTGACGAACAGCACGCGCCAGTCATTCGCGTCAACCGGCAGCGAGCCCCAGTTGTTCTCGTTCCCCAGGTAGCCTTCACGCCAGCCGGCGTTAAACTGGGCCAGGCTGGCCTTGCGCTTCTGGTAAGAACCGCTGATCAGAATCCCGATCTTGTCGTCATGAAGGGTCTGGCTGATGATTCCCGACACTTCCGGAGTGATCTCGGTGCCTTCAAAGGTGTGGTCGAGCACGCCCTTCACACCGATGCTGCCCTGAAATCCGGGGCGATCGAGCGGACGCGGGGTCTTGATGTTGATAACCGAACCGATACCGCCGGTCGGCAGGCTGGCGCGGCCCGACTTGTAGACTTCGACGCCGGCAATGCCTTCGGCGGCCAGGTTGGCGAAATCATAGCTGCGCGAAGCGGGTGCTTCACAGCAACTGCCCAGACCCGAGGCCGGCATCTGGCGCCCGTTCAGCAGCACCAGGTTGAAGTCCGGGCCGAAACCGCGAACAGTAACCTTGGAGCCTTCACCACTGTTGCGATCGATCGACACGCCGGTGATGCGCTGCAACGATTCGGCCAGGTTGGTATCGGGGAACTTGCCAATGTCTTCAGCCGAAATCGCATCGACCACACCGATTGAATCGCGCTTGGTATCGAGCGACTGGCGCAGCGAAGCCCGGATGCCGGTCACAATGATTTCGTCGACACCCTCTTCACCGGGGGCCGTATCCTGGGCAAATGCCGGCTGAGCCGCAAACCCCATGGCAAGCAGCGATACACCGAACATGGATCGTGCGAATGCGGCCCTGCGCATACCCTTCATCATCGATTCCTCCCCAGAAATGCTTGCCTCGACGAACAGGCCAAGCGGCATTGTGAACGTTCACCTAAATGATAACGTTCACTTCGTCAAGCCCGCCATCCGGGTCACCCGATGCGGGGCTTGGCGCCACAACCTCTCGCCAGGATGGACCTGGCGCGCCCGGGTGGAGTCGAACCACCGGCCTCAAGATTAGAAGTCTCGCGCTCTATCCAGCTGAGCTACGGGCGCGCGGCAGGTGCCCTCATAGGCAGGCTTTGCGGCCTGTGCAAATTTGGCTAGCCTGCTGCTCCATGACGGGGACACTTCAGCAGATCGACGGCACCACGGGGGCGCGCCGCCACTTCCGCTATTTCGACTATGTGATGGCGGCCTTTGTCGCGATCCTGCTGCTGTCAAACCTGATCGGAGCGGCCAAACTGGCAACCGTCTGGGGGTTCACCTTCGGCGCGGGCATCCTGTTTTTCCCGTTGTCCTATGTGATCGGCGACGTGCTGACTGAGGTCTATGGTTATGCCAATGCCCGGCGCTGCGTCTGGATGGGCTTTGGTGCACTGCTGTTCATGGCCTTCATGAGCTATGTGGTGGTCGCCATGCCACCCGCTGCCGGCTGGGATGGGCAGGCCGCTTATGAAAGTGTATTCGGTAGCACCTGGCGCATTGTCACCGCATCGATCCTGGCGTTCTGGGCCGGGGAGTTTGTCAACAGTTTCGTTCTGGCCAAGATGAAAATCTGGACCAAGGGCAAGCACCTGTGGAGCCGGACGATTGGATCGACCGTATTCGGCCAGGGCATCGACAGCCTGATCTTCTATCCGGTCGCCTTCCTTGGCATCTGGACTACCGATCAGGTGCTGACAGTGATGGTCACGAACTGGATGCTGAAAGTCGCCTGGGAAGCGGCGCTGACACCGGTGACCTACGCCGTGGTCGGCTGGTTCAAGGCCCGTGAGGGCGTTGATGTCTATGACACCGGGACCGATTTCTCGCCCTTTGCCAAGGCTGATGCGGTTTAGGCCCCGCCCCGCGAGCGAGGCCTCACCGGCGATCGACCTCAATCGACGATGAGACCGATCGCAAGGTAGACGAGGATCAGCGAACCGGCCCCGAACAAGGTGCCAAGCACGAAGGCGAGGCGGACCAGGTTGACATCCCAGCCGAAGTAAGCGGCAATGCCGCTGCACACGCCCATGAACTTGCCGTTGACCTTGTCGAGACAGAACGAACGCGCGGGGGTCATGTCATGCTCCACTGGCTTGATCGGGGTCATGCGATTTCTCCAACATAGACGATGCTCGCCCGGGCCGCCTGCGGCATCGAAACGGTGCCGCTGATCAGCACCAGCGAAAGGATGAGAGCCGAAGCCGCCGCGGCGAGCTTACTGGCGAATGTGGACTGCTGGATCATGGCGATTTTCCTCTGCTTCGATCTGGCCTGCGGTTGTTGCCGCAGATGCCAGAGTGTCAGCAGACACCGTGCCAATTTCAGAAAAACCAATAAAATCAAGCTTTCGCTTGGCTGATCAGCCTGCTTGCCCCAAAATTGAATCGAACTATTGGTGAATTTTACCAATATTCGGGATCAAGCTTTGAGGTGACAGCGCCCCCCTGCTGCCTCTATCGCCCAGCCATGGCATTCGACCGGGTCACGCTCAGCCAGTTTCGCAACCATCAGTCCACCCGGCTTGATGGCACAGCCCGCTTCAACCTGCTGGTGGGCGAAAACGGCGCGGGCAAAACCAACGTACTTGAGGCCCTGTCCCTGCTTTCGCCTGGCCGGGGTTTGCGCCGGGCAGCCTTGCCTGAGGTTCCCGCCAAGGACGGCGATGGCAGCTTTGCGGTCAGCGCAGTGCTGAACCAGACGGTGATGATCGGCACGGGCGTGCGGCGCGAGCGCGCAACCCGGCGCGTCGTGCAAGTGAACGGAGCCGACGTTCCCGCCGTGCGGCTGGGCGAATGGCTCTCGGTCGGCTGGCTGACCCCAGCGATGGACCGGCTGTTTGCCGAAGGGGCTGGCGCACGGCGCCGGTTTCTGGACCGACTGGTTCTGGCAGTGGAGCCAACCCATGCCCGTAACGCCGCGAAGCTGGAAAGCGCACTGCGAGAACGCAACCGATTGCTGGCTGATGAGCGTGAACCGGATCCGGCCTGGCTTGATGCGATCGAAGCCGGACTGGCAGAGGCCGGAGCCGAGGTTGCCGCTGCCCGGATGCGTCTGATCGAACGCCTGGCCGATGCTCTGGAGCAGTTGCCTGACACCCCTTTTGCCCGCCCGGCCCTTGCCTACCAGCCGGGCGGACCGCTGGATGCGGAAGGACTGGCGGCAAGCCTTTCGGCAAGCCGCCGCCGCGATCGCGCCGCCCAGCGCACACTGACCGGCCCGCACCGCGATGAACTGGTCGTGACGATGGCCGGCAAGGATCAACCCGCCGCCAATTGCTCCACCGGAGAACAGAAGGCGATGCTGATCGCCATCACGCTGGCCCACTCCGGCCTGCTTGATTCCAGCCGGCCGGGCGTTCTGTTGCTTGACGAAGTCGCCGCACATCTCGATCCGCTGAGGCGCGAGGCCCTGTTTGATCGCTTGCGCCAGGGCAACGCGCAGATTTGGCTGACCGGAACCGAATTGGCCCCATTCGAGACGATTTCGCAAGAAGCCGCAGTCTGGCGGATCAGCGAGGGGCTGGCACAGCGGCTGGCTTAGGTAAAGCGGCAACTATCGTATTGAGCGTAGCCGCAACCATTTCCTCCAGCCCCTCAGCGGTTGGATGAATCCGGTCGGTCTGGATCAGCTCCGGCTTGCCGATTACGGGTTGCAGGAAGAACGGAACCAGCGTGGCCCCGTATTTCTTTGCGAGAGTGGGATAGATTGCATTGAACGCCTTGGCATGCTCCTCGCCCCAATTGGGGGCTGACAGCATGCCCAGGAGGACAACCGGAATCTTGCGTTCGGCCAGTTTGGCGAGGATCTTGTCGAGGTTGGCCAACGTTTCGGCTGGCGGCAGGCCGCGCAGCATGTCGTTGCCACCAAGGCTGATCACCACCAGCGCCGGCGGTGCCTTCAGCCCGTCCAGCACGAAATCGACCCGTTGCAGCCCGCCCGAGGTGGTGTCACCCGAAACCCCCGCATTGACGATCCGCGCGTTTATTCCGCGGCCGCGCAGGGCCGCCTCCAGCCGGGCCGGATAGCTCTGCCCAGGCTCTACCCCATAGCCAGCAAACAGGCTGTCCCCCAGCGCCACGATTGTAACCTCCTCGCCCACGACTGGCTCGCCCACGTCTGGCAGCTCGGGCATAGCAGAGGCAGAGGATGTGGCCTCGGTCGGTCCGGGGACCGGTTCGGCACCGCATGCCCCGAGAGACAGGGTTGCAACAGCGGCTGCCAGTTTCCATTTCATCGACCGATGCTCCTTGCCTTTCCCTCTAGCTATGGCATCTCCCGCGCGTGACAAGCCCCCTCCCGGCGATCGACGCCAGAAACCTTACCCTCTCCCTTGGCCAGGGCGACAGCGCGGTAGCGGTGCTGCGCGGGATCGATCTGACCGTGCCGCAAGGCCAGACGCTTGCATTGCTCGGACCATCAGGTTCGGGCAAGAGCAGCCTGATGGCGGTCCTGTCCGGACTGGAGCGCGCCGGCGGCGGCAGTCTGGTGGTAGCCGGCGAAGACTTTGCCGCGCTGGATGAGGACGCGCTGGCCGCCGCCCGGCGCGGCCGGATCGGCGTGGTGCTGCAAGCGTTTCACCTGTTGCCGACCATGACCGCCATCGAGAACGTCATGACTCCGCTGGAACTGGCCGGCCTGAGCGATGCGCGTGAGCGGGCGGAGGCGGAACTGGCCGCAGTCGGGCTGGCTCATCGTCTCAATCATTACCCTGCCCAGCTTTCGGGCGGCGAGCAGCAGCGCGTGGCGATTGCCAGGGCCTTGGCCGCACGTCCGGCGCTGGTTTTCGCGGACGAGCCCACCGGCAATCTCGATGCGGCAACCGGCGTCACGATCATGGACCTGTTGTTTGCCCGCCGCGCAGAAACCGGGGCAACGCTGATCATCATCACCCATGATCCGGCATTGGCCGAACGCTGCGAACGGGTTGTAACCCTGGCTGACGGCCGCATTGCCAGCGACAGCGCTGCCCGATGATCAGCTGGCGCGCCGCCTGGACCATCGCCCGGCGTGATCTGTCTGCCCGGTTCCGGGGCCTCCGGCTCTTGCTGGTTTGCCTGTTTCTGGGGGTCGGCGCGCTTTCCGCGATCGGCACCCTGACTGGCGCCATCAGCAAGGAACTCTCCAGTCGCGGCCGCACGATCCTGGGGGGCGATCTTGAAGTATCGGTCTGGCAGCGTTCTGCCAGCCCTCAGGAACAGGCTGCATTTGCCAAGGCTGGCACGTTGTCTGCCGGATACCGGATGCAGGCCATGGCCCACGCCGGCGACATGGCCACCCCGGTAGAACTCAAGGCCGTTGACCGGGCATGGCCGCTGGTCGGCCACCTGGTGCTGAAGGATGGTCGCAAGGTCAATGCGCCGCCGGAAGGGCAGGCCTGGATCGCGCAGGGCGCTGCCGACCGGCTGGGTATCAGCGTTGGCCAGGATCTGGCAATCGGATCAGTCACCCTCAAGGTCGGGGGAATCATTGCCGACGAGCCGGACCGCCTGAGCGAGGGTTTTGCACTCGGCCCGGTCGTGCTGGTGGGCCGCGATGTCCCGGCCCGCGCCGGATTGACGGCACCGGGGGCGATGTATCGCGCCAAGTATCGGATCGCCATGCCTCCAGGCAGCGATCCAGACGCCATTGCCACGCGTTTGAAGGAACAGTTCCCGTCATCCGGGTTTGAAATCCGCACACGCGAACGGGCCGCTCCTGGAGCCGAGCGGTTTGTGGCGAGGATGGGCGATTTCCTGATCCTGGTCGGTCTGGCCGCGCTGGTGATTGCCGGGATCGGTATCGGCGGCGGGGTTTCATCCTATCTCGAAGCGCGGCGCGGCAATATTGCAACGCTGAAGGTGCTGGGCGCGACCAGCGGGGACATCGCGCGGATCTATCTGCTCCAGATTGCCGCGGCGGCCGTGGTCGGTTCGGCGCTTGGCCTTGCTGCTGGCGTGCTGGTCACCCCGCTGCTGGCCAAGGCCCTTGGCAACCTGCTGCCGGTGGCGTCCGGGTTCACCTTGGATGCCGGGGCGCTGGCCAGGGCGGCGGCGTTTGGCCTGCTTGTTGCGCTGGTTTTTGCCGCACCGCCGCTGCTGGCCGCGCGGCGCTTTCCGGCAATGGCGCTCTTCCGGGCGCGGGTTTCGCCGCTTGCCGGCAACTGGCGTGATGCCGCGCTGCCGGTTGGTCTTGGCCTAGCCGGGATTGTGGCGCTTTCGTTGCTCGGCACCCGCCAGCCGGAAATGGCTGCCGGGTTCCTGGCCGGGGCCGCCGCGATCCTGGGCCTGCTGGGCGCGCTCGGCTGGGCGATCCGCGCCCTGGCCGCCCGCCTGCCCCGGCCTCGGCGCCCGCTGCTGCGCATTGCCTTGTCCAACCTTCACCGTCCCGGCGCGCAGACCGGGGCGCTCGTTACGGCGCTGGGTTTCGGCTTGGCCGCCTTTGTCCTGCTGGCCGCGATCCAGACCAGCCTCGATGCCAACATCCAGGCCCGCGTGCCGCAGCGCGCACCGGACTATTTCGTGCTTGACGTACCGCGCGACCGGGTCGGAGATTTCGTCAAGACGGTGGCATCGCAAGCGGCCGGCGCGCAGGTCCGCGCGGTACCGGCCATGCGCGGCGCGATCCTGGCCTATGGTCCGGAAGGCCGCATGATCCGCGTCTCGACGCTCAAGAGCATTCCCGAAAACGCCTGGCCGCTGCGCGGCGAACGCGGCCTGACCTATTCCGAGGGCATTCCGGAAGGCAACGTCGTGACCGAAGGCGAATGGTGGCCCACGGGTTACACCGGAGAACCGCTGGTATCGATCGACCAGCGGCTGGCCGAAGCGCTCGATCTCAAGCTGGGCGATCAGCTCACCATCGGGCTGCTGGGGGTGGAACGCACCGCGCGGATCGCCTCGTTCCGGCGGATCGACTGGGACTCGCTGGGCTTCAATTATGTGCTGGTGTTCAGCCCCAACGCGATCCGCGATGCCCCGCACAATTTTGCCGCAACGATCGATCTGCCGCAGGACAGCCAGCGCGGTCCGATGCTGCGCACGCTGGTGCGCGACTATCCGACCAGTTCGGTGATCGAGGTCGGCACAGTACTGACCCAGGCGCGCGACCTGCTGCGGCAGGTCAGCGCGGCGGTGCTGTCGGCGGCCTCGGTCGCGGTGCTGGCCGGAATCGCAGTGCTACTCGGCGCGGTTGCTGCGGCCCGCGCGGCCCGGCTCTATGACAATGTCATCCTGCGTGTGCTGGGTGCCAGCCGCCGGCAACTGCTGCTCCTGCAGGTAGCTGAGTATGTTCTGCTTTCTGTGGTTCTGGCGGGCGTTGCCCTGGCGCTCGGCATCGGAACGGCCTGGCTGGTGGTGGTCAAGCTGTTCGAATTCGATTGGCTCCCCGACTGGCCGGTGGTCCTTGCCACGCTGGGCCTGGGGCTGGCCCTGGTCATCGCCTTTGCCATGGCGGCTTCGCTCCCTCTGTTGCGAGCGAAGCCAGCCCAGGCATTGCGGGAACTTTAGGCAAATACGTCGGCCGAGGAGCCCCCCTTGGGATCGGCCCCGAACCGGTTTGGCCCCCGGGTGCCTTCGAGGCACAGGATCACCAGAAAGGCGATGCCCACAATCAGCCCGATAAGAGGGATCCAGCTGGCCAGGACCATGCCAAGGTACCACCAGCCGCTCATGTCACGATCGTGCAAACGGCGCACCGTGACCGCAAGGCCCGGAATGAACACAAACAGGGCCCATAGCGCCCCAAGAGCGGCAAGGCCAACTGCGATCGGGTGATCGGCCCACTGCATCGTCCCGGCAGCAGGCGCTTCATAGCTGCCGGGCTCGACCATACCGCCGGTTGCCATCATGCTGCTGATCAACGCGTAATAGAACGGTCCGAACAGCACCACAGACACGGTGAAGTTCAACAACTGAAAAAGCCAGAACTCCTTCCGGCGCGAACGGCCTTTGAAATCGGCATAGCGCCGGATCGGCATCAACATCCATTCAAGCATTTGCCCCCATCCTTTCCCGCGCGGCGGCGCGATGGGGTGAACAGGAACACAGCCCCCCTCCAACTGCAAGCAAAAGTCGTGCAGCTTGCCCTTTGCCCGCGCTTCGGCTAGGGGCGCGCGCAATGTTGCGGTGCAACACGATCCCATTCCTCCCTGAAACTGAGAGAAACTCATGTCCGCCCCGCTGCCGCTGCGCAATATCGCGATCATCGCCCACGTCGACCACGGCAAGACCACGCTGGTCGACCAGTTGTTCCGCCAGTCCGGCACCTTCCGCGAAAACCAGCGGATCGAGGAGCGGGCGATGGATTCGAACGATCTCGAGAAGGAACGCGGGATCACCATTCTGGCCAAGTGCACTTCGGTCGAATGGAACGGCACCCGCATCAATATCGTCGACACCCCCGGTCACGCCGACTTCGGCGGAGAGGTCGAGCGTATTCTCTCGATGGTCGATGGCGTGATCCTGCTGGTCGACAGCTCCGAAGGGGCCATGCCGCAGACCAAGTTCGTCACCGGCAAGGCGCTTGCCCTGGGCCTGCGCCCGATCGTGGTTGTCAACAAGATCGACCGCCCCGATGGCCGAGCACAGGAAGTGCTCGACGAAGTGTTCGACCTGTTCGTCAACCTCGATGCGAGCGACGAGCAGTGCGATTTCCCGGTGCTCTATGCCTCGGGCCGCAGCGGCTATGCCAGCACTGATGAAAATGTCCGCGAGGGCACCCTGGAGCCGCTGTTCCAGAAGATCGTCGATCACGTCCCTGCGCCCAATCTCGATGTCGACGGGCCGTTCACCTTCCTCGCGACCCTGCTCGACCGCGACAATTTCATGGGCCGCGTGCTGACTGGCCGGGTCCAGTCGGGCCGGATCAGGGTGAACGATCCGATCCGCGCGCTCGATGCCGATGGCAACGTGATCGAAGTAGGCCGCGCCTCCAAGCTGATGAGCTTCAACGGGCTGGACCGCGTGCCGGTGGAAGAAGCCAGAGCCGGCGACATCATCGCCCTCGCTGGCCTGGAAAAGGCCACTGTTGCCAATACCATTGCGGCGCCGGAAGTGACCGTGCCGATCAAGGCCCAGCCGATCGATCCGCCCACCCTGGCCATGCGCTTTGCCGTGAATGACAGCCCCTTTGCCGGGCGCGAAGGCGACAAGGTGACGAGCCGCATGATCCGCGACCGCCTGATGCGCGAAGCGGAAACCAATGTCGCGATCCGGGTTACCGAAAGCGAGGACAAGGACAGCTTCGAAGTTGCCGGCCGCGGCGAACTGCAGCTGGGCGTGCTGATCGAGACCATGCGCCGCGAAGGCTTTGAACTGGGTATCAGCCGCCCGCGGGTGCTGTTCCGTGAAGAGAACGGCCAACGCACCGAACCTTATGAAACCGTCGTGATCGATGTTGACGAGGAGTATTCGTCGACGGTGGTCGACAAGATGCAGCGCCGCAAGGCCGAGCTGACGGAGATGCGCCCGTCGGGCGGCGGCAAGACCCGCCTGACCTTCAGCGCACCCAGCCGCGGCCTGATCGGCTATCATGGGGAGTTCCTGTCCGACACGCGCGGCACCGGCATCATGAACCGCCTGTTCGAGAGGTATGGCCCGCACAAGGGCCAGATCGAGGGCCGGATCAACGGCGTGCTGATTTCCAACTGCACCGGCGAAGCGGTAGCCTATGCGCTGGGCAGCCTTGAGGACCGGGGCATCCTGTTCGTGCGGCCGCAGGACAAGGTCTATGAAGGCATGATCATCGGCGAGAACGCCAAGCCGGAGGACCTTGAAGTCAACCCGATGAAGTCCAAGCAGCTGACGAACTTCCGTTCGACCGGCAAGGACGACGCGATCCGTCTGACCCCGCCGAAGATCATGACGCTGGAACAGGCCATCGCCTATATCGACGAGGACGAGATGGTCGAAGTGACCCCCAAGTCGATCCGCGTGCGCAAGACCATTCTTGATCCGCACGAACGCAAGAAGGCCAGCCGAAAGAAGGAACTGGCCTGATCCCCCGGGCAGGCCTAGAACGGCGGCATGGAAACGTCCGACCTTCGGATCGCGCTCTTTTCGGGCAACTATAACTACGTCCGAGACGGGGCGAACCAGGCACTGAACCGCCTGGTCGGCTATCTGCTGCGCCAGGGGGCAAAGGTGCGGGTCTATGCCCCGACCACCGACACGCCGGCCTTCGAGCCAACCGGCGATCTGGTCAGTCTGCCTTCCCTGCCAATCCCGACCCGCAGCGAGTACCGCATGTCGAGCGGGATCAATGCCCGGATCAAACGCGATCTGGCCGCGTTCCAACCGAACATCCTCCACGTTTCCGCCCCCGACGTAAGCGGCCACCGTGCTGTCACCTGGGCGCGCAAGCAGGGGGTGCCGGTCCTGGCATCGGTCCACACCCGGTTCGAAACCTACTTTCGCTATTACAACATGGCCTGGTTCGAGCCGGTGATCGAGGCCATCCTGCGCCGGTTCTACCGTCGCTGCGATGCGCTGGTCGCCCCGTCCGAGAGCTTTGCCCAGGTCCTGCGCGATCAGCGGATGAACTATGACATCGATATCTGGTCGCGCGGGGTGGACCGGGACGTGTTCCATCCCGGACTGCGCAGCCTTGAATGGCGACGAAGTCTGGGGATCGGTGACGACGAGGTCGTGGTCGGCTTTCACAGCCGCCTGGTGATGGAAAAGGGCCTCGACGTCTTCTCCGACACGATCGACGAACTGCGCCGCCGCGGGGTCAGGCACCGCACGCTGATCGTCGGTGATGGCCCGGCCCGCGGCTGGCTGGAAGCGCGCCTGCCCGATGCGGTGTTCGCCGGTTTCATGTCCGGCACCGACCTTGGCATGGCAGTAGCCTCGATGGATGTGCTGTTCTTCCCCTCGGTAACCGAAGCCTTTGGCAACGTGACGCTGGAGGCCATGGCCTGCGGTCTGCCGGTGGTGGCATCGATCGCCACCGGCAGCCAGAACCTGGTCGATAACGGCAAGTCCGGCCGCCTGATCCGTCCCGGCGCGGTTCACCAGTTTGCCGAGGCGCTGCGCGGCTACGTGGAGGATGCTGATCTTCGCGCCGCACACGGAGCCGCCGGAGAACTGCGCTCGCGCGAATTTTCGTGGGACCAGATCAACCAGGTCGTGGCCGATACCTACATTCGCCTGATCCGGCAAAAGGCAGCGGCAAAGGCCTGACCCTAGCCGAGCAGGCCCTGCACGGCACTGCGGCGCGCATAGTGCCACAAAAACGCGATCACCAGCACGGTGAAGATCGACAGCGCCGGTTCAAGGACTGCGGCGATGGCTTGCGCCGCGTAGCTGACAATCGCGCCGACCAGCGAAACCAGGAACGCCGGCACGGCATATCGCGACCGCACCAGCATCAGCACCGATCCGGCCACCGAACCCCAAACGCCCAGCGACCAGCCGAGGTGGGCCCAGATCGGCATGGTAGCGATATAGGCCTGCATCGCCGGACTGGCCTTAGCCAGCGCCGCGCTGGGATCGAGCTTGCTCCACGTGTAGATAATGCCGCCGATGGCATTCCAGATCATGCCTGCACCGGCAATGACCCAGAAGCTGGCGGGGACAATGCCCGCCGCAACCTTGTTCATGACCCGCTCTCCTGCATTATTCTTGTGTTTGCGGCCTACGGCTATTCGCGAATCGATGCAATTGCCGCCGACCCGGTCTAACAGAGGGAGATGAGCGGCCTGTTTCCCCACGATCTTTCCCCGGCCGCGCCGGAAAATCCGGCCGATGAGGCGCCGCTGGCCGACCGGCTGCGCCCCACCAGCCTGGCGGACGTGATCGGGCAGGAACATCTGACCGGCCCGCAAGGGGCGATCGGGCGGATGGTTGCTGCGGGCAAGCTGTCCAGCATGATCCTGTGGGGCCCACCGGGCACCGGCAAGACCAGCACGGCGCGGCTGCTGGCCGATGCGGTGGGCATGCGGTTCCTGTCGGTCAGCGCGGTCTTTTCCGGGGTGGCCGACCTGAAGAAGGCCTTTGCCGAGGCCGAAACCGCCGCCAGGGCCGGGCAGCGCACCTTGCTGTTCGTGGACGAGATCCACCGCTTCAACCGCGCCCAGCAGGACGGTTTCCTGCCGTTCGTGGAACGCGGCACGGTGACGCTGGTCGGCGCGACGACCGAGAACCCCAGCTTCGCGCTCAATGCCGCGCTCCTCTCCCGCGCCCAGGTGCTGATCCTGCACCGGCTCGATGCGGCTGCGCTCGATACCCTGCTGGCCCGGGCCGAGGCGCTGGCCGGTCCGCTCCCGCTCACGCCCGCAGCGCGCGAGGCCCTGCTCGCCAGTGCCGACGGCGATGGGCGGTTCCTGCTCAACCAGGCCGAAACGCTGTACCACGCGCAGATCACCGAACCGCTCGATCCGGCTGGGCTCGGCAAGTTCCTTCAGCGGCGGGTGGCGGTCTATGACAAGGACCGCGATGGGCACTACAATCTGATTTCGGCGCTGCACAAGGCGCTGCGCGGGTCCGATCCGCAGGCCGCGCTGTACTACCTCGCCCGGATGCTGACCGCCGGCGAAGATCCGCTTTACGTGCTGCGCCGGCTGGTCCGCTTTGCCAGCGAGGACATCGGCCTGGCCGATCCGCAGGCGCTGACCCAGTGCCTGGCCGCCAAGGACGCCTACCAGTTCCTCGGCAGTCCTGAAGGGGAACTCGCCATTGTCCAGGCCTGTCTGTACCTGGCCACGGCCCCCAAATCGAACGCGGCCTATGCGGCGCAGAAGGCGGCGTGGAAAAGCGCCAAGGATACCGGGACCCTTTCTCCGCCCGCCCACATCCTGAACGCGCCGACCAAGCTGATGCAGGACATCGGCTACGGCAAGGATTACGCTTACGACCATGAAGCGGAAGACGGCTTTTCCGGAGCCAATTACTGGCCCGACGGCATGGCCCCGCAAACCTATTACCAGCCACCCCCCCGCGGGTTTGAACGCGAAGTGCTGAAGCGGCTGGAATGGTGGGACAGGAAGCGCAAGGAGCGTCAGGGCTGACCCGAAGGCCGCCTGCTGCCAGCGCGGAAGCTGACAAAGTTCACAGGGTTCTGGAACTAAAAAAATGGCTGATTCCTTGCGATAATCCGCAAGTGTGACAGCACACCGCAGTGTAGGAAAGCGATCAGCCATGACCAGCACGCCCCATCGGCCGGACCGCTTCCGCCACTTCGCCGCGATCGACTGGTCGGGCGCGGCGGGCGAGCGGCATCGCGGCATTGCCGTGGCCCTGCTGCGCGAGGGCGAGGCCGCGCCCGCGCTGGTCCGCCCCGGCCACCGCTGGTCCCGTCCGGAAGTGCTGGACTGGCTGCTGGACGACTTGCCGGACGCCACGCTGGTTGGCTTCGATATGGGGATCAGCCTGGCCCATGCCGATGCCGGCGCGTTCTTTCCCGGCTGGCACGACAGCCCGGCTGACGCCCATGCGCTGTGGGCGCGGATCGATGCGATCTGCGCGGGCGATCCGCACTTGTCCGTTGCCAGCTTTGTCGATCACCCCGAAGTTGCCCGCCATTTCCGGCGGCACGGCGGGCGCGAGGGGGACCGGTTCGGGGGCGGAAGGGGCCGGTTTCGCGTAACCGAGCGCGCGCAGGAAGCAATGGGGTGCAAACCTTATTCCAATTTCAACCTGGTCGGCGCGGCGCAGGTCGGCAAGTCCAGCCTGTCGGGCATGCGGCTGCTGCACCGGCTGGCTGGCCGCCTGCCGGTCTGGCCGGTCGATCCCCTGCCTGAGAGCGGTTCGCTCGTGGTGGAAATCTATACCACCATTGCCGCCATGGCGGCCGGGCGCAGCGCGGCCAAAAGCAAGATCCGCGACCATGGCGAACTGGATACCGCCCTGATCGCGCTGGGCTGCGCGCCGCTGGGCGGGAGCGGCCCGATTGCCGATCACGCCAGCGACGCGCTGATCACCGCCGCCTGGCTGCGCGGTGCGGCCCGCGACCCCGCGCTGTGGCAGCCCGCCGGCTTGACTGCGGAAATTGCCCGCACAGAGGGGTGGACCTTTGGCGCCCGATAGGACTAAGGACGCCTGCACATAAGGCCACGTTGCCGGCTTAGCTCAGTTGGTAGAGCACCTGATTTGTAATCAGGGGGCCACGGGTTCGAATCCTGTAGCCGGCACCAGAATTTGACAACGAGGAGCGTGCTCAGTTTCGATCCGCCGGGCCCGTGGCACAGCCACAAGTTGTCGGCATCCGCCAACCAGGGGGGTCGAGCCCTGCAGCCGCCGCCATTATCGCAAGGGAGCGAGCAGCACACATGCTTGCAGAGATGATCCAGCGCCTGTTCGAGCGGTCGCTCGACGATGCGGCGCAAGCGCAGGCGCGCGGCGGCCAGTGGCTGGAATCGCTGTGGGCCGAAGTTGCGGAAATGGGCCTGCCGCTGGCCCTGCTGGGCGAAGACCAGGGCGGATTCGGCCTGTCTGCCGCTGAACAGGGCGAAGCGCTGATCCTGCTCGGCAAACTGGCTGTGCCGCTGCCGGTGGCCGAAACCATGGGCGCCAACCGCCTGCTGGCCAAGGCCGGGCTGCCGCTGGCCGATGGCGCCGCCGGGCTGGCCCGCGCCGATCAGCTGACGGTCGAGAACGGCATGCTCAAAGGGCGGGTCGAGCGCGTTGCCTGGGGCGAACACCTCTCGTGCCTGGCGCTGGCGGTGGGCGATACCCTCTACCGCGTGCCGCGCACCGGCTGGTCGCTGGCCGAGGCCGGCTCGGCCGTCAATTTCCACCCGCGCCCGGCGCTGGAGATCGCGTGGAAAATGGATGCCCAGGCGCCGCTGCCGCATTGCCCGCTGGCCGAAGGCGCGACGCTGCGCGCGCACCAGATCGCCGGCGCGTTGGAAACCGCGCTGGACCTGACGCTCAGCCATACCGCCACCCGCGTGCAGTTCGGCAAGCCGCTGCAGAAGAACCAGGTCGTGCAACATGAACTGGCCAAGCTGGCCGGGGAACTGGCCTGCGCCACCGCCGCCGCCGGCCTTGCCGCAGAAGCGCTGGAGCGCGGCGACCTGCTGGGCGTGGCGGCCGGATCGCTGCGCGCCCGCGAGGCTGCCGGCAATGGCGCCGGGATTGCCACCCAGATGCACGGCGCAATCGGCTTTACCCGCGAGCATGCCCTGCATCTTTACACCACTTCGCTGTGGACCTGGCGCGACGAATTTGGCGGCCAGGTGTTTTGGGCGAGGCTGCTGGGCAAGGCCGCAGTGGCGGCCGGCGGCGATGGATTCTGGCCGATGGTGACACAGCTATGAGCGCGATTCCCTTCCCCGCCCCGCCGCTGGACAGCGACGAAGTTCTGGCTCTGCGTGCCGAGTTTCGCGCGTTTCTGGACCAGCACCTGGGCCACCGCACCCCGCGCCAGCGCAGCGATAACTGGTATGGGTTCGACCGTCAGTTCAGCCTGGAA
This sequence comes from Novosphingobium sp., assembly GCA_046291115.1. Lineage (GTDB taxonomy): Bacteria > Pseudomonadota > Alphaproteobacteria > Sphingomonadales > Sphingomonadaceae > Novosphingobium. The sequence continues at coordinate 5,689 of JBKBSV010000021.1, read as the reverse complement.
ATGGGCAAGGCCGGCTATCTTGGCATGACCTGGCCGAAGCAATACGGCGGGCACGAGCGCAGCGCCTATGAACGCTATGTCGTGGTTGAGGAATCGCTGGCCTGGGGCGCCCCGGTCGGCGCGCACTGGATTGCCGACCGGCAATCCGGCCCTTCAATCATCAAGTTCGGCACCGACGAGCAAAAGGAAACCCTGCTGCCGCGCATCGCCGCGGGCGAACTGGCCTTTGGCATCGGCATGAGCGAGCCGGATTCCGGATCAGACCTGGCCGCGACCCGGACCAGGGCGGTGAAGGATGGCGATGTCTACCGCGTCACCGGCACCAAGGTCTGGACCAGCTTCGCGCACGAGGCGGATTATGTGATCCTGTTCTGCCGGACCAGCGGCACCCCGGCCGACCGGCACCAGGGCACCAGCCAGCTGCTGGTCAACCTCAAGGAAACGCCGGGCCTGACGATCCGCCCGATCATTGACCTGGCTGGCCAGCATCACTTCAACGAAATGCATTTCGAGGATGCCATCGTCCCCGCCAAGAACCTGCTTGGCCGTGAAGGCGATGGCTGGAACCAGGTGATGAGCGAACTGGCCTTCGAACGCTCTGGACCGGAACGGTTCCTCTCGTCGATCGAGCTGATGTACCAGCTGATCAACGTCCTGAACGGGCGCGAGGACGATGCGGCAATGGCCACCATCGGCCGCCTGACCGCCCAGCTCGCCGTGCTGCGGCGATTGTCGCGCTCGGTCGCGGCGATGCTGCAAAACCACCAGGACGCGGGCCTTCAGGCCGCGATCGTCAAGGACATCGGCGCGGTGTGGGAACAGACCCTGCCTGATTTCGCCCGCCAGCTGGTCGATGCCGAACCCGATCCGCGCACCGCAGCAGCCTATGCCGGGGTGCTGGCCAACATCGTCCACAATGCCCCAAGCTGGTCCCTGCGCGGCGGCACGCGGGAAATCCTGCGGGGCATTATCGCACGCGGGCTTGGCACCCGCTAAGCGGTTGCAATCGTAACCGGTTGGGTCAATGGTCCGGTCCATGACCAGGACCATGACCTACGCCCGCTACCTTGATCTGGAGGCGCTGCTGGCCTGCCAGCACCCGCAGTCTGATTGCGATGACGAGATGCTGTTCATCGTCATCCACCAGACCAAGGAACTGTGGCTGAAGCAGATGGTCCGCGAGCTGCGGCTCGCGCTTGGCCAGATCGCCGCCGATGCGCTGGTTCCGGCCTACAAGGCGCTGGCGCGGGTCAGCCGGATCCAGGCGGTGATGACGCTGAGCTGGGACGTGCTCGCCACCATGACCCCCAGCGATTACACCCGTTTCCGCGACAGCCTCGGCCCCGCAAGCGGGTTCCAGTCCGACCAGTTCCGCACGGTCGAATACATGCTCGGGCTGAAGGATCCGCGGTTCCTGGCCTATCAGGATGACCGGCCCGAAGCACGCGCGGCAATGGCAGCGGCGCTGGCCGCGCCCAGCCTGTGGGATGCCGCCATCGCCGCTGCGGCTCGGGCTGGCCTGGCCATTCCCGCCGCAGTGCTGGAGCGCGACGTGACCCAGGCCTATGCGCCGCACCCGGCGGTCGAGGCTGCCTTTCTGGAAGTCTACCGCGATACCGCGCGCTATTGGGAGCTGTACCAACTGGCCGAGAAACTGGTCGACATCGACGATGCCATGGCGACCTGGCGCCACAAGCACATGGTCACGGTAGAGCGGGTGATCGGCGGCAAGCGCGGGACCGGAGGCACGGCGGGCGCGGCCTATCTCCACTCCACGCTGGGCAAGCGCGCCTTTCCCGAGTTGTGGTCGCTGCGGACAGCACTGTGAGGCTTGGCCGGTGAGTTTCAAGCGCCTGTTCAGCCGTTCCCTCTCAGCCGCGCCCGGACGGCTGCACTTTGCCGCGCACAGCCACCACCTGTGGCCCGATGCCAGCTTCGACGGGCACATGGCCGCATGGCAGGACGCCGCCGAGCTGGCCGACCACAAGTGGGACAAGGTCTTCGGCGAGGTCATCCCCGAGGCCCAGCGCCATATCGCTGGCGAACTGGCCCTGCCCGATCCGGCCAGCATCGCCTTTTCGCCCAACACCCACGATTTCCTGCTGCGGCTGCTATCGGCCCTGCCGATGGAGCGCCCGCGCGTGCTGGCCAGCGACGGGGAGTTCCATTCGTTCCGCCGCCAGTCGCTGCGCTGGGCCGAGGCCGGGCGGATCGACCTCATCACCGTGCCGCTGGACCAGCTTGTCGAAACAGCAGCCGAAGGCCGGTTCGACCTGATCTTTGCCAGCCAGGTCCAATTCAACACCGGCCGCGTGCTGGCGGGGATCGAACAGCTGGCCGCCCTCGCCCGGCCCCAAGGCCCGTGGGTCGTGATCGACGGCTACCACGGCTTCATGGCCACGCCGACCGACCTGTCTGCCCTGGCCGACCGGGTGTTCTACCTCGCCGGCGGGTACAAGTACGCCATGGCCGGCGAAGGAGTCTGCTTCCTCCATGCCCCGCCGGGCTTTGGCCCGCGCCCGGAAGTGACCGGCTGGTATGCCGCCTTCGACGATCTGGCCGCGCGGCAGGGCGGGGTCGGCTATGCTCCCGACGGACGACGGTTCCTGGGCAGCACCTTCGATCCCGGCGGCATCTACCGCTTCAACGCGGTGCGGCGGATGCTGGACGCGCAGGGGCTGGATACGGCGGCGATCTCGGCCCACTGCGACGCGCTGAAGGCCCGGTTCCTGGCCGCCGATCCGCTGCCCGGGCTGACGCTTGCCTCAGACGGGAAGGCCCGGTTCCTCGCCCTCAAGGGGCCGGATGCCCCTGCGCTTTATGCCGCGCTGGCCGCGCAAGGCGTCGTTACCGACCTGCGCGAGGATGTGCTGCGGATCGGCTTCGGGCTCTATCAGGACGAAGCCGATGTCGATGCCCTGCTGGCGATCCTGAAGACTTGATCCTGAAGACCTGATCGTGAAGACCTGATCGTGAAGACCTGACGCGAAAAGCCCCGCCGGATCGCTCCGACGGGGCCTTGTGCACCAGGCGATGATGTACATCAGGCGATGATGTGCATCAGGCGATGAGCGCCGGGATCAGAACTTGATGCCGACTTCGACGCCGATGATGCGCGGTTCGTTGACCATCGCGGTCAGGTTGTTGAAGTCGATACCCGACACGGCCGACACATCGTTGGTGATGTTGCGGGCAAAGGCCGCGATATCGAATTTGCCGGTGCGGTAACCGATCCGCAGACCGCCTTCGAGCAGGTTGTCGTCGCTGAATTCAACCGACTCATACAGGAAGAACTGCACTTTCGAACGATAGGCCCAGTCGGTAAAGACATAGACCTCGCCATCGCCGACCGGCGCGGCATAGCCGGCCGTCCAGTTGGCGATCCAGCGCGGGCTCTGCGGCAGCTGGTTGCCGTTGATCGAGAAGATCCCCGGGCTGCCGACGCGGACCGGATCGGTCACGGTGCACGGCGCGCCGCAGCCTGCGACATAGAGGTTCGGATCCTTGATCTCGTTGTGGTTGTACGAGACGCCGGCGGTCAGGGTCAGGCCCTTGACCGGACGGGCTTCGAATTCCGCTTCGAACCCGTAACCGTCCACCCGGTCGGCATTGAGCAGGGTGGTGAAGTTGGACACGCCGCCAACCGCGGTCAGCTGCATGTCATCGGTGCGGAAGTAGAACCCGGTCAGGTTGAAGCGGGCCTTGCCGCCAGCAAACATCGACTTGATCCCGGCCTCGTAGCTCATCGTCGATTCGCTGTCGGCGATCGACAGCGTCCGGCCGAATGCGAGACGGCCCTGGATCGACGGCGCGCGATAGCCCTTGGCCACACGGGCGAAGATGTTGACATCTTCAGCCATCGGATAGCTGGCCGAGAGGTCCCAGGTCAGCACGTCATCACCGACCTGGGCCGTCTGCGGTGCGACCGGGCCGCCAAAGCCGAGGAAGCCCGGACGGATATCGAATGGCCGCGAAGCAACCAGCGTGCGCTTGTCATGGTTATAGCGCGCGCCGGCCTGCAGCTTGAGGCCGCTTTCAAACGCGTAGTTGACCGAGCCGAACACGCCCAGCGCCTCGCTGTCCTGACGCTGCGCGGCGATTGCAGCCGGGCTCCAGTCAGTCGGGCTGCCATAGTCATAGCTGGTGATGTCCAGCTTTTCGCGGAAGTAGAATACGCCCAGCTGATAGCCCAGACCGCCGGTGTTGTTCGAGGCGAGCCGCAATTCCTGGGTAAACTGGTCAAGGCTGGGCACATCGTCGCGCGACTGGGCCGAGAACGGGATGAAGCCCGGCCCCATGGTGGGCGCAAAGGCATTGCCGAAACCGCCGTCGATATCGCCGCGGCTCTTCAGATTGCCATACCAGTAGCTGGTGACCGACGTGATGGTGACCGGACCGGCATCGTATTCCGCGGTGAACGCGCTGTTGATGTTGGTCAGCTTCTGGAAGTTGAGGCCGTCAGCGCGGGTCACCTTGCGGTCAAACTCGGTGGCCGGACCGCCCAGACCGATCAGCTTGTTGCTGCCGGTGGCAAAGGCATTGGCACGGAACACGCGGGCCGAACCTTCGAACAGGCGAGCCTGGAAGGTCGCGCGCAGGGTCAGCTGGTCGCTGGGCTTGCCCTGGACCTGGATGCGGGCGGCGAAATCATCGAAGCCTTCTAGGTTCTTGGTGCCCGGCAGATCGAGATTGTCGACCCAGTTGTCGCGGTGCTGGTAGAGCATCGAGACCCGGGCCGACAGGGCCGAATCTGCATCGCCCGTGCCAACCCCGGCCTCGGCATTGATCGTGCCATAGCTGCCGGCGCCGATGCGGACATAGTTCTTGCCGGCCGCATCAGGACGGACAGTGTCGAACTTGACAATCCCGGCCGGGGTGTTGCGGCCGAACAGGGTGCCCTGCGGACCGCGCAGCACTTCAACACGGTCAAGGTCGAACACCGGAAAGCCCTTCAGCACCGGGTTTTCCAGCACAACGTCGTCATAGACCAGGCTGACCGGCTGCGAGGCGTTGAGATCGAAATCGGTGTTGCCCAGTCCGCGAATGTAGAAGCGCGGGAAGGTGCGGCCGAACGAGCTTTCGATGTTGAGGCTGGGCACCCGGCCCGACAGGGCCCGGATGTCCGCGCCCGAACCGCTGATCGTGGCCAGGGTATCACCCTGCAGCGTGGCAATCGAAACCGGGACGTCCTGCTGGTTTTCGGCCCGGCGCTGGGCCGTGACGATAATCTCGCCCAGCCCTTCGTCGTCCGTGGCGGCCTGGGCAAAGGCGGGAGCAGCACCGGCCAGGGCAGCGGCGCAGGCGAAAGTAGCGGCAGTAGTGCGGAAAGCAATGGAGAGACGCATCGCGAACGGTCCTTGCATCAAGGGGTTGGAATCCGCCGCGCGCTAATCGATTGCCTTGCCGCATGAAACGGCAATTACAGTATGACAGAAAAATTACACTGCCACTGTGGCCTTTCAGCCGCGCCCGCGATAGCCGGCCACGCCTTGGTCCGGCACCCACAGCCCGGCCGGGACCGGGCCGCTCTGCCAAAAGACGTCGATCGGGATGCCGCCACGCGGATACCAGTAGCCGCCGATTCGCAACCATTGCGGCTGCATTTCTGCAAACAGGCGCTGGCCGATGCCGACGGTCACATCCTCATGAAAGCCCTGGTGGTTGCGGAACGAGCCGAGAAACAGCTTGA
>JBKBSV010000125.1:0-4640 GCA_046291115.1 Novosphingobium sp. | reverse complement strand
GGGTCGACCGACAAAGCTGGGAAAATGGCGATGGCAAGGCCATCAGCCGCCAGGTGCATGACCTGGTCACCCGCTGGAACGGGACGATTTCGGCTGAACATGGCATCGGCCAGATGAAAGCGGCCGAACTGGCCCGCCTGGCCGATCCAGTCGCCCTCGCCCTGCTGCGCAAGGTCAAGGCCGCGCTTGATCCCCAGGGGTTGTTCAATCCCGGCAAGCTCCTTGCACAGCCGCCCGCAACCGCCTAAAGGCCCGCTCTCGTGCCGGATTTGGGGTGGCCCCTGCCGGGTACAGCAAACCAGTTCGGAGAGAAGATCATGGCCAGCGCGCCGCAAGCCAACCTGCCGCTGTTCTACAAGGACCTGATGCCGCTCAACAGCCGCGATCACGGCGCCTGGAAGAGCCGCACCACCGAAAACGCCACCTGGATGGTTGGCCAGCACGCCATTCCGCTGACGGCTGAGGAATTCGTCCACGCCTCGCGCCACTTCCCGATCATCTTCTCGGTCGCGGACAAGCCGGTGCCGTTGGCGCTGTTCGGCCTGAACGAAGGCGTGAACGTGTTCTTCGATGCCGATGGCAAGCTGACCGAGCCGGTCTATGTTCCGGCCTATGCCCGCCGCTATCCCTTCATGCTGGCCAAGTTGAACCCGGCAACCGAAGACCTCTCGCTGTGCTTTGACCCAACCAGCGACCTGCTGGGCGAATTCGACGATGGTGCGGCGCTGTTCGACGGCGAAGAACCAAGCGCGGCCTGCAAGCAGACGCTCGAATTCTGCCGCAATTTCGAAGAAGCCGGGATGCGCACCCAGGCCTTCATGGATGAACTGGTCAAGCACGACCTGCTGATGGACGGCGAAGTCTCGATCCAGCAGCAGGGTAACGATCAGCCGTTCGTCTATCGCGGCTTCAAGATGGTCGATCAGGAAAAGCTGCGTGACCTGCGCGGCGACGTGCTGCGCAGCATGAACCAGAGCGGCATGCTCGCCCTGATCTTCGCCCACCTGTTCAGCCTTGAACTGATGAGCGAGATCTTCGGCCGCCAGGTCCAGCTCGGCAAGGGTCCGGTTCCGGCTGTCTGATCGGCGCCTGCCGCGCCGGCCTGGATAAAACTCGCGCCGGCCTGGATGAAACCCGCGCCGGCCGGCACTTCATTCGTATGCATGGCGCGCCCCCTTGCCACCGCGGGGCATCAGGCTTATCTTTCCGTCTGTTCTGTCGGGCTTCCCTCATGGTCCGGCGGAGCTCGGTGCGTGCAAGCGCACCTCCTCCCTGAACCTTGGCCACCTCGTGCCTTCGTGTACGAGGTGGTTTTTTTAGCTTATTCGGCGGCCGCCGCCCAGTTCTGCCCGCTGGCGGTCTGGCCCAGCTCCGCCACTTCCCCGGCCAATCGCCGGACGAGCCCGGCAAGCAGTTCGATCATCAATCCGATTCCCGGCCCCGGCTCGGCCAACTGCGAATCAAGATAACAGGACCGGTCGATTTCCAATTGCAGGGCATGAATGCCCGCAGCCGGCGCAGCGTGCCGTTCCAGTACATAGCCGCCGGCATAGGGCCGGTTGTGCGCTGCAGTGCAGCGAACCTGTGCGAAATAACCAAAGCAACTGGCCACCAGCGCCCCGTGACACGACGCGCCGAAGCGATCGCCCAGCACGAACTGCGCCCCCTTTGCCGCATCCCGCCCGGCCAGTGGCGGCATCGAATGCAGATCGATCAGCAGGGCCGCCCCCCAGCGCTCGCGCAGCGTCAGCAAAGCCTTGCCAAGCGCTTGATGATAGGGATCGTGGATCGCCGCGATCCGGTCATCCAGCTCGTCCTCGTGATGGCGCTGCTTCCACAGTTCGCCCAGGCCCGGCAAACGGCGCGGAATCAACCCAAGGCCGGCGCGGGCGCGCAGCCCGGGGGTATAACTGCCGATCCGGGCCGAACGGGCGCGCCGGAACATGTCCCAATCAACATCATCGCGGCCGCGGTTGAGATCGATCATCGCCCGCGGCGCATGGGCCACCAGCAGGGCTGCTCCAGTGGCCCTGGCCACAGCTTCGCCAAGCAGGTCGGCATAACGGTCTTCCAGCTTGAGCGCGGCGAAACCGGGATTGCGCATCCGCTCCAGGAGATTGTCGGGGTAATGGCGCCCGGCATGGGGCACCGCGATCAGCACCGGCAGAGCGGACGGTTGCGGCAGGGTCAGGGCGAAGGCCGGTACACCGCCGCTGCCGGGGATCGATCCACCACCGACCGGCCGCGAATCGCCTGCGATGTCGTCCTTGCCGGTCATGTTGACACGCTGGCCCGACGGACGGGCTGTGTCAAAGCTGGTCAATGCATTTTTTCAAGGCGGATTGTTAACCCGGACGGGTGTATGCTCTGCCATCCGATCGGACGGCGCGTCCGATTCCATAAGATTGAACAGGAACAGGCCCAGCGATGATCCGCATCCTCCTTGCCGAAGACGAAGAAGCCATGCGCGCCTATCTGGCGCGAGCGCTGGAGAATGCCGGGTATGAGGTGGTGGCAGTCGATCGCGGCACGGCCGCGCTTCCGTTGCTGACGGATCAGCATTTCGACCTGCTGCTGTCCGATATTGTCATGCCGGAAATGGACGGGATCGAGCTGGCCCAGCGCTGTGCCGAAGTCAGCCCCGCGACCAAGGTGATGTTCATCACCGGCTTTGCTGCAGTGACGCTCAAGGCCAGCCGCGAGGCACCGCAGGCCAAGGTCCTGTCCAAGCCGTTCCACCTGCGCGACCTGGTGCTGGAAGTGGAACGGATCTTCGGCCAGCAGGCCCAGGCAAGCATTTAGGCGACCGGCAGCCATCTAACGACTTGCGAATCCCCGGGAGCCTCGCTAATGGCGCTCTCCTGTCCTGCGGGTCTGCCCGCTCGGCAGCTGAATGGTGCGGGCGTATAGCTCAGTGGTAGAGCACTATGTTGACATCGTAGGGGTCGCAAGTTCAATCCTTGCTACGCCCACCATTCGCTGAAAAGGCCCCGGTTTACCGGGGCCTTTTTCGTTTTCGGACCTGACCTTGGGGCTTACTTGCCCTGCCAGTTGGGCTTGCGCTTTTCGGCAAAGGCAGCGGCGCCTTCGCGGGCATCTTCACTGGCGAAGACCGGCATGACGATCCCGGCCTGCTTCTGCCACATTTCATCATCGCTCCAGGTATGCGACTGGCGAATCACGGCCTTCGAAGCGATCAGCGCCAACGGACCGTTGGCAGCAACCACCTTGGCCAGTTCCAGCGCACCGGCCAGCGCCGGACCATCGACGATGCGGTTGACGAAGCCCAGTTCATAGGCGCGCTTGGCATCGATGAAATCGCCGGTCAGCGCCAGTTCCATCGCGATCCGGGGCGGGATCTGGCGCGGCAGCTTGATCAGGCCGCCGGCCGCAGCGGCGAGGCCGCGTTTGGCTTCGGGAATGCCAAATTTGGCGCCGGAATTGCAGACGATCAGATCGCAGCTCATTGCCAGTTCCATCCCGCCGGCCAGGGCATAGCCATCGATCGCGGCGATCACCGGCTTGGACGGCGTCCATTCGGTCAGACCGCCGAACCCGCGCCCTTCGATGCTGGGCCGTTCGCCGCGCAGGAAGCCCTTGAGGTCCATGCCCGAACAAAAGGTGCCGCCAGCCCCGGTCAGCACCGCGCAGCGCAGATCGCTCTCCGCTTCCAGCCGGTCCATCGCCGCGCTGATCCCTTCGGCCTGGGCCTTGTTCATCGCGTTCTTGGCTTCGGGCCGGTTCATGGTGACGATCAGGACTCCGTCCTGCACTTCGGTCAGAACTTCAGCGGCTTCGCTCATTGGGTGTGCTCCTCTCGACACGGTGTTTAACCGGACGATTAAGGCCCTGTGCGCGTGCCGTCCAGCCCTTACTTGCACCCAAACGCGGCTCTGCTAAGGGAGGCGCGTTTCAATACCCCGTGGAGCGTCAAGCGCAATGGCCAAGATCAAGGTGAAAAACCCCGTCGTCGAAATGGACGGCGATGAGATGACCCGCATCATCTGGCAGTGGATCCGTGAACGCCTGATCCTGCCCTATCTCGACATCGATCTGAAATATTATGATCTTTCGATCGAAAAGCGCGATGAAACCAACGACAAGATCACGGTCGATGCTGCCAATGCCACGAGGGAATTCGGCGTTGCCGTGAAATGCGCGACGATCACTCCCGACGAAGCCCGCGTCGCAGAATTCGGCCTCAAGAAGATGTGGAAATCGCCCAACGGCACAATCCGCAACATCCTGGGCGGTGTCGTGTTCCGCGAACCGATCGTGATGCAGAACGTTCCCCGCCTGATCCCCGGCTGGACCGATCCGATCGTGGTCGGCCGCCACGCCTTTGGCGATCAGTATCGCGCCACCGACACCCTGATCCCCGGCCCCGGCACGCTGCGCCTGGTGTTCGACGGGGACGATGGCCAGACGATCGATTTGGAAGTGTTCAAGTTCCCCAGCTCCGGCGTCGCCATGGCGATGTACAATCTGGACGATTCGATCCGCGATTTCGCCCGCGCCAGCTTCAACTATGGCTTGGGGCTGGGCTGGCCGGTGTATCTCAGCACCAAGAACACCATCCTCAAGGCCTATGACGGCCGCTTCAAGGACCTGTTCCAGGAAGTGTTCGAGACCGAAGGCTT
>JBKBSV010000124.1:0-4686 GCA_046291115.1 Novosphingobium sp. | reverse complement strand
TTATGGACTGGCGCAGGGCGAAGGCTTCGTGGTGATCACGGGCGAGGTTGGCGCGGGCAAATCCACGCTGGTGGCGCACCTGATGGCGACAATCGACCCGGCCCGGCTTACGGCCGCGCAGATCGTCACCAGCGCGCTTGATGGCGAGGAACTGGTCCATGTCGTCGCCCAGGCTTTCGGACTCATCGTGGAGGGGCATGACAAGGCCAGTGCCCTGGGAGCGATCGAGGCGTTTCTGCATGACGAGGCCCGCTCCGGCCGGCGCTGCCTGTTGGTGGTGGACGAGAGCCAGAACCTGGGGATCGACGCGCTGGAAGAGCTGCGGATGCTGTCCAATTTCCAGCTTGGCGCGCACCCGCTGTTGCAGACACTGCTGCTTGGTCAGCCGGAATTTCGCGATACGATTCAGGATCATCCGCAGCTTGAGCAGCTGCGCCAGCGGGTCATCGCGGCGCACCACCTCGAGGCGATGGAGCTGGGCGAAGTTCAGCCCTATATCGAGCACCGCCTGAAATGCGTCGGCTGGACCGGCAATCCCAAGTTCGATCAGCGTGTCTTTACAGAGCTTTACGAGGCTTCGGGCGGCGTGCCGCGGCGGATCAACCAGATCTGCAACCGGCTGATGCTGCTTGGTGCGGTGGAACAGCGCAGCCGGATCGACGGCGCGATGCTGAGCCAGGTGCTCGAGGAGCTGGAGCTGGACGGCACCCTGCAATTGAAGAAGATCGCGAAGCCTGAACCGGTCCCCGCAGTCTCACAAGCGGCACCCCAGGTGCCCACCGACGCGACACCGCAGGCACCTGTCGATGCGGTCGCCATGGCGCAGCTGCAGGCGCTGCTGGCTGATCGCGATGCCCAGATCGCCGAGTTGCAGCAGGCCGTGATCGAACTGGCCAACGAGCGCGAGGCCGCCCCGGTGCAGGCCGCCGCGCCGGACCAGTCGGCAGCCCTTGCCGCGCTGGAAGGCAAGCTGGCCGCGCTCGAAACCAAGATGCTGGAGCAGGAGCGGACCATCCGCCAGACTCTGACCATGTTGATCGAGTGGATCGAGGCCGACGACGCCAGCCGCGTCGCGGCCTGAGCAGGCCGAAGGAGCAGGCCGCCGTGGCGCATCCCCCGATTATCAACGGGCTTTCGGTCGATGTCGAGGACTGGTTCCAGGTCGGTGCCTTCGAAGGGGTGATCGACCGGGAAAGTTGGGATTCGCTGGCAGACCGGGTCGAGCGCAATTGCGACCTGATCCTGGCGATGTTTGCCGAAGCCGACGTCAAGGCGACCTTCTTTACCCTGGGCTGGGTGGCCGAACGCCATCCCGCGCTGATGCGGCGGATCGTTGAACAGGGGCACGAACTGGCCAGCCACGGCTGGGATCACGAACGGGTGTTCCGGTTCGACAAGGCCAGCTTTACCGCCGATCTGGAGCGCAGCCGCAAGGTTCTGGAGGATGCCTCTGGCCAGCGCATCACCGGTTACCGCGCGCCCAGCTTCTCGATCGATCAGCGCACTCCCTGGGCCTATATGGCGCTGGCCGCGCAGGGGTTTGAATATTCCTCGTCCGTCGCCCCGATCACGCACGATCATTATGGCTGGCGCGAGGCTCCGCGGTTTGCGTTCAAACCGCTGCCGTGGAGCGACCTGATCGAGATCCCGGTTACCACCGCGCATTTCGCCGGAAAGCGGCTGGCGGCGGGCGGGGGCGGGTTCTTTCGGGTGCTGCCTTATGCCTTTTCACGCTGGGCGATCCGCCAGGTCAACCGCGTCGACGGCCGCCCGGCGGTGTTCTATTTCCACCCGTGGGAAATTGATCCCCAACAGCCGCGCGTTCCCGATGCGCCGCTGCGATCCAGGGTCCGCCATTATACCAACCTTGATGGCATGGCCGACAAGCTGCGCCAGCTGGTGGGCGAGTTCGCCTGGGGCCGGATGGACCTGCTGGCGCATCGCGAGGCTGCGCTGGCGGTGGAGCTGGCCGCGTGAACGCGCCGTTCCGACCTGCCGGTGTGGTGCTGCGGCTCGCCGATCTGCGCGATCCGGGCGAAGTGGCAAGGCTCGAAGGCTATGTGGCCGATCATCCCGAAGGCACCGCCTTTCACCGCCCCGCCTGGCTGCTGGCCACCGCGCGCGGCACCGGCAACCGCGCGCTGGCGCTGGTTGCGGAATGCGCCGGCAACCTGGCCGGTTTTCTGCCGCTGACCGAAGCCCATTCCCCGCTGTTCGGGCGGGTGCTGGTATCGACCGGTTTTGCGGTTGGCGGCGGGGTTCTGGCGCAGGATCGCCGCGCGGCCGATGCCTTGATCGCAGCGGCCGAGGAACTGGCGCTGCGCCGGTCCTGCCCGGCGATCGAGCTGCGCGGCGGCGATCTGCCCGAAGCGCGCGATGGCTGGACGGTCCGGACCAATTCCCACCTTGGCTTTGCCGCGCCGCTGGCCGGGGATGACGAAGCCCAGCTGACCTGGATCCCGCGCAAGCAGCGCGCCGAGGTGCGCAAGGGGCTGGCGAGCGAGCTCTTCGTGTGCGTCGGCCGGGACGAGGCTGACCGGCAGGCGCATTACGCGGTCTATGCCGAAAGCGTTCGCAACCTTGGCACCCCGGTGTTCCCGCGCGCGCTGTTCGATGCGGTGCTGGACGGATTTGGCGAGGCGGCCGACATCCTGACCGTGCGCTATCAGGGCCAGCCGGTTGCCTCGGTCCTTTCGCTTTATCACAAGGGCGCGGTCATGCCCTATTGGGGCGGCGGCACCTGGGATGCCCGGCGGCTGCGGGCCAATGACCGGATGTATTACGAACTGATGCTCCACGCCCGCAGGCGCGGCTGCGACAGGTTCGATTTCGGCCGATCGAAGACCGGCAGCGGCCCGGCCGATTTCAAGAAGAACTGGGGCTTTGCAGGCCAGCCACTGGCCTATGCCGGATGGACCGCACCCGGCGCGCCGCCGCGCGATGCCGATCCGACCAGCGCCAGCCATGCCGCCAAGATCGCCTTGTGGAAGCGCCTGCCGCTGGCCATCGCCAACCGGATCGGACCGCCTATCGCGCGGGGGCTGGCGTGAGCGATGAAGTGTTGTTCCTGGCCCACCGGATGCCGTTTCCGCCGGACCGGGGGGACAAGATCCGCTCCAGCCATATCCTGCGCCACCTGGCCAGCCTTGGCCCGGTTCATGTCGCCACCTTTGCCGAGGGCGAAGCCGATCTGGCGCAAGAGCCGGTTCTGGCCGGGCTGGCCGCCAGCCATTGCCTGGTCTGGCGCAGCAAGCCGCTGGCGCTGGCCGGGGCCGAAGCCCTGCTGCGCGGCCAGCCGGTCAGCCTGACCGCTTTTCACGATTCGCGTCTGGCCGCCTATGTGGCCAAAGTGCTGGCCGAGCGGCCGATTGCCGCAGTCTATGTCTTTTCCGGCCAGATGGGGCAGTATGTCCCGGATAGCTACCGGGGGCGGGTGGTGCTCGACTTCGTCGATGTCGATTCGGCCAAGTTCGAGGCCTATGCCGCCAGCGGCCAGGGTCCGCGCGCCTGGATCGACGGGCGCGAAGGCCGCCTGCTGCGGGCCGAGGAACTGCGCCTGTCGCGCCGCGCCGATTGCAGCCTGTTCGTTTCGGACGAGGAAGCTGCGTTGTTCGCATCGCGCCTTCCGGCAGCGGAGCGGGCGGAGCACGATGTGCTGGCGCTGCGCAATGGGATCGACAGCGCCGGCTTCGATCTGGCTGTGGTAAGGCCAGAGCCGCGCCTGAGCAGTCTGCCGGCACCGCGTCTGATCTTCACCGGGCAGATGGACTATGCCCCCAACATCGCTGCCGCAACGCGGGTGATCGAGCGGCTGATGCCGTTGATCCGGGCGCAAGTGCCGCAAGCGACTTTCCACGTTGTCGGACGCAATCCACCGGCTGCGCTGAAAGCTCTGGATGGCAGGAACGGCAGCCGCGTCTGGGGTGAAGTGCCGGACGTGCGGCCGTGGCTGGCCGGGTCCGATATCGCCCTTGTGCCGCTGGATATCGCGCGCGGCGTGCAGAACAAGGTGCTGGAAGCGATGGCCATGACCCTGCCGGTGGTGCTGACCAGCGGGGCGGCCACCGGGATCGGAGCGCAGCACGGCGAACATTTCCTGGTGGCCGACGAGGATCAGGGACTGGTCGACGCGATTGCTGCGCTGGCGGCCGATCCCGCCATGGCCGGGCGCCTTGGCCAGCAGGCCCGCCGCTTTGTGGTCGACCGGTTGAGCTGGGCCGCCACGCTGGCGCCGCTGGCCGGCCTGCTTGCGCCGGGCGGGGGAGAGCAGCGCCATGCCGCCTGAAGCGGCCGCGCCCACCCGCGCCGCAGCGGGCCTTGCCATCCCCGCGCCATGGCGCGCCGCCGCCCTGCGGCTCGCGCTGGTCTGGCTCGGGATCGTGATTGCCTTTGTGTGGGACTGGGCGGCGATGGCCAATCAGTGGTGGAACAGTTCCACTTACAACCACATCCTGCTGGTCCCGGTGATCATTGCCTGGCTGGTGTGGCAGCGCCTGCCCGAAGTGCTGCAACTGGCCCCGCAGGCTTGCCGCTGGGCCTTGCTGCCGTTCGCCCTGGCCGTGCTGGGCTGGGTGCTGGGCAGCTTTGCCGGGTTCGATCTGCTGAAACAGGCCGCCGTGGTAGCCATGCTGCCGATCTCGGCGCTGCTGGTGCTGGGACCGCGGGCCAGCGCCGGGTTGTTGTTCC
>JBKBSV010000123.1:0-4692 GCA_046291115.1 Novosphingobium sp. | reverse complement strand
GGTCGGGACGGGGGTTTCGCCCCGGGCCGCCGGGGGGCGGGAGCCGACGCCGCGCAGCATGAACGCCATGCCGAGGACCATTGCCCCGCAGAGGCCGACGGCCAGGAGACCGACCAGCAGCCCGAGCCAGATGGCCTGGGGAGCCGCCCGGGCGCCAGCGGCGACGCCGGGGGCAGCGCCGGGGGGCATGCCCGGTAGAGGCTGGACGGGGATGACCTGTTCCGCGCCGCTGCCGGCTCGATCCCGCAGGTGATTGCCGCCGGGGTGTTCGGGGTCGGCTTTGCCCTGCGCCTGGCCAGGGCCGAAGCGCGTGCCGCTGGCGGGGACCTGCTGCGCAAGGACGCCAAGCTGCGGCTGACCTTGCCGCTGCTGCCTGCACCGGGGTTGACCGCGGATCTTGCGAATTATACCCACGAGGGCAGGCAGGAAGCCGGCTGACTGCCGCTCTGCGAATGGGGGGCAGACTGACCGTGGCGCAGCGCCGCATCCTTGATCAACCGGAACGCGATGATTTCGTCCGTTTCAGGCCCAGTTTCGGGCGGCGGTTCGTCGTGACCGTCGATACCGAGGAGGAGTTCGACTGGACCCGCCCGATCGACCGCAAGCAGCACACGGTTGACAGCGTCACCCGTCTCGCCCGGTTTCAGGAATTCTGCGAGGCGCAGGGCGTCTGCCCGATCTATCTGGTCGATTACCCGATCATCGAATCCTCGGCTGCGGTCGGCATCCTGCGCGATGCCGTGGCCGCCGGCAAGGCCGAGGTCGGAGTGCAGCTTCACCCCTGGGTCAATCCGCCGTTCGAAGAGGAAGTGACCGAGCGCAACACCTTTGCCGGCAACTTGCCTGAAAAGCTGGAGCGGGCCAAGTTCACGGCCCTGCGCGATGCGATCGAAGCGCGCATCGGCGCGCCGCCGCTGATCTACCGCGCCGGGCGTTATGGCGTTGGCCCCAACACGGCGAACATCCTGTCCGAAGGCGGCATCGCGATCGACACTTCGGTGCGCGCCCGGTTCGATTACAGCAGCAGCGGCGGGCCCAATTTCCGCGATCTGCCGATCAGGCCGTGGTGGATTGATCGGCAGGCGGGGCTGATGGAACTCCCGCTGACCACGGTTTACTGGGGTGCAGCCTGGCGGCTGGGCCGATGGCTCTATGCGCGGATGTGGCGGGTGCCGCAGCTGCGTGGGGTTTTGGCGCGATTCGGAGTGCTGGAGCGGATTCCGCTGACCCCCGAAGGCGTGACCATTGCCGAAGCGATCCACGGCATCGACCAGGCGGTCAGGAAGGATTTGCCGGTGCTGGTCTTCTCGTTCCACTCGCCCTCGCTGGCGCCCGGTTACACCCCCTATGTCCGGACCGAGGCAGACCTTGACGCGCTTTATGACTGGTGGCGTGCAATCTTTGCTCACCTTGCCAGGCGCGGTATCGCCCCGACGACGGTCAGCGAACTGATCGCGGCAGCAGAGCTTGCCTAAGCGCCCCGCCCCGGCTAACGCCGCCAGGCCTTTCGCGCGCATGGGCTTGTAGCTCAGTTGGTCAGAGCGGGCCGCTCATAACGGCTTGGTCGCAGGTTCGAGTCCTGCCGGGCCCACCAGTGCACGGAACGCGAGGAACCAGGGTCGGGGAGTAGCGCAGCCTGGTAGCGCATCTGCTTTGGGAGCAGAGGGTCGCAGGTTCGAATCCTGTCTCCCCGACCAGTTCGCCGCAGCTCTGCGGTCTGCGTCGGCAAGGACAGGCGAGACGAAGACAGGCGAGGCGAGGCCAGGCGAGGCAGACCACTGGCCGACATCCGCTCCGCCGGGCTTCATTCCGGCGCGATCGGTCCGGGTTCGTTGGCGACGATTTCCAGCACCACGCTCCAGGCCCGAACGTTCTGTTCCAGCTGCGCGGCATCGATCTTGTCGAGCGTGTCATCAGGCGTGTGGTGCAGATCGAAATAGCGGGTGCCATCCTGATCGAGATCGATCACCGCCAGTTTCTGCGCGGCGATGATCGCACCCACATCGGCTCCGCCATTGGCCTTGCCTGCCCCGGCCGCAATCCCCAGCGGGGCCAGCGCCGCAGTCAGCCTGTCACGCAGCGGCTTGTTGGCGGGCGAGAGGTTGAAGCGCACCCGCCACACCCGGTCCGCGCCGAAATCGCTTTCCATCGCCAGCGCGTGCGGCTGGCCGGCATTGGCGCGGGCATAGGCCGCCCCGCCGAACACGCCGATTTCTTCGGCCCCGGCCCACAGCACGCGGATGGTCCGCAGCGGCTGGCCCTTGGCATGGGCTCGCAGCGCCGCGTTGGTGATGATCCCGCAGCCCGCAGCATCGTCGAACGCGCCGGTTCCCAGATCCCAGCTATCGAGGTGGCAGGCAATCAGGATCGGCGGCAGCGAAGGATCGCGCCCCGGCAATTCGCCAATCACGTTGCCGGAGGGCATGTTCGGCTGGGCCTTGCCTTCCAGCACCAAGGTCATGGTCATCGGCTTGCCGGTCCTGGCGATCCGGGCGATCAGCTCGGCATCGGGCAGCGAGACCGCACCGGCCGGAATGGCGGCAGTACCGGCCGGCCAGCTGGTGGCCCCGGTGTGGGGGTTGCGATGCCGGTCGGTGCCGATCGAGCGGATCACCACGCCGGCAGCGCCCTTGCTGGCGGCAATCCCCGGACCCTGCCGCCGCGCCGCGCCAAAGGGGCCATAACTGGAGCCGTCCTGGGTGCGGGTCATGGCATGGTCGATGAAAGCGATCTTGCCCTTGAGCGAGCCTTGGGGCGCAGCCTTCAGCGCATCGAGATCGGGGAAATAGACCAGTTCGGCCGTCAGTCCGCCTTGCGGCGTCGGCGCGGAATAGCCCAGCGCCGTGACGTGCAGCTTGTGCGGATAGGGCGCGGTCAGTTCCGCCGTTTCAGCGCCGCGGACAAAGCCCGTTACCGTGAAAGGCTCCACCCGCACGTTGCTGAAGCCCAGTGCGGTCAGCCGCCTGACCGCCCAGTCACGCGCCTTGGCCTCCTGCTCGGACCCGGCCGGACGCGCGCCGATCTCGGTCGTAAGGTCAGCGGTGATATCCCAGGCGACATCGGGCGGGGTCTGGGCCAAGGTTGCGGTGGACAGGAGCAGGACGGAAAGCGCGGCGGCGCGGGCAAGGATCTTCATGACCCGGCTGGCTATGCCGCGCCGCGCCGCTTGGCAAGGGCCCGACGCTGGTCGATTCACCTTTGCCCCCGCTGTCAGGGGCCCCGCTGTCAGAATTGTCACCCTGCGTCACCCGGCGTGAACCTGTGTTACCCCGTTTCATCCGCCGGCGGACCGGGACCGGCTGTTTTCCTACACCACGGCGCTTTGCCATAAGCGCTGGATGATCGCGCCTGTTCCCGATTTCCGCCACTTTGTGCAGCACGGCGCCCAGCCGGGCCGGGCCGGCCCCGCGCTGCACCCGGCGATCTTTTTCTTTCCAGAACCCTGTCAACTTTGTCAGCTTGCCCGTCCTGTCGCCGCGCCCGTCCGCCTTCCGCCGTGATGCTTGCCCGCTGCCTCGCCGCTCTGTAGAGGGCGCAGCAAAGCGAAATCCCCATTCCGGAAGGACCACCCATGGCCGCCCAATACGCCTTCGTCATGAAGGGCATGACCAAGACTTTCCCCGGCGCGCAAAAGCCGGTGCTGAACAATATCAACCTGCAATTCTATCAGGGTGCCAAGATCGGCATCGTCGGCCCCAACGGCGCGGGTAAATCCACGCTGATGAAGATCATGGCCGGGATCGACAAGGACTTCACTGGCGAGGCCTGGCCGGGCGAAAACATCACGGTCGGCTATCTGCCGCAGGAGCCGGAACTCGACAAGGCGAAGACCGTATTGGAAAACGTCAAGGACGGCGCGCGCGAAACCGCCGACCTGGTCGATCGTTTCAACGAGATTTCCAACCTCATGGCCGATCCGCCGGAGGACGCGGATTTCGATGCCCTGATGGAGGAAATGGGCGAACTGCAAAGCAAGATCGACGCGGTCGATGGCTGGACGCTCGACAACCAGCTCGAAATCGCGATGGAAGCCCTGCGCTGCCCGCCGGGCGATTGGGCGGTGGACAATCTTTCCGGTGGGGAAAAGCGCCGCATCGCGCTGACCCGCCTGCTGATCCAGAAGCCCGACATCCTGCTGCTGGACGAACCGACCAACCACCTCGATGCCGAATCGGTCGAATGGCTTGAAAACCACCTCAAGGAATATGCCGGCGCAGTGCTGATGATCACCCACGACCGCTATTTCCTCGACAACGTGGTCGGCTGGATCCTCGAACTCGATCGCGGCCGCTATTACCCCTACGAAGGAAACTATTCGACCTACCTGGAAAAGAAGGCCAAGCGCCTTGAGCAGGAAGACCGCGAGGAAAGCGGCAAGCAAAAGGCGCTGCAACGCGAACTGGAATGGATCCGGCAGACCCCGGCGGCGCGCCAGACCAAGTCCAAGGCACGTATCCGCAAGTTCGAGGAACTGCAGAACGCACAGGACAACCGCCCCGTCGGCAAGGCCCAGATCGTCATCCAGGTGCCAGAGCGCCTTGGCGGCAAGGTGATCGAGGCAAAGAACATCTCGAAGGCCTATGGCGACAAGC
The DNA here is from genome assembly GCA_046291115.1 of Novosphingobium sp. Lineage (GTDB taxonomy): Bacteria > Pseudomonadota > Alphaproteobacteria > Sphingomonadales > Sphingomonadaceae > Novosphingobium. The sequence continues at coordinate 100 of JBKBSV010000123.1, read as the reverse complement.
TGTTGTTCGAAGACCTCTCCTTCACCCTGCCGCCGGGCGGCATCGTCGGGGTAATCGGGCCGAACGGCGCGGGCAAATCCACCCTGTTCAAGATCATCAC
>JBKBSV010000122.1:0-4707 GCA_046291115.1 Novosphingobium sp. | reverse complement strand
TTCCTATGATGGACTGGGCGCTCGGCATCGGTTTCACCGCGCTCGGCCTCGCGCTGGCGCTCAACCTGTGGCGGCTGATCAAGGGGCCGGACGTGGCCGACCGCATCCTGGCGCTCGACACCATGGTGATCAACGCCATCGGCATCATCGTCCTCGCCGGGATCGCTGGCGGTTCGGGCACTTCGTTCGAGGCCGCGATGCTGCTGGCGCTGGTCGGCTTCGTGGGGACGGTCGCTTATGCCAAGTTCCTGCTGCGCGGGGATATCATCGAATGAGCAGCGGTTTTTCTCTCGGTGAAATCCTCGCCAGCGCGCTGATCGTGCTGGGGGCCGGATTTGCGCTGATCGCCAGCTGGGGGCTGGTGCGCCTGCCTTCGCTGATGGAGCGGCTGCACGGGCCAACCAAGGCGAGCACCCTCGGCCTTGGGGCAATGCTGGTGGGGTCGATCGCGTGGTTCCAGCTGGTGAAGGGCGAATGGACCACGCACGAACTGCTGATCTCGCTGTTCCTGTTTGTCACCGCGCCGATCACCGCCAACATGATCGCCAAGGTGCATCTGCATCGCCTGCGGCTGGGCGAGCAGCCCGGCCCGACCGGTTCGCCCGCCCGTCCCGGGCCGGACAGCGGAGCTGGAAGCGATTGGGCCACCTATGAAGCGCCGCGCCCAGGCGCGCCCGGCTGTTACGACGACGAATAGCGCAAGGCGCGATCCTGCGCCTTCGCCCGCCCGCCGGTTTCGATGTCATCGCGCGCCATGGACGATGAAGACCCGGCAATGCCGGGCGATGCCAGCACATCCTGCCTCTGGATCACCGCTCCCCGCGTCGGGACATTGCCATCCGCACCGCCACGTCCGCACTGTCGATGTGCCCGCTTCCGACCGGCCGGACAGCAACGCCCGATCCCCCGGATCAACCCGCAAGCTGACCGCGGACAGCGCGCAGCGGCCCGCGCCGGTTTGCCCGTCTCAGTGCCGATGGGCACGCCATAGTCTGGCCCCGTGCGCCGCCATCAGCAGTGCCGCGCCGATGATGGTCAAGGCCCGCGCGCCTGCATCCTTGCCGACAAACAGCCCGCCGATCAGCGCCGCAACGGCTGCCAAGACCAGCCCCGTCTGCCATCGCCCCGGCTTGCCGCGCAGGAGCACCGGCCCGCTCACCAGCAGCACTGGTGCGATCAGGGCAGCGTGAAGCCATTCGTTGTGACGCAAGCCATCGGGCAGTGCAGCAAGAACCGCGACCGGCAGGCTTGCCAGCAGCCACGGCAAAGCGAGGCAGTGTACCAGGCACAGCACCGAAAGCCCGATGCCCATGCCGTGCCAAGGTGCCTCGCCGGGCGCCCGCAGTTGTGCCGCTGACATATTTTATCTCCATTGTATAATATAACATCACGTAGTAGTCTGGCGGCTGTTTGCAAGTCTCAGCCGACAGGATATCCGCATGACCGCTTCTATGCTCACCACTGCCGACAACCGCCTGCCCGTTACCGTGCTGTCCGGTTTCCTCGGGGCGGGCAAGACGACGCTGCTCAACCACATCCTCGCCAACCGCGAGGGCAAGCGGGTGGCGGTGATCGTCAACGACATGAGCGAGGTTAACATCGATGCCGATCTGGTGCGCGGGGGCGAGGCGGCGCTCAGCCGCGCGGAGGAAACGCTGGTCGAGATGACCAATGGCTGCATCTGCTGCACCCTGCGCGATGATCTGCTGAAGGAGGTGCGCAAATTGGCCGAAGAAGGCCGCTTCGATTACCTCGTGATCGAAAGCACCGGAATTTCCGAGCCGCTGCCGGTCGCCGCGACATTCTCGTTCCGCGACGAAGACGGCGACTGCCTCGGCGATGTCGCGCGGCTCGATACCCTGGTGACGGTGGTCGACGCGCTTAATCTGCTCGCCGATTATTCCAGCACCGACCTGCTCTCGGCGCGCGGGGAAACGGCGGGCGAGGGCGATGACCGCAGCATTGTGGGCCTGCTGGTCGAACAGATCGAGTTCGCCGACGTGGTGATCATCAACAAGGCGAGTGCCGTCAGCGCCGAACAGCTTGCCTTGGTCAAGCAGGTGGTTGCCTCATTGAACGCCGATGCAAGGATCATCGCGGCCGATTTCGGCGCCGTCGCGCTCGACAAGATTCTCGATACCGGCCTCTATGACGAGGAGCGGTCCGAGCAGCACCCGCTATGGATGAAGGAGCTTTACGACTACGCCAGCCACCGCCCGGAAAGCGAGGAATACGGTGTCGAAAGCTTTGTCTACCGCGCCCGCCGGCCTTTCCATCCGGCGCTGTTCTATCGCTTCCTCACGGGGGACGCGCTCGACAAGGTGATCCGCGCCAAAGGGCACTTCTGGCTGGCAACGCGCCCCGATTTCCTCGGCGAGCTGGCGATGGCCGGGCACCAGAAAACCGTCAGCCGGATGGGCCGGTGGTGGGCCGCCGTGCCCAAGAACCGCTGGCCCGATGATGGCACCTTCGAGCAATTCGTGCTGCGTCACTGGGACCGGGTATGGGGCGATCGGCGGCAGGAACTGGTGTTCATAGGTATCGGCCTCGACAAGGCTGCGATCACCAAGGCGCTCGACGATTGCCTCCTGCCGACAGACGAATTCACCCCCGCCAAGTGGGAGCGGCTGAACGATCCCTTTCCGGCTTGGGGCGAAACGCAGACCGCGCTCGAAGCGGCCGAATGAACACACCGGGCTTCGTCATGTCTCACCCGCGACATAGGGGCAAAGCAATCAATGTCTTCTAATTTCGCCAGCGCAATCCCGTCGCCCGCATGGGCATCGACAGGTAACCCGCTTCTGGCTGGCGCGCCCCTGTGCCACCTCAGACGCCCGAAGAAAGATCAATCATCAATCCGAGCGGGAATTGTCGGAAACCGCTCTAAGGAGGCCTGGGCTTTCTGGCCGATCCTGCCGCCGCCGATGCCGCTGCCGCGCGTGTGCCTCACCCGTCGCTATCTGCGCGCGGGGCTGGCTGGCGTGGTGCTGCCGCATGTCACCGCTTAGCGCGCTTATCACGAAGCCAAGGCGCCCAAGCGGGAGACGGTGCATCACCGGTTCTAAAAGGCGGCCGAGGCCTGTTTCAGCCGCGCGGTCGCATTGATGTTGGGCTCGCTCATGTGCACTCCCGGCCTGAGCCGGGCGCTGCCGCGGCGCGGCATCCGGCGCCTGCCCTGCCCCTGCCCCGTGCCGGCGATGCCGAGCGGCACCTTGGGAAAAGGCACAGCCCGGCATTGCATTGGACACGCGAAGCAACTTTGTCGCGCGCGACTTTTCGCTACCAGCCGAACGTCACACCGACACGGCCGCCGGTCGATCCCTTGACGGTCGATCCGGCTACCCCACCGGAAACCCAGATCGTTTCGCGGACCTTGGCGACGGCAGCGGCCGAGAAGCCCTGTTCACCGCGATAGGTGGCGAGGTTGAACGATACCGAGAAATCAAGATCAGGGGGGATTACGCTGCCGCCAAGCGCCATGGCTGCAGCCGTGCCACCGTTGGACTGGCGCTCGAGCGAGGCAAGGCCCGACTGGAGCCGATCAAGGCCCGAACTCAGGGCAAGAATCTGCCCCTCGACCGTGCCCAAGCGCGTGCCGAACCCGGCGAATTGGCCAATATCGAAATCGGTCGTTGCGAGATTGCCGAGGCTGTCTGCCGTCACCAAGCGAACCGCGCCCTGTTGCGCCGCCCGGCTCGCCGCGCTGGAAACGCCGGCAAGGGTATAGGTTGAACGGGTCGCCCCCAGCAGGATCTGGTCATCACGCACCGTCTGCACCTGATTGCCGATGGCCACACTGTTGGCGTGTGCTGCCTGGGCACCTGCGCCAATGGCGACGCCATTGGCCACCGATGCCTGCGCCCTATCCCCAATCGCAATCGCGCCATTCCCGCTGGCACTGGCCTGCCGGCCGACAGCCAATGCCGATACGCCTTCAGCAGAGCTGGAATCGCCCAGTGCAATGGCCGCATTGCCGGTGGCCACATTATCCCGGCCGATCGCCACGGCCCCTTCGCCGCTCGCCAGGTTGGGGTCACCGATCGCCACGGCGCCGTCACCGCTGGCCTGGTTGCCGAGCCCGATCGAGACTGCGGCACCATCCATCGCCTGGGCGCCATTGCCAATGGCCACCGCGTCCGCGCCGCTGGCAATGCTGGCGTTGCCCAGCGCGAGCGCGTTCGCGCCTGAGGCTTCGGCCTGAACCGTGCCGAGCAGCTGTGTGACCGTGGTTTCGACCGCATTGAGGCGCTGCCCATGCTCGGTGATCGTGGCCTCGGCGGCACCGAGGCGCTGATCCTGCACACCGTTCTGCGCCAGCGCCTGATCGGCCCGGTCGCGGGCTACGGCCGCATTGCCAAGCGCCTGTCCGGTGAGATTTTCGAGCGTCTGGATCCGCCCGTCCTGCACCAGATTGGCGTTTTCGGTTGCCGCAACCCGGCCTTCGATCGCGGCCACCGCACCCACCGCGGTGGTCGAGGCGGCGAGCGCCGCATCGATCCGTCCGCTCGCCGCGTTGGCCACATTCAACGCCTCGTTGGCGGTCTGGGTGGCACCATTGGCGGCGGCCAGAGCCGATTGGGCATTGGCTTCGGCCCCCGAAGCCAGCGTGAAGGCCGCATCTGCACGCGCCTGGGCCGCGGCGGCAGCCTGCACCGTGCCGGCATTGCCTGCCAGCGCTGACTGCACGCTGGCGAGCGCCGCGCTGGC
>JBKBSV010000121.1:0-4708 GCA_046291115.1 Novosphingobium sp. | reverse complement strand
CAACAACGAACTGTTCCCCGATCATGCCGATCCGCTGCACGAGGTGCCGTTCCGGATCACCAAGTTCCAGGCCGGATATGCCCGCCGGATCGCCGTGGGGCCGTTCGAACTGGCGCTTGGCGGTTCGCTGGCCACCTTTGCCAAGCCGGACGCGCTGGATGCGGCCTATGGCAGCAAACCGTGGGGCTACACCCTGTTCGCAAGGGTAAGCCTCGGGCACTAAGTTCGGCGATCTGGCCAGATCGGCCATTGCAAGGCCGGGCAGCGCGGGTAGATAAGTGGACATGGTCCGCTTTCTGCTTGCGCTGCTTGTCCTTGTAACACCGGTCTCGCTCTTCGGTGCCGATGCCTCGCGCCAGGACCGCGTGGTAATCCTGATCGGGATCGACGGGTTCCGCCCGGACTACCTTGATCGCGGCATCACCCCGCACCTCTCGGCCCTGGCCGGCGGCGGGGTCAGCGGGCCGATGCGTCCGTCGTTCCCGACCAAGACCTTTCCCAACCACTGGACCCTGGTAACCGGCGTGGTGCCGGACCGGCACGGCATTATCGGCAATCGCATGGAGGATCCGGCCCGGCCCGGCGAGATGTTCTCGATGGCGAGCGAGGACCCGTTCTGGTGGAACGCAGCCGAACCGATCTGGGTGATGGCCGAGCGCGCGAGGATCCGCACCGCGACGATGTTCTGGCCCGGCTCGAACATCGGCTGGGGCGGCACCAGGGCGCGGCCCAATGCCATGACCGAGGGCGGATACCGCCCGGCGGACTGGCAGGCCTTCAACCAGGCGGTCAGCAATACCCAGCGCGTCAACGCCGTGCTGGACTGGCTGCGCCGCCCGCCGGCAATCCGGCCCCGGCTGGTGACACTCTATTTCGACACGGTCGACACCGCCGGCCACGAATTCGGCCCGGACGATCCGCGCACCAATGCCGCAATTGCCGAGGCCGACGGCCAGATCGGCAACCTCGTGGCGGGTCTCAGGGACCTTGGCGTCACGGCCGACATCGTGGTCGTGGCCGATCACGGCATGGCCGCAGTTTCCAGCGAGCGGACCATCGCGCTCGACCAGCTGGCCGATCCGGCGCTCTACCGCGTGATCGAAAGCGGACCCTATGCCGCGCTGGTCCCGATCGCGGGCCATGCCGACAAGGTGTGGGCCGCCCTGGCCAAGCCCGGCCCGCACCACACCTGCTGGCGCAAGGAAGAGATTCCGGCCCACCTGCGCTATGGCCGCAACCCGCGCGTCGCGCCGATCCTGTGCCTGGCCCGCTCCGGCTGGTTGCTCGTGCCGTCGGCGCCAAGCCGCAGCTTTACCGGCGGCGCCCATGGCTATGACCAGACCGACCCCGACATGGCCGCGCTGTTCATCGCCAATGGCCCCAGCTTTGCCGGCGGCGTGAAGCTGGCCGCGTTTGACAACACTGCCATCACCCCGCTGCTGCGCCACCTCCTCGGCCTGCCGCCGCTGGACAGCCTTGATGGCACGACCAGCCCCTTTGCGAGAGTATTGAAACCATGAGCAGCGATGACGGCCTCGTCTATTTCGAGGATCTGGAAGTGGGCAGCACGGCCAGCTTCGGACACTATGAAGTGACCCGCGAGGAAGTGATCGAATTCGCCTCCAAGTACGATCCGCAGCCCTTCCACCTGTCCGACGAGGCGGCGGCCAAGACCCATTTCGGGCGGATCTCGGCCAGCGGCTGGCACACCTGCGCCATGACCATGCGGATGCTGGTGGACAATCTCACCGAACGCAAACAGGCCGGCCTCGGATCACCGGGACTGGATGAACTGCGCTGGCTGAAGCCGGTCTATCCGGGCGACACACTGCGGGTGGAAAGCGAGTTGATCAGCAAGAAGCAAAGCCGCTCACGCCCGGAAATGGGCAGTTTCCAGTCGATCGTGCGGGTGTACAACCAGCACGACGTGGTGGTCTGCACAATGAAGTCGATCGGGCTGATCCGGGTGCGGAATCCCGCCCCGAACGCCTGAACTAACCGCGCCTGCCAACGCCGCTGCGCCGTTTCCGTTGATGAAACACAGCCGCAGAGGCCTTTTTCTGCCGCAAGAATGACTGCGGCCGGCGGCAGGCGCGAAAACAACGCTTGGAAAAAGCCGCCGCGAATCTGCTAGGCGAGCGGCGCTCAGGCAAATTGCACAGCTTGCCGCTCGCCTCGTCCGCTACTTGCGCCCGAACAGCTTCTCGATATCGCCGTGCGCCAGTTTCACCCAGGTCGGCCTCCCGTGGTTACATTGGCCGGAGCGCGGGGTGACTTCCATTTCGCGCAGCAGCGCGTTCATTTCCGCGACCGACAGCACCCGCCCGGCGCGAACCGAGCCGTGGCAGGCCATGGTCGCAAGCACATGGTCGATCCGCTCGCCCAGCAAAAGGGCCGCGCCGTTCTGGGCCAGATCGTCGGCAATGTCGCGGACCAGCGCCTCGACGTTGCCCTTGCCCAGGACGGCCGGCACGGCCCGGACCAGCAGCGCATTGGGACCGAAGCGTTCGATGATCAGGCCATAGTCGGCCAGCGTGGCGGCGGCGCTTTCCACCCGGTCGGCGTCGGGTTCGTCCAGTTCGACCACTTCGGGGATCAGCAGCGCCTGGCTGCGCGCGGCGCTGTCCTGCGCTCCGGCGGCTTTCAGGCGTTCCAGCACCAGCCGTTCGTGCGCGGCATGCTGATCGACAATCACCAGCCCGTCCGCGGCCTCAGCGATGATATAGGTATTGGCCACCTGACCACGCGCCACGCCGAGCGGGTGGTCAACGCTGGGCGCTTCCACCGCCACTTCGGCGCGCGCTGCCGGGGCGAGCGGCGCGGCAGCTGCCGCACGCCACGCAGGCGCGGCATCGCGGACGCCGGCTGCGCCATAGTCGCGGGCGAATAGCGAAGCCAGCGCCGGAGCCGGTTCGCCCAGGCGGGTGATCGGTTCGGCCTGCCAGTTGGCCATGGCCGGGGCAGCCGGGGCCTGGGCAGTGCGCCGCCCTTCACTGTCCAGCGCATGGCGCAGGCCGGCAACGATGAAACCGCGAATGAAGGCCGGATCGCGGAACCGCACTTCGGTCTTGGCCGGGTGGACGTTGACGTCCACCTCCTCGGGCGGAAGGTCGAGGAACAGGGCCAGCACCGCGTGCCGATCGCGCGCCAGCATATCGGCATAGGCCCCCCGCACCGCCCCGACCAGCAGCCGGTCCTTGACCGGGCGGCCGTTGACGAACAGGTACTGGTGATCGGCCACCCCGCGGTTGAAGGTCGGCAGGCCGGCTATTCCGGTCAGCCGCGCGGCCCCGCGCTCCAGATCGATCGCCACGCCGTCCCGGGCCAGGTCGCGGGCAACGATCTGCGCGACGCGGCTGGCCAGTCCCTCGCCCGGCTGCACCGCCAGTACCCGGCGGCCATCGTGTTCCAGCACGAAGCCGACGTCCGGCCGGGCCATGGCCAGGCGGCGGACCACATCAAGGCAGGCAGCATACTCGCTGCGGGCCGAGCGCAAGAACTTGCGCCGCGCCGGAACCTTGCCGAACAGGTCCTCCACCCGGATGCGGGTGCCAGGCGGCAGCGCGGCGGGGCCTTCTTCCACCACTGCGCCATGATCGACCACCCGCCGCCAACCTTCGCCGGCTGAGCGCGGACGGCTTTCCAGCGTCAACCGGGCAACGCTGGCGATCGAGGGCAGCGCCTCGCCCCGGAAGCCGAGCGTGGCAACCAGCTCGATCGCTTCGTCCGGCAGCTTGGAGGTGGCATGGCGTTCCAGCGCCAGGGACATTTCGCCCGGGTCCATCCCGCAGCCGTCATCGGTCACCTCGATGCCGGACAGGCCCCCTTCGGACAGCCGCACCGTGATCTGCCGCGCCCCGGCATCGATCGCGTTTTCGACCAGTTCCTTCAGCGCCGAAGCCGGCCGCTCGACCACTTCGCCCGCGGCGATGCGGTTGATCAGGGTTTCGGGCAGGCGGCGGATTTTCGGCATGGGCAACCTGCCTAGCGGTGAAGCGCCACAATTTCGAGACGGAGGGCGTCCTGCAGCAGCGCATTTCGCACAATTTTTTGGCCTTTCGTCCGGCCTTGCGCTAGGGCGTGCGCTTCCACGCCACGACAACGGCCGGCCGCTGCCGCGCAAATCGCGGTAAGGGACGGTAAACACACAGGTTTTTCAATGGCATCGCTTATGTCTCGATTCTTCAAATTCGGCTCCCAGAACATGGCCATCGACCTCGGTACCGCAAACACGCTGGTCTATGTCCAGGATCGCGGTGTGGTGCTCAACGAACCGTCGGTCGTGGCGATCGAAACGATCAACGGCGTGAAGCGCGTCAAGGCCGTGGGCGACGATGCCAAGATGATGATGGGCAAGACCCCGGACAGCATCGAGGCCATCCGCCCGCTGCGCGACGGCGTGATTGCCGACATCGAAATCGCCGAAGAGATGATCAAGTATTTCATCCGCAAGGTCCACGGCAAGAAATCGATGTTCCGCTATCCGGAAATCGTGATCTGCGTGCCATCGGGCGCAACTTCGGTGGAAAAGCGCGCGATCCGCGATGCGGCCAGCAATGCCGGGGCCAGCCAGGTCTATCTGATCCTTGAACCCATGGCGGCCGCGATCGGCGCCGACATGCCGGTGACCGAGCCGGTCGGATCGATGGTGGTCGATATCGGCGGCGGCACTACCGAAGTGGCCGTCCTCTCGCTACGCGGCCTCGCC
>JBKBSV010000120.1:0-4776 GCA_046291115.1 Novosphingobium sp. | reverse complement strand
GTGCCAGGGTAAACCCCGATGCGCTTCGCCATTCAGTGGTCCCTTTCCACGATATAGCGCGCCAGCGCGCGCAGCAGATCCGCCTCTTGCCCGTAAGAACCCAGATGCGCAATCGCCTGATCGACCAGCATCCGCGCCTGTTCGCGGGCGCGCTGCTCGCCCAGCACGGCCACGAAGGTCTGCTTGCCGGCCTTGGCATCCTTGCGCAGCGCCTTGCCGGCCTTGGCCTCGTCCCCGGCATGGTCGAGCAGATCGTCGGCGATCTGGAACGCCAGGCCGATATCATGGGCATAGCCTTTCAGGTGTGTGCGCCCTTCCGGCGGCAGCTTGCCCAGCACCGCGCCCATTTCGACCGCGGCTGAAAGCAGCGCGCCGGTTTTGAGCTGCTGCATCCGGGTGATCTCCGGCAGATCCAGCGTCTGTCCTTCCCCGGCGATATCCAGCATCTGCCCGCCGACCATGCCATGCGCACCGCACGCGAGAGCCAGCACCTGCACCAGTTCAGAGCGAATGAAGGGATCGCCGCTGGTGGCGGAATCGGTCAGCACTTCGAAGGCGAAACTTTGCAGCGCGTCCCCGGCCAGCACCGCCACAGCCTCGCCAAAGGCCTTGTGCAGGCTGGGCTTGCCGTGGCGCATGGCATCATCGTCCATGCAGGGCAGATCATCATGCACCAGCGAATAGGCGTGGATCGCCTCGATCGCGATCGCCGCGCGCAGCGCCTGGCTACGGTCCGCACCGTGCAGGGCCGCGGTTGCCGTCAATAGCAGCGGCCGCAGCCGCTTGCCCCCGCCGATTGCGGCATAGCGCATCGCTTCGCCCAGCTGGCCTTCGCCAGGCAGCAGCGCATCGAACATCGTATCGACATCGCGGGCAATCGCGGCCAGCGCGTCTTTCAGCAGCGGATCTGGAACGGCAGTCACGGCCACGGCGTTCAACCGGCGTCGAACGGCTTGGTGCCGGCGGCCTGGCCATCGGCCCCGGAAACAATCTGCTCGATCCTGAGCTGCGCCGCATCGAGCCGGGCCTGGCAATGGGCCCGCAGCTTCTCGCCCCGCTCATAGAGCTCGATCGTCGCATCGAGCGGCACGTCACCGCTTTCCAACTTGCGGACGATGTCCTCCAGCGCGCGCAGCGCCTCTTCGAAAGACAGGGCGGCGATATCGGGATCGGTGACGCTCATGGCGCGGACCATTGACCGCACGCGCCGCAGCGGTCAAGTTGCGATGGTGCGGAGGCGCCAAGCCTCCCGGGGAGAATTCTCGATGGACAAGTGGTACCTGGCCTACCCGATCGTGGGTGCGGCCTTTCTCATACTCGACATGATCTGGCTGCGTTTTGCCGTGCCGATGCTCTATCGCCCCGCGCTGGGCGAGCTCTTGGCCACCAATTTCCGGGCTGGCCCTGCCGTGGCTTTCTACATCATCTACTTCGCCGCGCTGACCGTATTCGCGGTGCTGCCCGGCACGATGCTGGGCGTGCCGGCCGCCGTTGCCTCTGGCGCGGCCGTGGGGCTGACCGCCTACGCCACCTACAATCTCACCAACATGGCGACGCTGAAGGTCTGGCCCTTGCAAATGGCCCTGATCGACATTGCCTGGGGCACCGTTGCCAGCGGACTGGCCGCCGGAATCGCGGCGACGGTCATGCTCAAGCTGCAGGGTTGAAGGAAAAGTGTTCATCGGTCACTGGGCACCGGCGCTGGCAGTGGCGGCAAAGCGCCCCGCCCCCAGCATCGGCGTGCTGTTCGTGGCTGCCCAGTTGGTTGACTGGGTGTTCTTCGGCTTGCTGATCACCGGGGTGGAGCGGATGCGCTTTTCCCGTGGGATCAGTAAGATGAACCCGATGGACCTCTACCACCTGCCCTACACGCACAGCCTGCTGGGTTCCGGCGTGTTCGCTGCCGCTTTTGCCGCGCTGGTCTGGGCCTTCAGCAAAGACCGCACCGCGGCGCTGCTGGCGGGCGGCGTAGTCCTTTCGCACTGGTTCCTTGATCTGCTGGTCCACGTGCCGGACCTGACCCTGGCCGGCAGCCCGCCCAAGCTGGGTTTCGGGCTGTGGAACCATCCGATAATCGAAATGCCCCTGGAACTGGGCCTGACCTTCGGCGCGCTGTGGCTCTATGTCCGCGCCTGCAGGCCCGCCCCGCTGCGGGCGTGGACCCTGGCCGGGGTGCTGCTGCTGCTTCAGACGGTCAACTGGTTCGGCCCGGTCGAACCCGAGGTAACGCTCAGCACCAGCCTGCTGGCCTTCTTCGCCTATGGCCTTGCCACGCTGGCGGCGTGGTGGATGGGGCAAAGCGCGCGGAGTTGACGGCAGACGCAGGAGGCGATGGCATGCGGCGGTCTGCCGGACTGTCGGTATCCACCCTGGTGGTGCTCGGTCTGGTCACCGCATCTGCTCCCAGCGCGGTCTTCAGCCAGAACGAGCTGGTCAACCAGCGCGCCGCGGATCTGGTTGCGGCAAACGCCGGCCGGTTCGACAAGATCGGCACAAACTGGATGCACTTGCGGCTGCCAATCATCGCCACGACGCTTTTCGATTCGCCGGCACTGCCCCTATCGCGCAGCGCCGCCCTGCGCGCCGCCATCGCAGAATGCCGTAGCCGGGCGCCATCCAGTCCAAGGCCCCTCCCCCAATCATCAATCCCATGCCGCAGCCAGGCCCAAGCGCGAGCCCCGCGCCGGCTCCGCCGTTGCCCCCGTCAGGCCCACAGCGCTGATCCCCGGCAGTCAGAAATCCCCATGTTCTCACCTTGAACGGGCTAGCGCCGCGGGCACGGCCCCGCTAAGGGCCGCCCATGGCCGAAATCACTCCCGAAATCGTCACCCAGCACGGGCTGTCCGAGGATGAATACCAGCGTGTGCTCAACGCGCTGGGACGCGAGCCGAACATGGTCGAGCTCGGCATCTTCTCGGTCATGTGGTCGGAGCATTGCTCCTACAAGTCGAGCCGCATCCACCTGAAGAAACTGCCGACCGAGGCCCCCTGGGTGATCTGCGGCCCGGGCGAAAATGCCGGTGTGATCGACATCGGCGACGGTCAGGCCGCGATCTTCAAGATGGAAAGCCACAACCACCCCAGCTACATCGAACCCTATCAGGGTGCGGCAACCGGGGTTGGCGGGATCCTGCGCGACGTGTTCACCATGGGCGCGCGGCCGGTGGCCAACATGAACGCGCTGCGCTTTGGCCGGCCGGGCCATCCCAGGATGAAAAGCCTGGTCAAGGGCGTGGTCGCTGGCATCGGCGGCTATGGCAATTGCGTTGGCGTGCCGACCGTGGGCGGCGAAACCAATTTCCACCCGGCCTATGACGGCAATATCCTGGTCAATGCGATGACCGTGGGCGTCGCCGATGCCGACAAGATCTTCTATTCCGCCGCCACCGGGATTGGCAATCCGATCGTCTATGTCGGATCCAAGACCGGGCGCGACGGGATCCACGGCGCGACCATGGCCAGCGCCGATTTTGGCGAGGATGCGGAAGAAAAGCGCCCGACCGTGCAAGTTGGCGACCCCTTCACCGAAAAGCTGCTGATCGAGGCCTGCCTGGAACTGATGGCGACCGATGCGATCGTCGCGATCCAGGACATGGGTGCGGCCGGCCTCACCTCCAGCTCGGTCGAAATGGCGACCAACGGCAAGGCCGGGATCGTGCTCGACATGGACAAGGTGCCGTGCCGCGAAGAGGGCATGACGCCCTATGAAATGATGCTTTCCGAAAGCCAGGAGCGGATGCTGATGGTGCTGAAGCCCGGCAAGGAAGCCATGGCCGAAGCGATCTTCAGGAAGTGGGAACTGGACTTTGCCGTGATTGGCGAAGTGACCGATACCGGCCACATGGTCTTGACCTGGCAGGGTGAGACAGTCTGCGATATTCCGTTGGCTCCCCTGGCAGAGGACGCCCCGCTATATGACCGCCCGGCTCTGAGCCTCTCGGAATACAAGGCCTGGGCCAAGGTCAGGCCGCTGGGCGAAGTGCCGCAAAGCACAGACCTTGGCGCGGACCTGCTCAGGCTGATGGCCTGCCCCGATCTCGCCAGCCGGCGCTGGATCTGGGAACAGTATGACAGCCAGGTCGGGGCCGATACCTTGCAGAAAAGCGGCGGTGATGCGGCGGTGGTGCGCATCCATGGCACCCGCAAGGCTCTGGCAATCAGCACCGATTGCACCCCGCGCTATTGTTATGCCGACCCTTATGAAGGCGGCAAGCAGGCAGTGGCGGAAACTTACCGCAATATCTCAGCTGTCGGCGCCAAGCCTTTGGCAATCACCAATTGCCTCAACTTCGCCAACCCGCAGCGCCCGGAAATCATGGCCCAGATCGTCGAGGCCCTGCGCGGCATGGGCGATGCCTGCCGCGCGCTGGACTATCCGGTCGTGTCCGGCAACGTCAGCCTCTACAATGAAAGCAAGGCGACCGGCGGCGGTTCGGCCATTTTGCCCACCCCGGCGATCGGCGGGGTCGGGCTGATGCAGGACTATGCGCGGATGGCAACCATCGCGATCAAGGGCGAAGGCGAATGCCTGGCCGTGATCGGGCCGTGCTATCCAGACCTCGGCCAATCGCTGTGGCTGCGCGAGATCCACGGGCGTGAAGACGGCGATCCGCCCAAGGTCGATCTGCAGGACGAGCGGGTCTATGCCGAAGTGGGTCGCCAGCTGATTGCCGATGGGCTGGTCACCGCGGTCCATGACATCAGCGATGGCGGCCTGCTGGTGGCGGCGGCGGAAATGGCATTAGCCGGCAACATCGGCATCACGCTCGATCCGAT
>JBKBSV010000119.1:0-4834 GCA_046291115.1 Novosphingobium sp. | reverse complement strand
CGGCATCGCCGCCACGCAGGTCTTCCAACGGGTGCGGGAACAGCCCGGCATCAGCGGGCGAAACTTCGCCGGCGCGCGGCGGCAGGCCGATGGTGGCGAGATAGCTTGGCCCGGCGATCGACAGCTCGTCCAGCCCCTCGGCCCCGGAAACGATCATCGCTGCTTCGGTATCAAGCAGCTGCATCGCATCGCGGTACAGAGCGATCAGCGCCGGATTGGCCACCCCGACCAGTTGGCGGCGCACCCCGGCGGGATTGGCCAGCGGACCCAGCAGGTTGAAGATCGTGCGGCGGCCGAGCGCCCTGCGGATCGGCGCGACCCGGGCCAGCGCCGGGTGATGGGCCTGGGCAAACAGGAAGGCGATGCCCAGATCGGCCAGGGTCTGCTCGGCCAGCTGCGATGCGCGGGCCAGGTTCAGGCCCAGCGCTTCCAGCGTGTCGGCCCCGCCCGCCAGGCTGGAGGCGGCGCGGTTGCCGTGTTTGGCCACCGGCACATCGCAGGCCGCCACCACCAAGGCGACAGCGGTAGAGACATTGAGGCTGTGCTGCCCGTCGCCTCCGGTCCCGCAAACATCGATCGCTCCGGCGGGCGCGGTCACCGGCTTCATGCGCGCGCGCATGGCCTTGGCTGCCCCGGCCACTTCGGCGGCCGTCTCGCCGCGCTCGGCAAAGGCGATCAGGGTGGCGGCAATTTCCTGATCGGCAACCTCGCCATCGAGAATCCGCCCGAACAGGGCTTCGGCTTCATCGAGCGGCAGGCTCATGCCAGAACCTTCGGTTCGACCCCGGCGAGGCGCAGGAAGTTGGCCAGCATTTCATGGCCGTGTTCGGTAGCGATGCTCTCTGGGTGAAACTGGACCCCGTGGATCGGCAGTTCGCAGTGGCGAAAGCCCATCACGTGGCCATCATCCGACGTGCAATTGACCACCAGGCCATCAGGCACGTCATCGACGATCAGCGAGTGATAGCGCGTGGCGGTGAACGGGGAGGGCAGGCCGGCAAAAATCCCGCTGCCGTCATGGCGCACCGGGGAAGTCTTGCCATGCATCAGCCCGCCGCGCACCACTTGTCCGCCGAAATGCTGGCCGATCGCCTGGTGGCCCAGGCACACGCCCAGCAGCGGCAGGCGCGCATCGGCGCAGGCGGCAACCAGATCAAGGCTGATCCCGGCCTCGTTCGGGGTGCAGGGGCCGGGCGAAATGAGGAAGCCCTTGGCCCCGTTCGACACCGCCTGGCCCGCGCTGATCGCGTCGTTGCGCACGACTTCGACCTTTGCGCCCAGTTCCATCAGGTAGTGGACCAGGTTC
Organism: Novosphingobium sp.; assembly: GCA_046291115.1. Lineage (GTDB taxonomy): Bacteria > Pseudomonadota > Alphaproteobacteria > Sphingomonadales > Sphingomonadaceae > Novosphingobium. Next base: position 3,528 of record JBKBSV010000119.1, on the reverse strand, counting down.
CAGGTGAAGCTGTCGTAATTGTCGATGACGAGGATGTCGGCCATGGCCAGCCCCATAAGCGCCTCTGCGCGGTTTTGCCAGTCAGGCTGTCTTTCCGGCAAACCGGTCGGCCGCCCGCACCAGTCCGTCGGTAATGCCGGGCTCGGTAAACAGGTGGCCGCCGTCGGGCACGATCTGCAAGTCCACTTCCGGCCAGGCCTGTTTCAGCGCAAAGGCGGCCGCCGGGGGCGTGCAGCAATCGTGGCGGCCCTGCACGATCACGCCGGGAATGCCGCGCAGGCGGTGCGCATCGCGGATCAGTTGATCGGGTTCCAGCCAGCACTGGTTGCGGAAGAAGTGCGCCTCGATCCGGGCGACGGCCACGGCGTGATCGTCGGCAGTAAAATCGGCCATCATGGCCGGATCGGGCAGCAGGGTGCAGGTAACGCCCTCCCACATCGCCCAGATCCGCGCCGCAGTCAGGCGGACTGCGGGATCCTCGCTGGTCAGACGGCGGTAATAGGCTTCCAGCAGGTCGCCCCGTTCCGCCTCCGCAACGTGGCCGGCGAACTCGGCCCAGGCCTCGGGGTAGAGTTCGCTGGCACCATAGCGGTAGAGCCAGTCATATTCGCGCGGCGTGCCAAGGAAGATCCCGCGCAGGACCAGTTCGCTGACCCGCTCAGGATGCGTTTCGGCATAGGCGAGGCCGAGGGTCGATCCCCAGGAACCGCCGAACACCAGCCAGCGTTCATGCCCGGCCATTTCCCGCAAGGCTTCGATATCGGCGACAAGGTGCCAGGTGGTGTTCGCCTCCAGATGGGCAAAGGGCGTGGATCGCCCGCAGCCGCGTTGATCGAACAGCAGCACATCGTAGAGGTCGGGATCGAACTGCTGGCGGTGCTTTGCACTGATCCCGCCGCCAGGGCCGCCGTGCAGGAATACCGCCGGCTTGCCGCCGGGCGTGCCGCAGCGCTCCCAATAAAGGCTGTGGCCCGCGCCGACACTTAGCGTGCCGCTGGCATAGGGTTCGATCGGCGGATAGAGGGTGCGGCGCTCGCTCATCAGGGCGCTCACTTCGTTGCCAGCAGCCTGGCAAGGTCCTTTTTCCAGAACCTGGCCCAGGTGTGGGTGCCGTGGCCCTTGGTCTCGACCGTGGCCGGGATCAGGATGAAGCGGGCGCGGGGCATCAGCCTGGCGTGCTGTTCGGCCAGGGCCAGTTCGGGCGGGTTGATGAAATCGTCGGCCGAATTGATCCACAGCACCGGCACGGTCACATTCCGCAGCTTGGGCAGCGGGTTGTAATCGCGCGAGCTGTCGAGCTGATAGATCTGGTCATTGGCATCAAGATCGTTGGCGGCGCGGGCGGCATAGGCCTCGTTGAGGTACTTCACCGCCCCTTCGCGGGTCGGGAACTGGGCCTGCAAGGCAACCGGGTTGCCGCCGGCGATCATCGAAAGATAGCGCGCGGTCCGCAGGCCGTTTTCCGGCGGGCTGGTGTAATTGCCGCCGTTCCACAGCGGATCGGCCTTGATCGCGTCGATCGCCATCTGCCGCCACATCCGGTTGCGCCCGGCAATTTCCATCGCGTTGCAGGCGAAGGGGGCCAGACGGCGGGCAAAGCCGGGGTATTCGGTCCCCCAGACAAAAGCGTGCATGCAGCCCATCGAAGTGCCGAGGATCAGTTGCAGGCGGTTGACCCCCAGGCCCTCGGTCAGCACGCGGCGCTGGGCCTCGACCATGTCGAAATAGCCATAGCGCGGGAAACCCATCCGCAGCCCGTTGCTGGGCTTGCTGCTTTTGCCGTGGCCGATGTTGTCGGGCAGGATCACGTACCACCTGGTGATATCGAGCACCTGGCCCGGGCCGAACAGCTCATCGGCAAATTGCGGGCGGAAGAACTGCCAGCCCGAACCGCCGGTGCCGTGGAGGATCATCACCGCGTTCTCGATCTCGCCCGCGGCAGTGCGGCGCGGGGTGCCGAGCGTGGTGACGTGCATCCTGAGATCCAGCTTCTCGCCGCTGCGGAAAGTGAAACCGGGCAGCACCACATCGCGTTCGGTGGAGCGTTTCTGCCATTCCTGCGCCTGCAGGGGCGTGGCGATCAGGGCGAGGATCAGGATCAGGAGTTTGCGCATGGCTGGAAGTGCTAGTCCGCCCGGGGCGCCGGTTCAAGCTATTGCCCGAAACCCGCCTCTTCGGACACGCGCAGCGCCTCGCGCGCGGCGGCGATCAGGGCGCCGGCCTTGGCCTCGCACTCGCGTTGTTCGTATTCCGGATCACTGTCGGCAACGATACCGGCCCCGGCCTGCACGTGCAGCACCCCGTCCTTGACCACGCCGGTGCGCAGGACAATGCAGCTGTCGAGATTGCCGTCCGGCGCGAAATAGCCGACCCCGCCGGCATAGGCGCCGCGGGTTTCGGGTTCCAGCTCGGCGATGATCTCGCAGGCCCTGACCTTGGGCGCGCCGCTGACCGTGCCGGCAGGAAAGCCGGCGAAGACCGCATCGATCGCATCGTGGCTTTCGGCATCGAGCCGGCCGACCACGTTGGAGACGATGTGCATGACGTGGCTGTAGCGCTCGATCGTGTAGCTTTCAGTCACCTTGACGGTTCCGGCCTTGGCCACCCGGCCAACGTCGTTACGGCCCAGGTCGAGCAGCATCAGGTGCTCGGCGCGCTCCTTGGGGTCGGCCAGCAGGCTGGCCTCGTTCTCGCGGTCCTGCTCCGGGGTGGCGCCGCGCGGGCGGGTGCCGGCGATCGGGCGGATCGTCACTTCGCCGTCGCGGACCCGGACCAGGATTTCCGGGCTGGACCCGGTCAGGGCGAAGCCGGGCAGGTCGAGGAAATAGAGGAACGGCGAAGGATTGACCCGCCGCAGCGCCCGGTAGAGCGCGAAGGGCGGCAGGGTGAAGGGGCAGGTGAAGCGCTGCGCCAGCACGACCTGGAAGATGTCGCCGGCGGCAATGTATTCCTTCGCCTTCAGCACCATGGCGCGGTACTGGCCCGGCGCCATCACCGGGTGCAGTGCCGGTTCGGGCAGGGCGGCATCGCGCACCGGTGCCGGGACCGGTGCGGCCAGCCCGCGCAGGGCCTGATCGATCCGCTCCTGAGCCGCCTCAAGCAGGTGATCCGGCATACCGCCTTCGGGCCAGACCGGTGCGACGCACCACAGCGCATCGCTCAGCCGGTCGAACACCAGGATGAGCGCGGGTCGCACGAACAGCATGTCGGGCAGGGCAAGGGGGTTTTCGGCCGGGCGGGGCAGTTGCTCGACCAGGCCATAGGTTTCGAAACCGAAATAGCCGACCAGGCAGGCCAGCACCGGCGGCAGGGCATCCGGCACATCGAAGCGGCACTGATCGACCAGCGCGCGCAGTTCGCTCAGGCTGTCTCCGCTAAGCGGGGCAAAGGCCGCGCGGTCGTGGCTGTCAAGGATCAGCCGGGTGACATCATCCGCCGCATAGGGGATCAGCGCCTCATCCAGAAACGCCCGCAGCGCGCGGTCCATCCGCACGCGGCGCGCCGCCACCCGCTGCAGGGCGCTGGCCG
>JBKBSV010000020.1:0-28668 GCA_046291115.1 Novosphingobium sp. | reverse complement strand
CGGCTTCATCTTGCCGGTCTGGATCAGGCACAAGAGCTCGAAGAATTCATCGAAGGTGCCATAGCCGCCGGGGAACACCGCCACCGCCTTGGCCCGCAGCAGGAAATGCATCTTGCGCAGCGCGAAATAATGGAACTGGAAGGCCAGGCGGGGCGTGACGTAAGGGTTGGGCGCCTGCTCGTGCGGCAGGACGATGTTGAGCCCGATGGTTTCGGCCCCGGCCTCCACTGCCCCGCGGTTGGCCGCTTCCATGATCGAGGGACCACCGCCCGAGCAGACCACGAACTGGCGCATGCCCTGCTCGACGATTCCGCAACTGCTGGCAATATGGGCCAGCTTGCGCGCTTCCTCATAGTATTTGGCATTGGCGGCCAGCCGTTCGGCCACGGCCTTCTTTTCCGGCGCGGCATGGGCGATCAAGTCCTCCGCCGCTTCGGGCGAGGGAATCCGGGCCGAGCCATAGACCACCAGGGTCGAGCCGATGTTTGCCTCGTCCAGCAGCATCTCGCACTTCAGCAGTTCGAGCTGAAAGCGCACCGGGCGCAATTCCTCGCGCAGGAGGAAGTCGGTATCGCGAAATGCCAGCCTGTAAGCCGGGCTGCGGGTCTGCGGGGTGGAGTGATCCTGGGATTCGACAAAGCCGGCTTCCTGCTCGGCCTTGTAGAAGCGGCGCCTGTGCAGCCGCTTTTCCTGTTCTTCTTCAGTCATTGGTTCGCTTTTAGGCCCTCAGCGGGCGCTGTCAAAGAGAAGCCGCGCGCCAACCGACCGCTGCCCTTGGCAAGGCGGGTGGTTGGACCGGCGGAAAAGCTGGATGCCCGACAAGGATTCGAACCTTGATTGACGGAGTCAGAGTCCGCTCTCTTACCATTAGAGGATCGGGCAATAGGCCGGTGCCTCTAGTGCCGCAGCGCCGCGCCGTCAAGCCGGGGAATGGCGCCACGCTTGCCCCGCGCGCGTGACAGGTCTAGCATCGGCACCAGGTACCCGCCGCAAGGGCCGGGAAAACGATAAAGAGTATGTGTAACATGGCGGATTATTCCCCGCCGCCCGGTGGTTCCCCAGGGTCCAAGGCCCGCCCGGAATCCGGCAAGGCCCAGCGCAAGCAGCCGCCGGATTCGTCCCGGAACCGCCCCGGTGGCCCCAGCCGGAGCGAGCCTGCCGCCTGGCAGCAGGCCCAGCGCGCCGCCCAGCCCCAGCGTCAGGCCTTTGCCGCGATCGACCTTGGCACCAACAATTGCCGCCTGCTGATCGCCCGCCCGCAGGGGGAAAACTTCGTGGTGATCGATGCCTTCAGCCGGGTCGTGCGGCTGGGTGAAGGGCTGGCCCAGACCGGGCGGCTGAGCCAGGCCGCGATGGACCGGGCGCTGGGCGCGCTGCACGTCTGCGCCGACAAGCTGAAGCGCCGCAACGTCCACCTGGCCCGCTCGGTTGCGACCGAAGCGTGCCGCCGGGCCGAGAACGGGGCCGATTTCATCCAGCGGGTGCGCGAGGAAACTGGCATCCTGCTCGACATCATCAGCGCCCAGGAAGAAGCGCGGCTGGCGGTGATGGGCTGCCACATCCTGCTCGAGGCGGGCGAAGGCCCGGCAATGATTTTCGACATCGGCGGCGGATCGACCGAACTGGTGCTGGTGGAAAGCCGCCGCGATGCCGCGCCGTTGATCCATGATTGGCACAGTGTCCCCTGGGGGGTTGTCTCATTGACCGAAACGGTCGGCCATGAACCGGACGACGCGGTCAGCCGCGCGGCGCGCTATGCGGCGATGCGCGACCGGGTAGCGGGCAGCCTCGCCCCGTTTGCCGCGCGGATCCAGGACTGGATCGATCGCCGTGCCGGCGATCATCCGCTGCGCCTGCTGGGCACCAGCGGCACGGTCACCACTCTGGCCAGCCTGCACCTGGAATTGCCGCAGTATGATCGCAGCGCGGTGGATGGACTGATCGTGGTGTCCGATTCGATGCGCGCGCTGTGCCGCAATCTGGCCCGGCTGACCCCGGCCGAGCGCCGGGCCAAGCCCTGCATCGGCCGCGAGCGGTCCGATCTGGTCGTGGCCGGTTGCGCGATCCTCGAATCGATTCTCGATCTGTGGCCGGCCGACCGGCTCGGCGTGGCTGATCGCGGCATCCGCGAGGGGATCCTGCGCGGACTGATGGCGAGCAGCGGCCACGGCGAGCGGGCCAGGGCAGCGCTGCTGCGAATGCACAGGGGCCGCGCATGAGAGGAGGCAAACCAGCCGGTGAACGGCTGAAGACGGCGCGCAAGCGTTCGGCCAGTTCGGCCCGCTGGCTTTCCCGCCAGCTGGCCGATCCTTACGTCAAGCAGGCCAAGGCCGCCGGGTGGCGCAGCCGTGCGGCCTTCAAGCTGATCGAGCTGGACGAGAAATTCGGCCTGATCAAGGGCGCGCGCCGGGTGGTGGACCTGGGCATTGCGCCGGGCGGGTGGAGCCAGGTGGTCAGGAAGCACAACCCCAGGGCCGCCGTCGTCGGGATCGATCTCTTGCCGACCGATCCGATCGAGGGCGTGACGATCTTCCAGATGGACTTGATGGCAAACGAAGCCCCCGCCGCGCTGATCGAGGCGCTCGATGGTCCGCCCGATCTGGTTATTTCGGACATGGCGGCTAACACCGTCGGCCACAAGCAGACCGATCACCTGCGCACCATGGGTCTGGTTGAAACCGCCGCCCACTTCGCGATTGAGAACCTGGCGCCGGGCGGCGCCTTCGTTGCCAAGGTGCTGGCCGGGGGAACCGACAGGGACCTGCTGGCCCTGCTCAAACAGCATTTCGGATCCGTAAAGCACGCCAAGCCGCCCGCGAGCCGCAAGGATTCGTCAGAGTGGTACGTGATCGCGCAGGGCTTCAAGGGCTGACCCGAAAAGGGCGGAGCCTTGCGGCCCCGCCCCTTGGTTCGCTGCCGAGGCCCGGTCTTACTTGACCGACTTCAGGTAGGCGATGATGTTGGCGCGTTCCTGCGCGTCAGCCAGACCGGCGAAGGTCATCTTGTTGCCGGGCGCAAACTTGGCCGGATCGGTCAGCCACGCATCAAGCGAGGCATCGTCCCAGTTGCCGCCCTTGCCCTTGAGCGCATCGGAGAAGGCATAGCCTGCGCGGCCCTGGCCGATCCCTTCGCCGAACACGCCGGCCAGGTTCGGGCCGATACCGTTGGCACCGCCGGGATTGATTGTGTGGCAGGCCGCGCACTTGGCGAAGCTCTTCTGGCCCTTGGCGGCATCGCCCACCACGGCAGCGGCTGGCGGCGCTGCCTCGGCAGTGGCGGCGGGCGCTTCCGGAACCGGCGGCAGCGCCAGGTTGGAACCCTTGGAATTGAGGTAGACCATCAGGTTCGCGCGTTCCTGCGGATCGGGCAGGCCGGCAAAGCTCATCTTCGTGCCAGGGGCATACTTGGCCGGGTTTTCGAGCCAGGCGCTCATGCTGGTCCAGTCCCACTTGCCGCCCTTGCCTTTCAGCGCATCGGAATAGGCAAAGGGATGGCTGGCGACGTTGGCGCCCAGAGTGCCCCACAGGTTCGGCCCCAGGCCGGCCGCGGCGCCCTGCTCGATGGTGTGGCAGCTGGCACACTTGGCAAAGGTCTTTTCGCCCTTGGCGATATCGGCCTTGGCCAGATAGGCCTCGAACGGGGTGGCCTCCTTGCCGCCGCCTTCGCCTTCCTCGACAACCCCGGCAATCTCGAAGCCCATCTTTTCGGGCCGCTCGTTCTTTCCGCCTTCGTAGTAGCGCGAGCTGACGGCCGAGAGGCCAAGCAGGACGATACCGGAAAACAGCGTCCATCCGGCAATGGTATTGAAGCGGTCTGACATAGTTTGCCCCGTTGGGAATCCGCGAGAATGGTTTGCGCGTGGCTCTAGTGTCGGCTCCGCCCAAGCGCAAGGGGCATTGCAGCCGCGCGCAATGCGCCCTAGCCACTGTCCCCATGTTTTCATCGCTGCTCATTGCCAACCGAGGCGAAATCGCCTGCCGGATCATCCGCACCGCCCGCCAGATGGGCCTGCGCACCGTGGCCGTCTATTCTGATGCCGATGCCCGCGCGTTGCACATGCGGCAGGCGGATCAGGCCGTCCACATCGGCCCTGGTCCGGCGCGCGAAAGCTACCTGGTGGGCGAAAGGATCATCGCCGCCGCGAAAGCCACCGGGGCCGAGGCGATCCACCCCGGCTATGGTTTCCTGTCCGAAAATGCCGACTTTGCCCGCGCGGTGATCGACGCCGGGCTGATCTGGGTTGGCCCCAGCCCCGAATCGATCGAGGCGATGGGCCTGAAGGATGCCGCCAAGCAGCTGATGCAGCAGGCCGGCGTGCCGGTAACGCCGGGTTACATGGGCGCGAACCAGGACCCGGCCTTTCTGGCCGAACGGGCCGCCGAAACCGGCTTTCCGGTGCTGATCAAGGCCGTGGCCGGGGGTGGCGGCAAGGGGATGCGGCGGGTGGACAGCGCGGCCGAGTTTGCCGATGCGCTGGCCAGTTGCCAGCGCGAGGCCGCGGCCAGTTTCGGCAACGATCATGTCCTGATCGAGAAGTTCATCCTCTCCCCGCGCCACATCGAAGTGCAGGTGTTTGGCGATGCCCACGGCAACGTCGTCCACCTGTTGGTGCGCTATTGTTCGCTCCAGCGCCGACACCTGATGGTGATCGTGCACGCCCCTGCCCCCGGACTGGCCGGGGCGCCCCCCGCACAATTGGGCGCGGCCGCCGTCCGCGCGGCGAAGGCAGTGGACTATCGCGGTGCCGGCACGATCGAATTCATTGCCGATGCCAGCGAGGGCCTGCGTGCCGACCGCATCTGGTTCATGGAAATGAACACCCGGTTGCAGGTGGAACACCCGGTGACCGAGGAAATCACCGGGGTGGACCTGGTCGAATGGCAGCTGCGCGTCGCGGCGGGCGAACCTTTGCCCAAGCGGCAGGATGAACTTTCGCTCAATGGCTGGGCGATCGAAGCGCGGCTCTATGCGGAAGACCCGGCCAGGGGTTTCCTGCCCGCCACCGGCCCGCTCGATCACTTGCGCTTTGGGGCCGCATTGCGGGTCGATACCGGCGTGGCAGAAGGCGGTGAGGTTTCGCCGTTCTATGATCCGATGATCGCCAAGCTGATCGCGCATGGACAATCGCGCGAAGCGGCAATCGAAACGCTGCTGGAAGGCATCGATCAGACCGAAGTCTGGCCGGTGCGGACCAATGCCGGGTTCCTGGGCCTGCTGCTGGAACATCCTGATTTCCAGTCCGGCAGGGTCGATACCGGCCTGATCGGGCGCGATCTGGAACGGCTGGTCGAGGCATCGCCGCCCGATCGCGAAGAACTGGCCGAAGCAGCGGCGCTGCTGGCGGCAAGCCCCGGTGCGGGGCCGTGGTCGGCCGCGCTCGGGTTCCGGGTCAATGCTGCGCCGCGGGCCGAAGTGCGCCTGGTCGATGACCAGGGCACGCTGCACGTCGTCTCGATCGATGAAATCGCAGCGGACGCCCCGGCAGAAGAGGTGCTGGTGTTCGATGCCGGTTTCGCCCGCCGCTATAGGCTGGAGCGGGCGGCCGGCGGATCGCACCACGGCGCCCACGATGGCGATATCCTCTCGCCCATGCCGGGCAGGATCATCGCGGTCGCCGTCAGCGAAGGCGAGGCGGTGACCAAGGGGCAGAAGCTGCTGACGCTGGAAGCGATGAAGATGGAACACACTCTCACCGCACCATTCGATGGCGTGGTGACGGAATTGTCCGCCACGCCCGGCGCGCAGGTGCAGGTCGAGGCGCTGCTGGCGAAAATCGAGGCCGCAGAATGACCTGGAGAATGACCTGGAAGCCGGAAGTCGAGGAACTGCGCCACCGCCGCAAGCTGGCCGAGCAGATGGGAGGTGCGGACAAGGTCGCGCGCCAGCATGGCCGGGGCAAGCTGGACGCCCGCGCCCGGATCAAGGGGCTGGTCGATCCCGGCTCCTTCCGCGAAATCGGCAAGATTGCCGGCAAGGGCCATTACGGGCCGGACGGCGCATTGCTGGACCTCTCCCCATCCAACCTGATCTTCGGGCGCGCCAATATCGAGGGCCGCCCGGTGGTGGCCAGCGCCGACGATTTCACCGTGCGCGGCGGGGCGGCCGATGCGGCGATCCACCGCAAGTTCGTGCAGTGCGAACAGATGGCCCACACGCTTAAAATCCCGCTGATCCGGATGATCGACGGCACCGGCGGGGGCGGATCGGTCAAGACGCTGGAGGAGATCGGCGCGACTTACGTGCCAGCCACCCCCGGCTGGGGCGAAATCGTCAAGAACCTGGAGACGGTGCCGGTCGTCGCCCTTGCCCTTGGCCCCACGGCGGGCCTTGGCGCGGCGCGGGTGGTGGCCAGCCACTATTCGATCATGGTCAAGGGCCTGTCCCAGCTGTTCGCGGCCGGCCCCGCCGTGGTCGAGGCGATCGGCGAAAAGCTCGACAAGGAGCGCGGCGACAAGGAATCGCTGGGCGGATCGATCATCCACACCCGCAACGGCGTGGTCGACGAGGAAGTGGCCAGCGAGGCCGAAGCCTTCGCCACCGCCCGCCGGTTCCTGTCCTACCTGCCCAGCCACGTCGGCCAGCACGCCCCGCGCACGATGAACACCGACCCGGTGGACCGCAAGGAGCAGGACCTGATCAGCCTGGTCCCGCGCGAGCCCAAGCAGGTCTATTCGATGCGGCGGCTGCTGAACGCCGCGTTTGACCGCGGCAGCGTGTTCGAGATGGGCCGGATGTGGGGCCGCGCCGCGATCACTGCCTTTGCCCGGCTGAATGGCTGGCCGGTCGCGGTCATTGCCAGTGATCCCAGCTTCCTGGGCGGATCGTGGGAGGCCAAGACCAGCGAAAAGGTGGAACGCTTCATCAAGCTGGCCGACCAGTTCCGCCTGCCGGTGGTCCACCTGGTTGACAACCCCGGCTTCATGATTGGCTTCGCCGCCGAAAGCAGCGGCACGATCCGTTACGGCGTTCAGGCCATGAACGCGATCTACCGGGCCACGGTGCCGCTGTGCTGCGTGGTGATCCGCCGCGCCTATGGCATTGCGGGCAGCGCGATGAGCAACGCCGAGGCGTTTCAGTACCGCTTCGCCTGGCCCAGCGGCGACTGGGGCAGCCTGCCGATCGAAGGCGGGATCGAAGTGGCCTACAAGAGCGAGATCGAAGCCGCGCAAGACCCGCAGGCCCATCTGGAAGCGATCCGCGAACGGCTGGGCCGCTTACGCAGCCCATTCCGCACCGCCGAAAGGTTCGGGATCGAGGACATCATCGACCCGCGCGAAACGCGGCCTTTGCTTTGCGAATTTGCCGATCTGGCGTGGCGGGCGCTGGGGGCGGGCTGAGGATCAGGCCCCCAGATAGTCCTGCAGCCCCGCCACCTGTTCTGCGCTGAGCCGCAGGCCCAGCTTGGTGCGGCGCCACAGCACGTCCTCGGCGCTGACGGCCCATTCCTCGGCCACCAGGTAATCGACCTCGGCCTGGCGCAAACCGCCGCCAAAGTCGCGGCCCTGGTCCTTGCCCAGCCAGAGCCGCGCGCGGGTGCCATAGGCGCGGGCGATGCGCTCGGCATCCTCGGCGGACAGGAACGGATAGTCACGGGCATAGCCGGCGATCAGCGCATCGAGGCCGTCAATCGCGAAATCCCCGCCGGGCAGCGCCTCGCGCCGGGTCCAGGCCTGGCCGGTCAGCGCCGGCAGGCGCGGAGCGAGCAGGTCCACCGCTTCTTCCGCCAGGTGACGGTAAGTGGTGATCTTGCCGCCATAGACCGACAGCAGCGGCGCGCCCATGGCTTCACCGGACAGGTCAAGCCGATAGCCGCGGGTCGCCGCTTCGGGCTTGTCCGAACCGTCGCTGACCAGCGGACGCACGCCGGAATAGGTCCAGACAACGTCGGCCGGAGTGATCGCTTTGGCGAAATAGCGGCTGGCCCCTTCGCACAGGTAAGCGATCTCCTCGGCGCTGGCCTCGACCTGGTCGAGCGAGCGGTCATGATCGACGTCGGTGGTGCCGATCAGGGTGAAGTGGCGCTCATAGGGGATGGCGAAGAAGATCCGCCCGTCCGGCAGCTGGAAGAAGTAGGCATAGGGGTGATCGAACAGGCGCGGGACGACGATGTGGCTGCCGCGCACCAGCCGCATGGCATGGTCCGGGGTTTCGCCGATCAGGCCCTCCACTTCCAGCACGCGCGGACCGGCGGCATTGACCAGGGCCCGGGCATGGAAGGTCTCGTTTCCGGCTTCGATCCGCCACAGCCCCCCCTCGCGCCGGGCGGAAGTAACCCGGGTGCGCGGGCGCACGCTGGCTCCCTTGGCCTCGGCCGACTTGGCGTTGAGCACCACCAGCCGGGCATCGTCCACCCAACCGTCGGAATATTCGAACCCGGTGGAAAAGCCGCCTTTCAGCGGGCCGCCGGCGGCGTGGCGGCGCAGATCGACCGTGCGGGTGGCGGGCAGGCGCCTGCGTCCGCCGATATGGTCATAAAGGAACAGCCCCAGCCGCAGCAGCCAGCGCGGCCGCAGCCCGTCGACATAGGGCAGGACGAAGCGCATCGGGTGGATGATGTGCGGGGCAATGGCCCACAGCGCCTCGCGCTCGATCAGCGATTCGCGGACCAGGCCGAACTCGTAATGCTCCAGATAACGCAGGCCGCCGTGGATCAGCTTGGTCGAGGCCGAGCTGGTCCCCTGCGCCAGATCGCCTGCTTCGAGCAGCAGCACTTTCGCGCCGCGCCCGGCGGCATCGCGGGCAATCCCGGCCCCGTTCACACCGCCGCCGATCACTGCCAGGTCGAAGGGTTCGTTCATGCCGTCTGTCTACCGGGTGGATTGAGCCGGCGGAAGAGCCGCCCGCGCTCGCTGTAGAACACCAGCGCCAGCGCGATCAGCCCACCAGCCAAGAGCGCCGTGGCCAGCGGCCGGGCGCTGCCATCAAACGCCTGCCCGATCGCCCCGCCCAGCAGCGAGGACAGCACCGAGCGGGTGAACATCTGCACCGAAGCCGCCGCCCCGGCGATCTGGCCGAACGGCTGCAGGGCGATCGCGGTGAAATTGGCCCCCATCAAGGCGCACAGGCACATCTGCGCCGCCATCATCACGGCGAACTCGCGCAAGGTTTCGTCCCCGGCATAGGCGCGGCTGACCTGCAAAGCCGCGAGGGCGATGAAGGCCAGCAGCGCGGTGTGCGAAACGCGGCGCGCGCCAAACCGCTCGACGATCCGCGAATTGACCAGGTTGGCCAGGGCCATGCATCCGGCCATGGCTGCGAAATAAAGCGGGAACCTGTCACCTGCGCCAAAGTGTTCGGCCACCAGCTGCTGCGAGCTGTTGAGGAATCCGAACAGCCCGGCCCAGACCAGCCCCGCGCCGATCACGTAACCGATCGAGGCCCGGTTGCCGAGCGCGATGCCCATGTTGGCGGCGATCTGACGGGGGCGGATAGCCTGCCGGTTGGCGGGATCGAGCGTTTCCGGCAGCCGCAGCCAGACCCAGGCCGTGACCGCGACGGACAGCACCGTGGTCAGCCCGAAGATCCAGCGCCAGCCGCCCAGTTGCAGCACTGCCTGGCCAAAGCTGGGGGCGAGGATCGGGACGATCATGAAAACCAGCGCGGTAGTGGACAGCATCCGCGCCATCCGGTCGCCCTCGTGACAATCGCGGATGATCGCGCTGGGCAAGACCGAAAGCCCGGCGCTGCCCAGCGCCTGGAGGCCGCGCAGCACCAGCAGCATGGTAAAATCCTGGACCACCGCGCAGGCCAGCGCCAGCACGGTATAGACCCCCAGCGCCGCGAACAGCACCGGGCGGCGGCCGAACCGGTCGGCCAGGGCGCCGGGCAGCAGCGCGCCGAGCGCCGATCCGAACAGATAGACCCCGATCACCAGCTGGCGGTGGTTGGGATTGTCCGCCCCCAGATCGCCCGCGATCGCGCCCAGCGCGGGCAGCATCGAATCGATGCTGAGCGCCTGCAACGCCATCAGCGAGGCCATCAGGACGATGAACTCGCGTTCTCCGATTCGGGTGGGCGATGGACGCGGTGCGGCGGGCATGGTGGGGCCATGGCCGCTTTGCTGCTGGTTTGCCACCCTTGATCTGCCCTTTTCGTATGCACTGAAGGGCGGTTAAGATAGCGTCCATGGACCCTGCCCTGCCCGATTCAGCCGATGAGCACGTGGGTGGCAGCGGCCTCAGGAAAATCATCCATGTCGATATGGATGCCTTCTATGCCAGCGTCGAACAGCGCGATGATCCGTCGCTGCGCGGCAAGCCGGTGGCGGTTGGCGGCGACGGCCCGCGCGGGGTGCTGAGCACCTGTTCCTATGAAGCGCGCAGGTTCGGGTGCCGCTCGGCCATGCCCTCGGTGACGGCCCGGCGGCTGTGCCCGCAGCTGATTTTCCGCCCGCCCCGGTTTGCCGTCTATACCGCGATTTCCCGCCAGATCCGCGCGATCTTTGAAGAATTCACCCCGCTGGTCGAGCCGCTGAGCCTGGACGAAGCGTTCCTTGACGTAACCGAGGACCGCAAGGGCATCGGTTCGGCCACCCGCATTGCCGAAATGATCCGGGCGCGGATCAAGGCCGAAACGGGGCTCACCGCCAGTGCCGGGGTGTCCTACAACAAGTTCCTCGCCAAGCTGGCGAGCGATCAGCACAAGCCCGACGGGCTGTGCGTGATCCGCCCCGGCGAGGGCGCGGATTTCGTCAGTCGGCTGCCGGTCCGGCGGTTTTTCGGAATTGGCCCCAAAGGAGCGGAAAAGATGGCCGCGCTCGGCATCGAGACGGGGGCAGACCTGCGCGCGCAGGACATTCATTTCCTGCGCCAGCACTTCGGATCGCAGGCCGATTACCTTTACCGCGCCGCGCGCGGCATCGATCTGCGGCGCGTCAAGGCCGACCGGGCGCGCAAGTCGCTGGGAGCGGAACGCACGCTCGACAAGGACCTCGCCTCTGGCGCGGCGCTGCGCGAGGTGCTGGCGCGGATCATCGCCATTACCTGGGACCGGATCGACAAGGCGGGCGCCCGGGGGCGGACCATTACTCTCAAGCTAAAGTTCAAGGATTTCAGCACCTTGACGAGAGCCCGCAGCCTGCCGCAACCCCTTGTCAGCCGTGCCGAGCTCAACCGGATCGGGCATGAACTGCTCGACGAGCTGCTGCCGCTGCCCCAGCCGGTGCGGCTGATTGGCCTGACACTGTCGGCGCTGGAGGATGAACCGATGGCCGTCGTGCCATCCGGCGCCGTTCAGGAACAGTTGCCGTTCTGAACACCTGTTACGGATTAATCACGGCAAACGCTGCATTCAGAGACCGGAAAGCAATAATGTTGGACAATTGTGCTGTCTTGGCGGAAAGCTGAGACCGGGAATCGGTTCTCGTAAATGTGGTCGAGGTGTCATGCCCTCGGCGGGTGCGAGCGACGGGGGCGATGACCTGCCGAAACCAGATTTGAAGGGGTTACCGATTATGAAGTTCCGTGCTGTTGCCGCCGCCGCGGCCCTGTTCGCCATGGCCATGCCGACTGTTTCGACCGCGCAGGCCAAGGATGACCTGTCCTATGAAAAGCTGACCCACTGCGCCGCTTTCAACATGCTGGTCAGCACCGTGATGAGCACCGGCAAGGACAAGGACACCGCCGAAAGCAAGGCCACTGCCGAAACCTACACCAACCAGGCCGCCGCGCTGATCGTGGTTGCCTCGATCGTCGGCAAGAAGAACACCAAGGTCGTGCAGGAAGAAGTGTTCGCGCAGAACAACAAGATGGTCAATTCGCTGGGCGATAGCGGCTATGCCGACAAGCTGGTGAACGACAATTTCGAAACCTGCACCAACCTTGGCAAGGCAGCCTACGCGGCGGTCACCGACAAAAAGTAAGCCGGTTTCCGGCCAGAGTTCAGGCCCCGGTCCGCGCCTTCCGCAAGGCAGCGCGCCGGGGCCTTTGCTTTATCCGCTGACCGCGGCGAGCCAGCCGGGCAGGCCGCGCTCCAGCGCGGGCGAAAGCGGCGCGGGCAGGCTGTCCGACGCGAAGAAGCCCAGTTCGATCACCTCGCGGCCATCCCCGCACGGCGTGCCGAGCGCGCGGCCGGTGACGAGGTGAACCCGGTTGACGGTCCCGTAAAGCGGTTCTTCCACCACCGCGAACAGCCGCGCATTCTCCAGCCGGCAGCCGGTTTCCTCCACCAGTTCGCGTGCAGCGGCGTCCAGCGGGTCTTCCCGCCGCCCGATCCCGCCGCCCGGCAGCATCCAGTTGCCACTGCCATAGGAATGGCGGATCAGCAGGATCCGGCCCGCATCGTCAAATGCCACGATCCGGCAGCCGTTGAGCTGCACCTGCGCCAGCCGCCACCAGCGCCGCCGCACCGCGTGAGCCAGGCGCAGCGCGGCGCGGTGCAGCGGGGCGGGGATCAGGTGAAACATGTCACCGGCTGATGCGCTGCCGCCAGCAGCCGCGCCACTGGCAGATCATGCCCGCCGGCCAGCGCCGCTTCGAACAGGGCGCGCTTTTCCTTGCCCCGGATCACGAAGACCAGCGCATCGCTGTCGAGCAAAGCCGGGATGGTCAGGCTGAGGCGGTGGAACGGCGCTTCGGGCGGCAGCGGGTCGGGCACCAGCCGGCGCAGGCGGAGCGGATCGTCGGCGCGCGGATCGGTATTGGGAAACAGACTGGCGACATGTCCGTCCGTGCCCATGCCCAGCCAGGCCAGGGCGAAATGCGGCGGAGCGAGGCCTTCCTTCAGCGCCACCACCCGCGCGCCCAGCGGCTCCAGCGCAGCGCGGATCCGCCCCGCATTGCTGGCCGGGTGATCCTCGGCCACGATCCGGTCATCCCCCGGCCAGACCGCGATCCGCTGCCAGTCGAGGCCCAGCCGCGCCAGTTCAGCCAGGATCGGAAACGGAGTCGATCCACCGGGAATGGTGACAGCCACTTCGCCAGCGGTGGCGGCCAGGGCTTCGCTCAGGCGGGCGTGGAGCCAGCGGGCAATCGCTGCGTCATCGGCCCCGCAAATCAGATCGGCATCAGGCATGGCGCGGCCATAGCAGGTCCAGCCCGCCCCCGGAATGGCCGCGCAATGCTATGCGCCCAGCCGCAGCAGCAGCCCGATGCCGATGGCCAGCACCAGCAGCGCCCCGCCCAGCCAGCGTCGCCAGCGCGCCAGCGGCAGATCAAGCAGCCCCTGCCCCCCGGCCCAGCCAATCGCCACCACCACCATGCCGCCCAGCGCCCCGCCCAGCCCGGCCGCGCCCGGCAGCAGACTGGCCACGACAATCGCGAACAGCAGGAACCGGGCGGCATCGGTCAATTGCAGGCCCAGCAGGACCACGCCGAAGGCCCCAAGCGACCGGGTCGGCTCGGCCGGGGCAGGCCTGACTCGCCACAGCAGCATTTCCAGCGCGGCAAGGGCCAGCGCCAGCGCGGCCAGCATCTGCCGCGCTGCGGGCGGCAGACGCGGCGCGAAGGAACCAGCCAGCCACACCGCCCCGGCCGCGGCCAGCGCCGCGCTGGTCATGCCGATCAGCAGCAGGCTGAAGCGCTGGCCCAGCCGCGCGGCAATGGCGGCCACCAGCACCTGGTCGCGTGCACCAAGACCCGCCAGGATCGTGGCAGTAAAGGCAAGGAGAAAGCCGGTCATCGGTGCTGCACAGATCCCTCAGCCGCCTTGCAGGGCCTGCAGAAAGGCACTGATCCGCTTGGCATTCACGCCAAGATCGCTGACCCCGATCCGGCTGACCGAGCGCATGTCGACCCGGCTGCCCGTCCCGTTCGGCGTGGGGGTGATGCGGATGACAACGTCATCCCTGAAGCGGATGTAGGAAACACTGGCGGTTGCCTCGATATGCCCGCGTGCAGGATCGCTGACCACCACTGTCCAGCCCTGCCGTTTGGCCAGCGCGGCAGCCTCTTGCGTCACCTGCGCCACTGGCCTGGCGATGATGACCGGTTTGATATGGCCATAGGCCCCGGCATGGATCCTGCGCCAGTTCTCGACCGAGCCGACCCCGGCCAGATTGTCCTCGCGCAGCGGCAGGACTTCAAATTGCGGCGGATTGGCAAGGTCGGTGGTCACATCGTGGATCGGCGGCAGATCGGCCGCCAGCAAGGGGCGCGAGACGATGAACCCGGCATAGCCCAGCGCCACCAGCACGGCGGCCATCAGCCCGCCCCGGCCCGGACTGCCCTGCCCCCGCCCGCGCACCAGCGCGATCAAGCCCAGCACCAGCGCCAGCGCCGCCACCAGTCCGCCGCCGACAAAGGCCATGAACCCGGTCAGCTTGGGCACCAGGTCATAGCGCGCCGCAGTAAGGCCCACGGCCGCGATCACCACTGCCGCCCCGGTCAGCCGGATGGCGATGCCCTGAAGGCGCTGTCCCGGCACGCGATTTCCTGCCATGTCCTGCTCCTCTGCCGCGGCGGCATAGACAGCAGGAAAGCCGGGAAGCGTCAATTGAATGAGCAGCCCAACAGCAAGCGGGTGATTCTGGCCGGCGGCGGACACGCCCATCTGGCCGTGCTGCACCGCTGGGCGCGCGAACCCGCGCGGGGCGAGGACCGCCTGCTGGTCACCCCGCAGGCCGACGCGCTCTATTCGGGCATGGTGCCGGGCTGGATGGCCGGGATCTATCCCGCCGCTGCCCTGCGGATCGATCTGGCGGCCCTGGCCGCACAGGCGGGGGCGCGGCTGATCCTGGCCGAAGTCACCGGGCTGGACGCGGCGCAGCAACGCCTGACGCTCTCCACCGGCGCAGTGCTGGATTTCGATCTGCTTTCGCTCGCCACTGGCGGCGGGATTGACCTGGCCCCGTTCGCTGCAAGCTCTGCGGCGATCCTGCCGGTGCGTCCGGTCGAAGGGCTGATCGCCGGGTGGGAGCGCGTTCTGGCTGCGGACCCGGCCCCGTCCGCAATCGCCGTGGTCGGCGGCGGCGCGGCCGGGGTGGAGCTGGCGCTGGCCGCGCAGGCCCGGCTGGCGGGTGCGGCCACAGTCACGCTGGTCTGCCCGCGCGGCGCATTCTTGTCCGGCCATCATCCGCGGGTGCGGCGGCTGGCCCGCGCCGCGCTGGACCGGCGCGGGATTGCCCTGCGCCATGGCCTGGCCGCGGGTGCGCCCGGCGGGCTGGTGCTGGACGACGGGGAACTGCTCCGCACCGAGCTGGTCCTGCTCGCCACCGGCAGCCGCCCGCCCGGCTGGCTGGCCGGATCGGGCCTGGCCTGCTCGGCGCAGGGCTTTGCGATGGTCGGGGCGGAGCTGCGCTCGCTTTCGCACCCGGCGGTGTTTGCTGCGGGCGATATCGTGGACCGGGCCGACCGGCGGCTGCCGCGATCGGGTGTCCACGCGGTCAAGGCGGGGCTGGTGCTGGCCGCCAACCTCTCCGCCGCGCTGCACGGCGGGGCCATGCACGGCTACCAGCCGGGGCCGCGCACGCTGTACCTGATGTCCACCGCAGACCGCCGCGCCATTGCTTCGTGGGGCGGCTTCGCGCTGGCCGGGCGGGCGGCATGGTGGCTCAAGGACCGTATCGACCGGGGCTTTGTCCGCAGGCAGGGTCGGCTGGGCTGAGCCTTTGTCTTGCGAAATGGTCGCAAGCGGGGGATGCTTGCCCACGCCATCGGCGCGAAAGGACCCACCGCTTGAAACGCCTTGCCCTTGCTGCCCTGTTCGCGCTGGCCCTGATCGGCTGGTTCCAGCTGGGTCTGGGACAATACCTCACGCTTGAATCGCTCAAGGCCCAGCAGGCGGGAATGGCGGCGTTCCAGGCAGAAAATCCGCTGCTGGTAATCTCGGTCTATTTCCTGATCTATGTGGCGCTGACCGCGCTTTCGATACCCGGCGCGGCGATCATGACGCTGGCCGGCGGGGCGTTGTTCGGCGTGGTGACCGGCACCCTGATCGTGTCCTTTGCCAGCAGTATCGGCGCGACTCTGGCCTTCCTGTCTTCCCGCTTCCTGCTGCGCGATGCGGTGCAAGCCCGCTTTGGTGCAAGGCTCAAGGCGATCAATGAAGGGGTGGCGCGCGACGGCGCGTTCTACCTGTTCTCGCTGCGACTGGTGCCGGTCTTCCCGTTCTTCGTGGTCAACCTGGTGATGGGGCTGACCCCGATCCGCACCTGGACCTTTTACTGGGTCAGCCAGCTGGGGATGCTGCTGGGCACGGTGGTCTATGTCAATGCCGGGACCCAGCTGGCGGCGATTGAAAGCCTGGCGGACATTGCCTCGCCCGCGCTGCTCGGCTCGTTCGCCGCGCTGGGATTGCTGCCGTGGGTGGCCAAATGGATCATGGCCGTGCTGCGCCGCCGCCGGGTCTATGCCCGCTGGCAGCGCCCGCGCCGGTATGATCGCAACCTGGTGGTGATCGGGGCCGGGGCGGCGGGCCTGGTTTCCTCGCTGATCGGGGCGACCGTGCGGGCCAAGGTCACCCTGGTCGAACAGCACAAGATGGGCGGCGATTGCCTCAACTTCGGCTGCGTCCCATCGAAAGCGCTGATCAAGACGGCCCGGATTGCCGACCGGATCCGCCATGCCGACCGTTACGGGCTGAAAAGCGCCGAGCCGCAGTTCCGCTTTGCCGCCGTGATGCGCCGGGTGCGCGAGGTCATCGCCGCGATCGAACCCAATGACAGCGTGGAACGCTACACCGGGCTGGGCGTGGACGTGGCCCAGGGCCATGCCCGGATCGTCGATCCCTGGACGGTGGAGATCACCAAGGTCGATGGGTCGGTCCAGCGCCTGACCACCCGGTCGATCATCGTCGCTGCCGGGGCCGCGCCGGTGGTGCCGGACCTGCCGGGCCTGGCCGAAGCCGGCTACCTGACCAGCGACACGCTGTGGGATGCCTTTTCCGCGCTGGAGGAACTGCCGCGCCGGATCGCGGTGCTGGGCGGCGGGCCGATCGGCTGCGAACTGAGCCAGGCGCTGGCCCGGCTGGGCGCGCAAGTGACGCAGATCGAGCAGGCTCCGCGTCTGCTGGGCCGCGAGGACGAAGACGTGGCCGAAGCCGCCCGCGCCGCGCTGGAACGGTCCGGCGTGACCGTGCTCACCGGCCACACGGCGCTGCGGGTGGAAGGCGGCGGCGAAAAACAGCTGGTGGTCAGCGACGGGCAGGACGAACGCGCGATCGGCTTCGATGCGCTGCTGGTGGCGGTGGGGCGCAAGCCGCGGCTATCGGGCTATGGGCTGGAAGAGCTGGGGATCGAGACCGAGCGGACCTTGGGGACCGACGCATACCTCGCCACGCTCTATCCCAACATCTACGCCGCCGGGGATGTCGCCGGACCTTACCAGTTCACCCACACCGCATCGCACCAGGCCTGGTTTGCCAGCATCAACGCGCTGTTCGGGCAGGTCTGGCGGTTCAAGGCCGATTACCGGGTGATCCCGTGGAACACCTTCACCGATCCGGAAATCGCCCGGGTCGGCCTGTCTGAGACCGAAGCGCGCGAACAGGGCGTGGCCCATGAAGTCACCGTGTTTCCCCTGAAGGAGCTGGACCGCGCGCTGACCGAAAGCGCCACCCACGGCTTCGTCAAGATCCTGACCCCGCCGGGCAAGGACCGGATCCTGGGCGCGGTGATTGTCGGCGATCATGCCGGGGACTTGCTGGCCGAATTCGTCCTGGCGATGAAGCACGGGCTGGGACTGAACAAGATCCTCGGCACGATCCATCCCTATCCGACCATGATCGAGGCCAACAAGTTTGCCGCCGGAGTGTGGAAGAAACGCCATGCGCCCGAGGGCCTGCTGCGGCTGGCCGGCCGTTACCACGCTTGGCGGCGGGGTTAGCTGCCGCCATGTTCGACGCCCGCCTGCGCCCGCTGATCGATCCGCCCTTGAACGCCGCCGGCCGCTGGCTGGCACGGCGCGGGATCAGCGCCAATGCGGTGACGCTGGCCGGGTTGGCCCCCGCGCTGGGCGCCGGGGGGGCGATCGCGGCAGGACACTTCTCCCTTGCCCTGGCGCTGATCCTGCTCAACCGCCTGCTTGACGGCCTTGATGGCGCGGTTGCCCGAAGCCGGGGGCTGACCGACTTTGGCGGCTATCTTGATACCCTGGCTGACTATGTGTTCTACATCGCGGTGCCGCTTGGCTTCGGGATTGTCAGCGCTGACAATACCTTGCCGGCGTTGCTGCTGGTGGCCAGCTTCACGCTGACCTGCGCCAGCTTTCTTGTCTATGCCGCCATCGCCGGCCGCCGCGGCCAGCAAGGCAGCACGCATGGAGCCAAGAGCTTTGTCTATTCGACAGGCCTTGCCGAGGGGGCCGAGACCATTGCAGTATTTATCGCCATGTGTCTGTGGCCGATGCATTTTCCGGCGCTCGCAGCCGGGTTCGCTGCGCTGTGCCTGCTGACCGTCGCGCAGCGCACAGCCCTTGCCCGGCGCGAGTTCTGCGCGAAACAGAACACCTGAATGTCCGGCAAACCGCTGGAAACGGCGAGGTCAAAGACCGGAAAACCCAGGATGAGGCCAAGTCCGGCGCCCCACCCCCAAGGCCGCCGTGATTGACCGGTCAATGGAAGGACATGCCGGGGACCCGCTCCGCGGCTCTGCGGGAAGGCCCGGCCCACTGCCCCTCAGCACCAGTTCCGCCGCTTGCCGCGCCATCGTTCGGCCAGCCCTTCGGCCACCAACTGATCGCCCAGGCTTTTGCCATTGCGGGTGATGACCTTCAGGGCGCGGCCAAACTTGTCATGGCTGCGGTCGATAGATTTCAGCGTGAACGGGCCGGCATTGAGCAGCTGGGTGAGGCGCTGGGCTGCGCGGCCGGCGAGGGCGGCTTCGCGGGCGCATTGCGGATCGGACAGTTCCGGCGCGTTGATATCGGCGATACGGATCTTGGTGCCGTGGTACCAGATCGTGTCGCCATCGACCACGCAGGTCACCCGCACCGGGCCGTTGCACCGGCCGAATCGCGCGCTCTCGCGGTCGGCAGTCTGGCCGCCGGGTGCCAGCAGGCCCTGCGGGCTGAATTGTGGCGATCCCGGCCAGAAGAACACTGCGGCAAAGGCAGCCAGCGGCAGGACCACCAGCAGCACCGCAAACCCGTAGCCCATACCCGGCACTTCTGGCTTTGCCGCAGGACGCAGCGGCACGACATTGCTGGTGCGGCCCGGTGGCGATGACCGGGGCCGTGATTGTCTTGGGGCACGATCCATGCCGTTTCTTATCGCCTCGGGCCGCTGTTCAAAGCGTTAAATTGCTTGCCCCCGTTTGCTGGCGGCAGCGCGTTGAGACGCGTGGTTGCGCCCGGCCGCCATGGCCGAATATGCCGGCAAGACGGGCGGAGGAGCGCGTGTTCATCACCTTGGGGGTGGTCCTGGGGGTGGTCCTGGGGGTGGTTAACGCAGCGGTTTGATCGGGATCACAGACCGGGCCTTGCCGCCGGGCCATACTCGCGGCATGGGAATCACCATGAAAGGATGCCTGCCATGAAGATCCGTTTTGCAGCCCTCGCTCCGCTCGGTCTTGCCCTCGTACTCGCCGCCTGCGGTTCGCAGCAAGCCGAACAGCCCCCCGCCGCCGAACCCGAAGCGCCATCGAGCGAATGGGTCGCCGAAAACCCGACCGAACCGGCCGTTCCGGTCACTCTGCCGACCACGGCGATGACCAATGTCCCGGCCAGCGAGGCGGCGCCGGCGGCAAAGTAGGCTCAGGCCTGGCGCCGGGCGCCTTGGACCATGGCGGGCAGCAGCGCGAACAGCGCCTGCCCGGCCAGGCCAAGCACGCCGGCTGGCCGGATCAAGGCGGCGGCCCAGGCGGCCGGGGTCTGTCCGGCCAGGGTCACGGCCAGCGCCAGTTCGGCCAGCAGCAGCAGGGCGAAGGCGATCAGCCCGACTGCCAGCGCCGCGCCGGTGCCGGTCAGGGCATGGCGGCGCACCACCCGGCGGGCGAGCAGCCAGCTGGCCGCCAGCATGACCGGCAGCTCTGCCGCGACCGCCGCAACCGCGCCCAGCATGGGCGCCAGCCACAGCGTGCGGACCGTACCCAGCACGAAGCCAAGCGCGAAGACCGGCAGAAAGTAGGTCAGAGCCGCGCGCAGCAGGCCCATCCCGCTCAGGCCAGCCAGGTTCCCGGATTGGGCATCGGCTCGTGCCTTTGCGCGCGGACCAGGGAAAGGACGCAGCGCACCACCACCAGCGCCATGGTGCCCAGCAGGACGAAGAAACCGACCACCAGGATCACGGTGAGGATGCCGATGATCGATCCGGCGAGGCCGATCCAGAAGGTGTTGATCAGGTACTGGTAATGCGATGCCTCCCACGCTTCGCGCCCGGTTTCACCCTTCCAGACATAGGCCAGGACCACGCCGACCAGGACGGTGATGCCGAGCAGGAACGAGCTGAGGTAAAGCAGCGAGATGATCGTCGGATAGTTGAAATCGAACCCGCCCTGCGGCTGGCCGGATGGGCCTGGCGGCGGCGGAGCAGGGTTCGGTGTCGGGGCCATCGACGGTGGCGGGCCGCTGAGATCGGTTTCGGACATGGTGCTTCCCCTCTGCCCCGCAAAGGGTGCGGGCCAGCGCCCATCATGCCCGTGCCGGCGGCAAGGTCAATGCCCGCGCGCAGCGGGCACCGGCTTGCGCCTTCAGCTGGCCAGTTTGAGCTGATCCTGCGCCGGCAAGGCGGCCTTGGGCTGATCGAGCCAGATCCCGCGCGTGTCATAGACCGCCTTGGCCATGCGTTCGGCCAGCGGCACCGCCTTGAAGGCATCGTGATCGACCAGCACGATCAGCACGCCGCAGCTTTCCAGCGCGGTATCGATGTCGATCAGTTCGGCCTCGCTGCCCTCGAACTCGCGCGGCAATTCGCTGGCATAGGGTTCCACCACCTTGATCCGGCTGCCATACTTGCGGGCCAGCCGTGCGGTCACGGCCCGGGCCGGGCTTTCGCGGAAATCGTCGATGTTGGCCTTGAAGGCCAGGCCCAGGCAGGCAACCGTCTGGCCGGGGTTGGCCTCGATCAGGGCTTCGGCGCGGGCAATCACGTGGTGGATCTTGCCGTCGTTGACGCCACGGGCGGTGCGGATCAGCGGGGTTTCTTCCGGCGCGCCGTGGACGATGAACCAGGGATCGACCGCGATGCAATGGCCACCCACGCCCGGACCGGGTTGCAGGATGTTGACGCGCGGGTGGCGGTTGGCCAGCCGGATCACTTCCCACACGTCCAGCCCCATCTTGTCGGCCACGATGCTCAGTTCGTTGGCAAAGGCGATGTTGACATCGCGGTAGGCGTTTTCGACCAGCTTGGTCATTTCCGCGCTGCGGCTGTCGGTCACCACGCATTGCCCGCGCACGAACAGCTTGTAAAAGCTCAGCGCCTTGCGCGCACAACGCGGGGTGATGCCGCCGATCGAGCGGTCGTTGCCGGTCAGTTCCTCAAGGATGCGGCCGGGCAGGACCCGTTCCGGGCAATAGGAGATGGCGATGTCCGGCGTCTGGGTGGTCAGGCCGGGGCACTTCAGGTCGGGACGGCGGGCGGCGATCAGGTCGCGCAGGGCCTCGGTCGTGCCGACCGGCGAGGTCGATTCAAGGATCACGCAGTCACCCGCCTTGAGCACCTTGGCAACCGCTTCCCCGGCGGCAAGGACATAGGAAATGTCGGGCGCGTGCTTGGCATCGAACGGCGTCGGCACGGCGATGATGAACACATCGGCCGGGGCCATTTCGGTCGAGGCGCGCAGCAGTCCGCGCGAGACCACGCCCTGGACCAGGGCGTCGAGATCGACTTCCTCGATATGGATTTCGCCGCGGTTGATCGTGTCGACCACGCTCTGCGTCACGTCGACCCCGTGGACCTTGCAGCCCGCGCGGGCCACGATCGCCGCGGTCGGCAGCCCGATATAGCCAAGTCCTACAACACAAACGTCCGGCTTAGTGTCCGATTTCATTACCCAGCAGCTCCACGATCCGGCGCGCGGAATTCCCGTCCCCGAAGGGATTGTGGGCCCGGGCCATGCTTTCGTAAGCGACCTTATCGTCGAGAAGGTTGAACAATTCGGTAACGATAACCGATGTTTCGGTGCCGACCAGCTTCGCGGTTCCGGCCGCGATGCCTTCAGGCCGCTCGGTCGTCTCGCGCATCACCAGCACCGGCTTGCCCAGCGCGGGCGCTTCTTCCTGCACCCCGCCGCTGTCGGTCAGCATGATCTCGGCGATCGAGAGCAGGTGGGCAAAGTGCGGATAATCGAGCGGTTCGATCAGGGCGACGTTGTCCAGCCCGTCCAGCGCCGCGCCCATCACCTTGCGGACATTGGGGTTGAGATGGACCGGAAAGATCACCGCCACGTCCGGACGCGCGGCGATCTGGCGGATCGCTTCGGCAATCGCCTCCATCCCGCCGCCGAAATTCTCGCGCCGGTGGCTGGTGACGCCGATGATCCGCCGCTGGGCAAACCGCGCCTTGAGATCGTCCAGCCCGCTGGCCAGCGAAGGATCGGCGGCGATCCGCCGGGTGACCCAGTGCAGCGCGTCGATCACCGTGTTGCCGGTCACGTGGACGCGGGCCGGATCGACCTGTTCGGCAATCAGCGCACCGGCAGAAACCGCGGTCGGGGCAAAGTGCAGGCTGGCGATGGCGGCGATGATCTTGCGGTTCACCTCCTCCGGCCAGGGGTGATAGATATTGCCGCTGCGCAGGCCGGCTTCGACATGGTCAACCGGGATCTGGCGGTAATAGGCGGCCAGCGCCCCGGCCATCGCCGTGGCGGTATCGCCCTGGACGATCACGCGGGCGGGTTTCACTTCGTCCATCACCCGGCCAAGGCCGGTCAGCAGCGCGGCGGTCAGGCTGTCAAGCGTCTGATCGGGCTTCATCAGGTCCAGATCGTGATCGGGGGTCAGCCCGGCGATTTCCAGCACCTGGTCCAGCATCTGGCGGTGCTGGGCAGACACGCAGACCACCGCGGTAAAGCGCGGATCATCGCGCAGCGCAGCGATAACCGGGAACAGCTTGATCGCTTCGGGGCGGGTGCCGAACACGACGAGGATCTTGGCAGGCTCAGTCATGCAATTTTCTCTAACGGCAGAGTGTTAACCATGAAATAAGAGCGATCAGCCTAGGAGCGATCCATGCGTGTGCTTGTTACCGGCGCGGCCGGGTTCATCGGATATGCCCTTGCCCGGCAGCTGCTGGCGCGCGGCGACGTGGTCGTGGGGGTGGATGCCCTCAACGACTATTACCAGGTCAGCCTGAAGCGAGACCGGCTGGCGGCGCTGGCCGGGGCCGGGGGCAACCGGTTCACCTTCCACCACCTCGATTTCGCGGACATGGCCGCGCTCGAGGCCGCCTTGGCCGGCCAGCCACTCGACCGGATCGTTCACCTCGGCGCCCAGGCCGGGGTGCGCTACAGCCTCGAAAACCCGCAGGCCTATGTGCAATCCAATCTGGCCGGGCACGTCAACCTGCTGGAACTGGCGCGCCACCGGCAGGTGGAGCACATGGTCTATGCCAGCTCCAGCTCGGTCTATGGCGGCAATGCCAAGCTGCCCTTTGCGGTGGAAGACCGGACCGACCACCCGGTCTCGCTCTATGCCGCGACCAAGCGCGCGGACGAGCTGATGAGCGAGACCTATGCCCACCTGTTCCGCCTGCCGCTGACCGGCCTCAGGTTCTTTACCGTCTATGGCCCGTGGGGCCGGCCGGACATGATGATGTGGAAGTTCACCCAGGCGATTCTGGCGGGCGCACCGATCCCGGTGTTCAACCACGGCGACATGTACCGCGATTTTACCTATATCGACGATATCGTCGCCGGGGTGGTGGCCTGTCTCGATCATCCGCCCGCCGATGACGGCGCGCCAAAGGCCGGGGGCAGCATCAAGCCGCATGCGCTTTACAACATCGGCAACAGCCGCTGCGAGCCGCTGATGAAAGTGATCGGGCTGCTGGAAGAAGCCTGCGGGCGGAAGGCCGAGCTGGACCTGCTGCCGATGCAGCCGGGCGACGTTCACAAGACCTATGCCGATATCACCGCGATCTCCCGCGAGCTGGGCTATGCGCCGACGACCGCGATCGAGGAAGGTGTCCCCAGCTTTGTGCGCTGGTACCGGGACTATCACGGGATCTGACCTTGAAGCCCCGCGCGCCTTGGGCAATCACACCCCCATGGCGATTCTTTCTGACAAGTGGATCCGCAACGAGGCGCGCCTTGGCGGGATGATCGAACCCTTCGTCGAGCATCAGAAGCGCGAGGGCTGCATTTCCTATGGCCTGTCCAGCTATGGCTATGACGCGCGGGTGGCGGACGAATTCAAGATCTTCACCAACGTCCATTCGGCAGTGGTCGATCCCAAGAACTTCGACGACAACAGCTTCGTCGATGTGAAGACCGATTGCTGCATCATCCCCCCCAACAGTTTCGTGCTGGCCCGGACGGTCGAATATTTCCGCATCCCGCGCGATGTGCTGGTGATCTGCCTGGGCAAGAGCACCTATGCCCGCTGCGGGATCATCGTCAACGTCACCCCGCTGGAGCCGGAATGGGAAGGCCACGTGACACTGGAATTTTCCAACACGACCCCGCTTCCGGCCAGGATCTATGCCAACGAGGGTGCCTGTCAGTTCCTGTTCCTGAAGGGCGATCAGCCGTGCGAAACCAGCTATGCCGACCGCAGCGGCAAGTACATGGGCCAGCGCGGCGTGACCCTGCCGAAACTTTGACGGAGGAGGACGGATGGAAGCGCCCTTGTTCGATCAGTGGCGCGCACGTTCGCCACATTACGACGCCAGCCACGAGGCGGTCTGCGACACTGTCCGCGCCTTCGTGGCGAAGGAAATCACCCCCAACGTCGACCAGTGGGAAGCCGCCGGCGAACTGCCGCGCGAGCTGCACCGCAAGGCGGCCGAGGCCGGCATCCTCGGCCTCAATTACCCAGAGGAATTCGGCGGGACCGGCAAGGCCTTCACGCTGTTCCACGGCCTGGTCCAGACCGAGGAGCTGGCCCGGCCCGGCGCAGGCGGGATCTGCGCCTCGCTGATGACCCACGGGATCGGCCTGCCGCCGATCCTGGCCATGGGCAGTGCAGCCTTGCAGCGCCGGATCGCGCCCGATGTGCTGGCGGGTGAAAAGCTGATCTGCCTGGGGATTACCGAACCGGGTGGCGGGTCCGACGTGGCGCGGCTGCGCACCACGGCGGAACGCAAGGGCGCCAGCTATATCGTCAATGGCGAGAAGACCTACATCACCTCCGGCATGCGGGCCGATTACATCACTCTGGCGGTGCGCACCGGCGGACCCGGCTTCGGCGGCATTTCGCTGCTGCTGGTGGAGCTTGACCGGCCGGGCGTGACCCGCACGCCGCTCGCCAAGATGGGCTGGCACGCCAGCGACACCGCGACGATCCATTTCGACAATGTCGAAGTGCCGGCCGAGAACCTGATCGGGCCGGAAAACGGCGGCTTTGCCGGGATCATGCGCAATTTCAACGGCGAGCGGCTGGGGATGAGCCAGCAGGCCGTGGCCTTTGCGCGGATCTGCTATGAGGATGCGCTCGACTGGGCGCGGGTGCGCGAGACCTTTGGCAAGCCGCTGATCACCAACCAGGTCATTCGTCACAAGCTGGCCGACATGATCCGCCGGATCCAGGCCACGCAGGCCTGGATCGACCATTGCGCCTGGTGCGTGCTGAACGATTGCGCCTTTCCCGGCGATTTCGCGCTGCTGAAAGTGCAGGCCACGCAAACCATGGAATTCTGCGCCCGCGAAGCCTGCCAGATTCTGGGCGGAGCCAGCTTCATGCGCGGCAGCCGGGTGGAGCGGATCTACCGCGAAGTCCGCGTGATGGCGATCGGCGGCGGCAGCGAGGAGATCATGTTCGATCTGGCCAGTCGGCAGTACCAGTTCTGATTTCATATGCTGTCCTGGCGCGGCCAAGACACAGCAACACCGGCGCCAGCGGAGCAAACCCCACCCTTCCGTAACGTCCGCCGAAACCCGTTTTACATTGCCACCGGATTGTGGCCTTCTTGGGCAAATCCCGCCGACAGATTCGGGATCTTGGAGAGACGTGCATGACCACCAAGGCAGATCGCCCTTATGATATCGTCGTCTATGGCGCGACCGGCTATACCGGCCGCCTTGTCGCCGAGTATCTGGCCCATCATTACCAAGGCACAGGCCCCACGTGGGCCATGGCCGGGCGCAGCGCGGACAAGCTGGCCGAGGTGCGCGACCTGATCGGCGCTCCGGCCGATACCCCGCTGCTTGTCGCCAATTCGGACGATCCGGCCACCATGCAGGCGCTGGCTGAAAGCACCCGCGTGGTGGTCACCACGGTCGGCCCCTATCAGCTTTATGGCGAGCCGCTGCTGAAAGCCTGCGTCGCGGCCGGCACCGACTATGCCGACCTGTGCGGCGAGCCGGGCTGGATGCGCGAGATGATCGACAAGTATCACGATGCCGCGAAGGCTTCGGGCGCGCGGGTTGCGTTCTCCTCCGGCTTCGATTCGATCCCGTTCGATCTTGGCGTGTTCATGCTGCAAAAGGAAGCCAAGGCCCGCCACGGCAGCCCGGCGCCGCGGGTCAAGGCCCGGGTCCGGGCGATGCAGGGCACTTTCTCTGGCGGGACCGCGGCCAGCCTGACCGAAACGATGAAGGCCGTGGCCAGGAACCCGTCGCTGATCAAGATCCTGCAAAGCCCGTTCGGCCTGACCCCGGGCTTTGAAGGGCCTTCGCAGCCGCTGGGGCTGATACCGGAATACGATGAAAGCCTGGGCAAGTGGGCCGCGCCGTTCATCATGGCGCCGATCAACACCAAGAATGTCCACCGCACCAATTTCCTGCTTGGCCATCCTTACGGCACCGATTTCAAGTACGACGAGATGGTGCTGACCAGCGCGGGCGAGATCGGTGAAAAGGCCGCCCATGCCGTGGCCGAAATGCTGAAGAACCCGTTTGGCGCAAAGCCGCCCAAGCCGGGCGAAGGGCCAAGCAAGGAAGAGCGCGAGAACGGCTTTTACGACGTGCTGTTCATCGGCGAATGGCCGGACGGCAAGTCCATCCGCTATGGGGTCAAGGGCCGCTACGATCCGGGCTATGGCTCGACCAGCCGGATGCTTGCCGAAACCGGCATTGCCCTGCTCGATTGCCCGGCTGAAGGCGGCGTCTCGCTGCCCGGCGCGCTCTTGGGCGAGGCGCTGGTCCAGCGTTTGCAGGACCATGCCGAGATCACTTTTGCGGTGGAGGACTGATCATGTCCAGTAACGAACAGGTGGTGCGCGACTTCATTGCCGCTTGGTCGCGGCTCGATGTCGAGGAGCTGGTCAGTTACTTCACGCCCGACGGCACCTATTACAACATGCCGCTGGCCCCGGTCAGCGGGCATGAGGCGCTGCGCCAGTTCATTGCCGGGTTTGCCGGGGGCTGGGCCAGCACGGAATGGGAAGTGCTGCACCTCGTTTCCAGCGGCGACGTGGTGATTGCCGAACGGGTCGACCGCACGGTTACCAAGGATGGCAAGCCGGTCGATCTGCCGTGCTGCGGGGTGTTCGAACTGGAAGGCGGCAAGATCAAGGTCTGGCGCGATTACTTTGACATGGGCACCTACACGAAGGCCCTGACGTGATGGTAGCGACCTGATCCGATGAAACCGGCGCTGCCCGCCCTGTCGGGCGAATTCCGCGATGGCTGGCGGATCCTGCTGGGCGCGGCGCTGGCGGCAGGCACCGGCGTGGGCATGGTGTTCCTCAATTTTTCGATGTTCGTTCTGCCGCTGTCGCAGGAACTGGGGGTCAGCCGGGGCGATCTCGGCTCGGTCCAGGCGCTGATCGTCACCGCAGCGCTGGGCGCGCCGGTGATGGGCCGGGCAGCCGACCTGTTCGGGGTGCGCCGGGTCTTTGTATTCTGCACCCTGGTGGTGGCCTGCGTCCACCTGCTGGCGGCGACCTGGGCCAGCAGCCTGCTGCACATGGGAATGGCGATCGCGGCAATCGGTTTCTTCGGCATTGGCTCGACCGCGGTGGTCCTGACCCGCCCGATCAACGCCCATTTCCGCGAGCATTGCGGCAAGGCGCTGGGCCTGATGGCGGTGGGCATTGCGCTGGTCTCGATGACCTCGCCGCCGCTGATCCAGGCGCTGATTGACCATCACGGCTGGCGCGCGGGATTTGTCGGCTTTGCCGCGGCCTCGGTCGGGGTCGGGATTCCGGCGGTGCTGCTGCTGATCCCGCGCGGCGGGCGGGCCGGCAGCGGGATCGGCGCGGCGCCGTCGGGCGAAGACGGCGGGCGCGATTCCAGCTTCCTGAAGGAACGGGATTTCTGGCTGCTGACCCTGTCGACCATTACCATGAGCCTGGCGACGGCGGGGACGGTCAGCCAGTTGGCCCCGATGGTGATCGACGAGGGGATCGACGCGAAAACTGCCGCGCTGGCGCTGTCTTTCTTCGCCGGCGGTCAATTCATCGGGCGGCTGGCGGGAGGCTGGCTGCTCGATCTGTTCGAGCCGCGCCGGGTGGCCTTTCTCCTGACCCTGATGCCGGCAATCGGCTTTGTCATCCTGCTTTCCACCCACGGGGTCGTGGCGGCCGCCTTGCTCGCTGCGGCAATCATCGGGCTGCAGCAGGGGGCAGAGCTGGACATCTTCGCCTATTTCGTCGGCCGCCGGTTCGATGCGGCGCGCTATGGCACGATCTATGGCGCGCTGGCCGGGCTGGGGTGGATCGGCAATGTCGGCGGGATGCTGGGCATGGGGCGGATCT
>JBKBSV010000019.1:0-29093 GCA_046291115.1 Novosphingobium sp. | reverse complement strand
AACGGGTTCGGGCCTATCATGACCGGCGCGCCGGACATGGCCTTCCCGCGGATGAACAACATTTCGTTCTGGCTGACCGTTGCCGGCTTCATCTCGCTGATGATTTCGGCCTTCGTTCCCGGTGATGCCACCGGCAACGGCGCCGGTATCGGGTGGACCGCCTATGCTCCGCTGTCGACCTATGGCTCGAAGGGCCCGGCGACCGACTTCGCGATCTTCTCGCTGCACCTCGCCGGTGCCGCCTCGATCATGGGGGCGATCAACTTCATCACCACCATCTTCAACATGCGCGCGCCGGGCATGACCCTGCACCGCATGCCGCTGTTCGTGTGGTCGGTGCTGGTGACCGCCTTCCTGCTGCTGCTGGCCCTGCCGGTGCTGGCCGCGGCGATCACCATGCTGATCACCGACCGCAACTTCGGGACCACCTTCTACGATCCCAAGGGTGGCGGCGATCCGATCCTCTACCAGCACCTGTTCTGGTTCTTCGGGCACCCTGAAGTGTACATCATGATCCTGCCGGCCTTCGGGATCATCAGCCAGATCGTCTCGACCTTTTCGAAGAAGCCGGTGTTCGGCTATCTCGGCATGGCCTACGCCATGGTCGCGATCGGTGTGGTCGGGTTCGTCGTCTGGGCGCACCACATGTACACCTCGGGCATCAGCGTGAATACCAAGCTTTACTTCACTCTGGCCACCATGGTGATCGCGGTGCCGACCGGCATCAAGATCTTCAGCTGGATCGCGACGATGTGGGGCGGCAGCCTCTCGTTCAAGTCGCCGATGGTCTGGGCGCTGGGCTTCATCTTCCTGTTCACTGTCGGTGGTGTGACCGGCGTTGTTCTGGCCAACGGCGGGATCGACGATAACCTGCACGACACGTATTACGTGGTGGCGCACTTCCACTACGTCCTGTCGCTGGGTGCAGTGACCGCCCTGTTTGCTGGCTTCTATTACTGGTTCCCGAAGATGAGCGGCCGTTGGCACTCCGAACTGCTGGCGTATCTGCACTTCGCAGTGTTTTTCGTCGGCGTGAACATGATCTTCTTCCCGCAGCACTTCCTGGGGATGCAGGGCATGCCGCGCCGCTATCCGGACTATGCCCCGGCTTACGAATACTGGAACAACATCTCCTCGCTCGGCTACGCAATCACGCTTGCGTCGGTCGGGATCTGGTTCGTCAACATCATCTATGCCTACACGATGGGCAAGAAGGCCGAAGCGAACTACTGGGGCGAAGGCGCGACCACGCTGGAATGGACCTTGTCCAGCCCGCCGCCGTTCCACCAGTTCGAAACCCTGCCGGTGATCGACGACAAGGCTCATCACTGACAGGACTGGCCGCTGGGCCAGGTTCAGCCAAGCCAATGAAGCGCCCCGGCCCAACCGCCGGGGCGTTTTCGCTTGACCTGTTGTTTCGCCCTGGCGAGCGCGGCGAAGCAATCCGGGGTTGCCTAAACCGCGCCGGATTGCTTGGCTCTGCTGGCAATGGCGTGGGCGGGATGGATCGCCCGACTGGGAGAGAGCGATGCCCGAATTCCGGATGATCGATACCGGCGAAGTGACCCTGCGCTGCGCGGTGGAAGGCTGCGGGCCACTGGCGATCATGGTCCACGGCTTTCCGGAAAGCTGGTATTCCTGGCGGCACCAGATCGGGCCGCTGGCAGCCGCCGGGTTTACCGCCTGCGCGATCGACGTGCGCGGCTATGGCGGGTCGGACAAGCCCGATCCGGTCGAGGCCTACACCCTTGAAGCCATCGCCGGGGACCTGATCGGCCTGGCGGATGCGCTGTCCCCGGACCAGCCGGTGGTGCTGATCGGGCATGACTGGGGCGCGCCAATCGTCTGGAACACGGCCTTCACCAACCCCGAACGGGTGCGTGCTGTCGCCGGCCTGTCGGTGCCATTCGCCGGGGCACCGCTGCGGCCCTTTACCGAGGTGTTCCGCGAAGCCTTCACTTCCAAGGGGCGGTTCTTTTACCAGGAATACTTCCAGGAACCGGGCGTCGCCGAAGCCGAGGCCGAGGCCGATCCGCGCCACTTTGTCGAGAAGATGATGTACTCGATTTCCGGCGATGTTCCGCCCGGCAATTACTGGGACAAGCCGGCCGGGGCGACTTTCCTGCAGGACCTGCCGGAACCGCAACCAGTGCCGTGGCTGAGCAGTGCAGACCTCGATTACTACGAAGGGGAATTCAAGGCCTCCGGTTTTCGTGGGCCGCTCAACCGCTATCGCAACCACGAGCGCGATTATCAGTGGCTGAAGCCGATGCAGGGCAAGCAGCTGGAACAGCCCTCCCTGTTCATCGGCGGCACCCGCGATCCGGCCACCAGCCTGTTCGGCGCGATCGCCGATCCGGTGGCGATGATGCGGATGTTTGCGCCGCGGGTGGAAGGCCACGTGCTCGAAGGCGTGGGCCACTGGACCCAGCAGGAGCGGCCCGAAGAAGTGACCGCGCTGCTGATCGACTGGCTGAAGCGGCTCTGATTCCGCCCGAAAGGGCAGGATTTGCTGCGCTGAATCCGCCTTCCAAGCGCGTCCAAGCCCGACTATAGCGCCTTCAGCCATGAGCCCCGCCACCGCCCAGCCGATTCCCCTGCCAGCCGATTGGCGCGATTTCCTGTCGCTGACCAAGCCGCGGGTGATGAGCCTGGTGGTGTTCACCGGCCTGTGCGGCCTGCTGGCCGCGCCGGTCTCGGTCGATCCTGTCATCGGCTTCGTTGCGATCCTGTGCATCGCGGTGGGGGCCGGCGGCAGCGCGGCGCTCAACCAGTGGTGGGAAGCAGACCTTGACGCCAGGATGAAGCGCACCGCCGCGCGGCCGCTGCCGGCCGGGCGGATGGAGCGTACCTCTGCCCGCGATTTCGGCGTGGCCCTGTCGGTCGGCTCGGTGCTGACCATGGGGTTGGCGGTCGGCTGGCTGGCGGCGGCGATCCTGGCCTTTTCGATCTTCTACTACGCGGTGATCTATACCGTCTGGCTCAAGCCGCGCACGCCCCAGAACATCGTGATCGGCGGCGGGGCAGGGGCTTTTCCGCCGATGATCGGCTGGATCGCGGCGACCGGCGAAGTAACGCTGATGCCGGTTTTGCTGTTCGCGATCATCTTCTTCTGGACCCCGCCGCATTTCTGGGCGCTCGCCCTGTTTGTCGAGACCGACTATGCCAAGGCCGGGATCCCGATGATGCCGGTGGTGGCCGGGCACGAAGCGACCCGCCGGCAGATCCTGGTCTATGCCGTGCTGATGCTGCCGATCAGCATGGCGCCGTTCTGGCTGGGCGTGGCCGGCTGGATCTATGGGGCCAGTGCGCTGCTGCTTTCGGCCCTGTTCCTGATCTTGTCATTGCGTGTTGCCGTATTCCGTGGGGGGGCGCAGGATAGCGATATGCGGCCCGAAAAGCGGCTGTTCGCCTATTCGGTGTTCTATCTGTTTGCCCTGTTCGCCATGCTGGTGGCGGACCGTTACCTGGTTGGATAAGCCCATGGACAAGCCGCCTCTCGATCCGATGGAACAGCGCAAGCAGATCATCGCGTCCCGCAACCGCGTGCTGGCGCTGGTGCTGTTCGGCCTGGTGGTCCTGTTCTTCGCAATTTCCATTGCCAAGATGAGCTGACCCGATGGCTGTTTCGATTTTGCCCCACAGCAGCAAGCACCGCACCGCCTTCTGGGCCGCCGTCGGTGCGCTGGCCATGCTCGGCCTCGGTTTTGCCGCCGTGCCGCTCTACCGCCTGTTCTGCCAGGTCACCGGGTTTGGCGGCACCACCCAGAAGGCGGACCTGGCCGAGGCGTCAAAAGTCCAGGTGGCCGGCACCAGGATCTCGGTCCGGTTCGATAGTAACACCGACCCCGGCCTGCCGTGGAAGTTTTCCCCCATGCAGGTCACCCAGGAAATGCCGATCGGCAGCCGGATGATGGCTTTCTACCGGGCAAAGAACCTCTCGGACAGGCCCGTTACCGGAGTGGCCAGCTTCAATGTCCAGCCGGAACTGGCCGGATTGTATTTCAAGAAGGTCCACTGCTTCTGCTTCAACCAGCAGACCCTCCAGCCCGGGGAATCAGTTGAAATGCCGGTCCAGTACTACGTCGATCCGGCGATCCTGAAGGATCCGGAAGCGGCCCGGATCAGGCAGATCACGCTGAGCTATACCTTCCACACCTCGGCCGATCAGAGCCAGGCTGTGAAAGCCGCTGCAAAGACACTGGACCCGGTGGCTGCTGCGCGATAAGGGCTTTCTTAAAATTCGATGCGGGCGGGGGACCGTCCTGTCAGTCATAACAGGGACCAGAACGATCATGGCCGGTAGCGTCAACCACCAGTATCACATCCTCGATCCGGATATCCTGCCCTTCGCGGCCTCGATGTCGGCACTTGCGGCAACCAGCGGCGGCGCGTTGACGATGCATGGCATCGCGGGTGGCAAATATGTGCTGCTGGCCGGTTTCCTTGGCCTGATCTACACGATGTATTCGTGGTGGTCGAAGGTCGTGCAGGAAGCGCATCAGGGCCACCACACCCCGGTCGTGCAGCTGCACCTGCGCTATGGCATGATCACTTTCATCGCTTCGGAAGTGATGTTCTTTGTGGGCTGGTTCTGGGCCTTCTTCGATTTCGCGCTGTTCCCTTCGGCGCTGTCGGAAGTGGTCGGCGGGCAGTTCCCGCCCAAGGCGATCGAGGCGGTGATGAACCCGTTCGATCTGCCGCTGCTCAACACCCTGATCCTGCTGTGTTCTGGCACCACGGTGACCTGGGCGCACCACAGCCTGATCCATGGTGACCGCAATGGCCTGAAGAAGGGCCTGTGGGCCACGGTCGCGCTCGGCATCCTGTTCAGCGCGATCCAGGCCTATGAATATGCCCATGCCCCCTTCGCCTTCGGTGGCAACACCTATAGCTCGGCCTTCTACATGGCGACCGGGTTTCACGGGTTCCACGTCCTGGTCGGCACGATTTTCCTGATCGTCTGCCTCAAGCGCGCCTACAACGGCGATTTCACCCCCAAGCAGCACTTCGGCTTTGAAGCGGCGGCCTGGTACTGGCACTTCGTCGACGTGGTGTGGCTGTTCCTGTTTGTCTCCATCTATATCTGGGGCGGCTGGGGTGCGCCGGTCCACTGATGGCTGGCACTACGCCTGAAGCAAAAGGGCAGCCCGGCCTTGGCCAGGCTGCCCTTTTCGGTCTCTGCCCGCGCTGCGGGGCCAAGGGCCTGTTTGCCGGGGCGGCTAGATTCGCGCCGCGCTGCGCCGCCTGCGGGCTCGATTACGGCAAGTTCAACGTCGGCGATGGCCCCGCTGCGTTCCTGACCATGGTGATCGGTGCCCTGGCCGTGGGGCTGGCGCTGTGGGTGGAGTTCACCTTCCACCCGCCGCTGTGGGTTCATGCGGTGCTGTGGATCCCGTTCGTCGCGGGCGCCACGCTGTGGGGGCTCAGGGTCAGCAAGGCCGCGCTGCTGGCGGCCGAATTCCAGCGCGAGGCACGCGAGGCGACTGGCGAAGACGTGCGGAAGGACTGATGCCGAGGCGGCTTCCCCTGATCCCGACCGTGCTGGTGCTGATCGCGGTTGGGATCATGATCCGGCTGGGGTTCTGGCAACTGGACCGGATGGGCCAGAAAGAGGCCCAGATCGCCCGCTATGCGGCTGCGTCCAGGCTTGAAACTGTGGTTGCCGATCCAGATTTTGCCAAACTGGACGAGGCGCTGAT
Source organism: Novosphingobium sp. (assembly GCA_046291115.1). Classification (GTDB taxonomy): domain Bacteria; phylum Pseudomonadota; class Alphaproteobacteria; order Sphingomonadales; family Sphingomonadaceae; genus Novosphingobium. The sequence goes on along the minus strand of JBKBSV010000019.1, from coordinate 23,391 downwards.
TTACCGCCGGGTCAGCTTCAACTGCCCAAAGGTCAGCGGCTGGCGGACCACGGCGGGGCGCAATGCCCAGAACCGCGAAGGCATCATCCAGGTGGCCCGCTGCGACTGGATCGGGGCTGACGGCACGGCCCAGGCCGTCGAGGTCGAGGCGGGATGGTCCAACAACCCTGCTGCGCCGGGCTGGACTGGCGGGGCGGTGACCGGTGTCTATGTTGCCGGCGGCGTGTTGGGGTATAAGGTGGTGGCCGATCCGCCGCTCGCCGGCCTTGCCGCGATCGCTGCCCCCGATCCCAACGATCTGCCCAACAACCACTGGTCTTATGCAATCCAGTGGTTCCTCTTCGCGCTGGTCGCGCTGGTGATCTACGGCATTGCCCTCAGCAAGCGCCTTGCCGTGATGGGCGCTGAGGGGTAACGGCCCCCTCGATGGAATACGTCAGCACCCGTGGCAGCGCTCTGGCGCTCGATTTCGAAGGCGCGACGCTGGCCGGGCTGGCCAGCGACGGCGGGCTCTATGTGCCGCGAGAGTGGCCGCGGTTCTCGAAAGCGGAAATCGCCGCGCTAGCCGGGCTGCCCTATGCCGAGCTGGCCGCACGGATCATGCAGCCGTTCGTTGGCACTTGCCTGACGCCTGAACGCCTGCGCGAGCTGACCGTGCAGGCCTATGGCCGTTTCGCCCACAAGGCGGTGACGCCGCTGCGGCAGCTGGACGAACAGCAGTGGCTGCTGGAACTGTTCCACGGGCCGACGCTGGCCTTCAAGGACGTGGCGCTGCAACTCCTGGGCCTGCTGTTTGAGGAATTCCTGTCGCGCGGCGGCGATCCGCTGACCATCGTCGGGGCGACATCGGGCGATACCGGCTCGGCGGCGATCGATGCCGTGGCGGGCCGGGCGCGGGTCGATATCTTCATGCTTCACCCCAAGGGCCGGGTATCGGACGTTCAGCGCCGCCAGATGACGACGGTGCTGGCGCCCAACGTCCACAACATTGCGATCGAAGGCACCTTCGATGATGCCCAGGCCATGGTGAAGCGGATGTTCAACGATACCGCGATGACCAGCCGTTTCGCAATCGGGGCGGTCAATTCGATCAACTGGGCGCGGCTGATGGCCCAGGTGGTCTACTACTTCGCCGCCGGACTGCAACTGGGCGCACCGCACCGCGAAGTGGCCTTTTCGGTCCCGACCGGTAATTTCGGTGACGTTTTCGCGGGTTATGTCGCGGCACAGATGGGCCTGCCGGTGGCGCGGCTGATCGTGGCGACCAACGTCAACGATATCCTCCACCGCGCTTTGACCAGCGGTGACTATTCGGCCGGCACTGTCACGCCGACCGCAGCGCCGTCGATGGACATTCAGGTGTCTTCCAATTTTGAACGGCTGCTGTTTGACTTGAACGGGCGCGATGGCGCGGCGCTGGCCGCGCAGATGGCCGGATTTGAAGCCACCAGAGCGATGCAGCTGACCAATGCCCAGCGCGAAGGCGCGGCCCGGCTGTTCTCCAGTGCGCGGGCCGATGCGACCGACATGGCCCAGGCGATCCGCTGGGCGCACGAACATGCCGGCGAACTGCTCGATCCGCATACCGCGATCGGTCTCCACGCCGCCCGCAGCGCTGCTCTGCCGCGCGAAGTGCCGGTGGTAACCCTGGCCACGGCCCACCCGGCCAAGTTCCGCGATGCGGTGGAACGGGCCACCGGCCATCGCCCGGCGCTGCCCGCCCGGATTGGCGACCTGTTCGAGCGCGAGGAACGGCTGGTCGAGCTGCCCGGCGACTATGCCGCGATTGCCGATTACGTCGCGGCCCACGCGGTGGCGCGTGGCTGAGCTGGTGGAAGCGCCGGTCGTGATGACTGGTACCGGCTGGGCCGACTATGCCCTGCTCGATAGCGGGCATGGCCGCAAGTTCGAAAGCTATGGGCCCTACAGCTTCATTCGCCCGGAACCCCAGGCGATGTGGCGTCCCCGGCTGGAGCACTGGCCGAGCCAAGGCGAGTTCGTCCCCGGATCGGACGAGGATGGCGGCGGCCGCTGGATGTTCGATGCGCCCGTCCCGCGTGAAGGCTGGCCGCTGGCGCGCGGGGACGTGAAGTTCACCGCCCAGTGTACCCCGTTCCGCCACCTTGGCTTCTTCCCCGACATGGCCCCGGTGTGGGACTGGATGGGGCGGCAGCTGGACGGCAAGGCCGATGCCCGGACGATGAACCTGTTCGGCTATACCGGTGTCGGCACGCTCTCGCTGTCTGAATATGGCCCGGTCACCCATGTCGATGCCAGCAAGAAATCGGTCGCCCAGGCGCGCGAGAACGCGGCGCTGTCTGGCATGGAAGGGCGCCCGATCCGCTGGATCGTTGACGATGCCGCCAAGTTTACCGCCCGTGAAGTGCGGCGCGGAAAACGCTATGACGGGATCATCCTCGATCCGCCCAAGTTCGGTCGCGGACCGGAAGGGGAAGTCTGGCGGCTGGAAGAACACCTGCCGCGCCTGGTTGGCGATTGTGCGCGGCTGCTGGATGCGGGCAGCCGCTTCCTGTTCCTGACCGTCTATGCCGTGCGGATGAGCAGCCTGGCGCTGGCCGGGCTGCTGGATGAAGTTCTGGCCGATCTGCCCGGCCGGATCGAGCATGGCGATCTGGCCGTGCGAGAGGCCGGTGAGGGCGGCCGCCTGCTCCCCACCGCAATCTTCGCGCGCTGGTCGAATAAGGGCTAAAGCGCCGCCATGGCCGATTCGCTGATTCTCGAAGTTGCCGATTTTGAACACGATGTCCTGACCGGCATCTATTCGGAGGAAACCGGCCGCCCCCAGCCGCTGCGTTTTACCATCACGGTGCGGTTGAAGCCGGCCGCGCGCTATTTGCCCGATACGCCGCTTTCCGCCAGCAAGAACTACATGGACCTGAAATTCGCAGCCTCTGAAGCGTTGCCCGAGGGCGTCCATTTCACGCTGATCGAGGCCGTGGCCGATCACATCTGCGAAACCCTGTTCCTCCAGGACGCGCGGATCGAGGCGGTGACGGTGAAGATCGTCAAGCTGGCGATCGCCGAGGCCGGCGAACAGATCGGCATGACCCTGACGCGCGAGCGGCGCTGATGCGGCGGCTCGATGTGACCGGCCTGCCGGACCGGCCCAGCGCGGCGGCGGCGGTCTTTCATGGCGAATGGCTGGATCGGGTCCAGGCCGGACTGGCGGCGGGCGAGGACCTGCTGCTGGTTTTTCCTCCGGCCGACCACACCCATGCCACCTGGCGGCTGGCGGCCGTGCAGGTGCTGGCACGCGAAGCCGCCCCGCTGCGGATCAATGCCGTGGCAAGCGACGATCCGTTCGCGATCGAGGCCGCACAGGCCTATCTGGCCGATAGCAGCGGCGTCACCGGGCAATACCTGCCGCTCGATTCGGCCGGCGCAGGCGATCCGCTGCGCGTTTAGGGTCAAAACCGTTTGGATACTGTTAGCCGCGCGGCCCGGCGTTGGATCCGGCTGTCCCTCTGCCGCAGCAGGGTTGGGCTTCTATAACGATTGGTCTCGATATCGCTGGCAAGGAAATCGATCAGTTCGAATGCCAGCGACAGGTTCTGTGGAAAGTCGTGCGTGTATTTCAGGCTTGACGACAGCTCGCCAGGCAGAACTGCGCCATAGCTTAGGACCGCATCTGCATACTGCCCTGTAATCAGCAGTGTGTCGTTGCCGTCGATCGACCAGTTGAGGTTCCATTTACCGGTCCACGAGGTGTTCCGCGTTTTTTGCAGACCTTCGTCCCGCCACGTTTGTTCCTGATGGAAAATGTCCAGATCGAACGAGACCTCCAACCGTGGTGTAATGCTTCGTTTGAAATTGGCATTGAGGCCAAGCCGCCAGTCCTCTTCCGCGTTCAGGTACCGCAGTTCGAAACTGTCTGTGGCAAGATATCGCCACACGGGAACGATGCCCCGGTCCCGGTTGCGGCCATAGAAGCGGACCTGGGTCGAGGAGCCCTTGCGGGCCATTTCGACTGAAAGTTCGAAATTGGTCTCACCGCCGATTTCAAGCGATAGATCGCCGATTGCTGCAAGATCGAATGACGCGCCGATCGGGTACGGATTGAAGAAATCTTCGGAAACAGTCAGCAACTTCCTGGTAAAGGCTCCGCGGACGATTGTGTTTCTGCCAATTCGGTAATCGATGTGTAGCGATGGAAGAACGCGCCTCGTCCCTGTTTGTCCCAGATGCTCGTTTGCACGGCCAAGGTGATCCAGATTCAGGTGCGTCACGCGCAGACCTGGTTGGATACCGAACTGTCCCACAGGAAATTGGTAGGATAGATACGCGCTCCATTGCTCCTGTATTTGTCTGAAGTCGGTGGGGCTTGGCGCGGCGATTGCGGATGGCAACGGACCGAATTCGTATCGGCGGCGGCGGTCGGACCGCTCGTATTCCAGGCCAATCTCAAGGTTGCGCCGCTGGTTGAACTTGCGCACCCGTTTGAAGGTGAGGCCATGGCGGTCAGCCTCGCCCTGTTCCCGCAAGGCATAGATATAGGGCACGCCCTGGCCGGCAACATCTTGCCGAAGTGCCGACTTACGGCTCGTCAACCCATAGGATAGCGCGATCTGGAAATGGGATTCCCCATCCTTGGCAAAAACAAACGCCGGCGCGCAGGTCGCGTCCGTGATCTCGAAGGTCTGGCTGGCCGAAACATTCCGATCAGCTGTCAACATGCCATACGCCTGTGTTTCGCGTCGCAGCTGGCTGCTCGAGTTGCTCTCGCTCTGGCTCGCTACACAAAGCAGGACGATACCCTTGTCGGGGGCAAGATCATGGGAAACCAGCAGGCTTCCATTCCTGACCGTTTCATGGCGCTGGGACTGGCCCAGTTCCGCGCCGGTGCCGGTCGGCTGGCCGGTGTTGGACAGGAACGTCTCCTCACCGGTCGTTGTCGTCTCACGCCGGGAATGGCGGGAGCCCAGCCCGAGGATGACTTCCAGCCTGTCGGCCTTGATCTGATGGGTCAGCGAGACTTCGCGGTTGCCAAGTGTTCCGGCCTGCGCCCGCAGGATCAGATTCTTCGCCGCCTCCTGCCGCTGGGATTTGAGCACCAGATTGATCACCACGCCATTGCTGCTGCCGCTGGCCGCACCGGGATTGGCGATGACTTCGATCCGGGCGATCAGGCTGGCAGGCAGGTGCATGGCCATATCGGGCGGAACATACTGGCCGTCGATCATATAGGTGATATTGGTCTGGCCCAGCACTGCCAGCTTGCCATCGATGTTGACAATAGCGCCGGGTAGCCTGGCAATCGCATCGATCGCTTCCATCGTCCCGGAATCCGGGCTTTCCACGTCGTAGGACTGGCGATCGGGTGCCGCCCTCTCCCGGCTGGCGGTTACCGTGATGGCCGGACCTTCTCTTGCCGTTTCCGGCTCACTGTGCCGATCAAGGGTCGATGTCGTTTCGGACCCGGCAGCAGGCGGGTCGCTGGTGGTGGCCACGGCAGGGAGGCTGCTTCCGGCAAAGACAGCCATGACAACCAGGCCGCACAGTGCCGTTGGGCGCTCGTGGTGATTGTCGATCATGATGAGTGCAACTTGCCGAATGAAACCCAACCCTGCCGCAGCCAGTTCCGACTATTCGCCTACGTTGGAAGGCGCAGGCCCGCAAACCGTGGTCGAAACGCACAGTGTTACAGGGCCGATGGTCAGACAGTTCTTCACCTCGGTGCAATACTGCATCTGAGCCATGGCGACAGACGGAATGGCGGCGATCCCCATTGTCGCCGCAGCAGCAAGCAATCTGACGGTCTTCTTCATTGTGCGTCCCCTTCTTGAAGGATGGTCATCAAGTTTGCCGAACCCGTGCTTCCGCTTGCCTGTTGCGCAACAAGCGGCTCTATTGATTCCAGCGAATCAAAGGCTTGCATATTTTTTTTTCTTGATCAATGAAAAGGTCATGTGATCTCGAATCCGTTATTGTTGTTGATTTGTCGATTTGGAGTTCAGCTCATGAAAAGCCTCCGTCATTTGGTGAGTGAATCAGCCAGTTTCAGGGCTTTTTCCTTGGTAGCGGCCATGACAATTTCGATGATGAGTGGTGAAGTTCGGGCGATGGCGAGCAAGCCTGATTCGGCCAAGGCGGGCGACCGGTCAAAGCAGGCAGTGATTGCCGCTGCCGACCGGGATTTTCAGGCCATGGATGGCAATCGGGACGGTGTCGTCACCAGGGCCGAAGTGGGTGATTACGTAGTCAGGCAGAACCCCGGGATCCAACCGGACAACCGGGAGAAGCTGGTCGATCTGGTGCTTTCGCGTTTTGATCTGGATCGCAGCGGCACGATCAGCCGGGCTGAGGTGATCCGGGTTTCGCTTGCGCATGGCGGATCGCGCTGAGGGGGTATCCTCCGGAGGTCCGCGCCCTAACGCCCCCACTTCTGCTGCTTCTTGCCGAACCGGGTCTTGCGGGTGCCCGGCTTGCCCTCGTTGCTGCGGCCGACGATGGGCGCCTTGCGCTCGCCTTCCGGCAGCCCAAGCTCGGTCGCTTCCAGCCGGCGGATCTCGTCGCGCAGGCGGCCGGCTTCCTCGAACTCCAGGTCGGCGGCGGCGGCGCGCATGCGGCCTTCCAGCTCCTCGATATAGGCGCGCAGGTTGTGGCCGACGAGGTTGTTGCGGTAATCATCGTCGATCTCCACCAGCACCCCGTCGCGCGCGGCGGTATCGGCGACGATATCGTGGATGTTGCGCTTGATCGTTTCGGGCGTGATGCCGTGCGCCTCGTTATAGGCGCGCTGCTTTTCGCGGCGGCGGTCGGTTTCGGCAATGGCCCGCTCCATGGAGCCGGTCATCCGGTCGGCATAGAGGATCACCCGCCCGTCCACGTTGCGCGCCGCGCGGCCGATGGTCTGGATCAGGCTGGTTTCGCTGCGCAGGAAACCTTCCTTGTCGGCATCGAGAATGCAGACCAGCCCGCATTCGGGGATGTCCAGCCCTTCGCGCAGCAGGTTGATCCCCACCAGGACGTCATAGACGCCCAGCCGCAGGTCGCGGATCAGCTCGATGCGCTCCAGCGTTTCGACGTCGGAGTGCATATAGCGCACCCTGAGGCCCGCTTCGTGCATGAATTCGGTCAGGTCCTCGGCCATCCGCTTGGTCAGGGTGGTGACAAGCGTGCGGTATCCCTTGGCCGCGGTTTCCCGGCACTCGTTGATGCAGTCCTGCACCTGGTTCTCCACCGGGCGGATCAGCACCGGCGGGTCGATCAGGCCGGTCGGGCGGATCACCTGTTCGGCAAAGACCCCGCCCGATTGCTCCATTTCCCATGATCCGGGCGTGGCGGAAACGCACACCGTCTGCGGCCGCATCGCGTCCCATTCGTTGAAGCGCAGCGGGCGGTTGTCGATGCAGCTCGGCAGGCGAAAGCCGTATTCGGCCAAGGTAATCTTGCGCCGGTGGTCGCCCTTGGACATCGCCCCGATCTGCGGGATTGTCTGGTGGCTTTCATCGACAAACAGCAGTGCGTTTTCGGGCAGGTATTCAAACAGCGTCGGCGGCGGCTCGCCCGGCAGGCGGCCGGTCAGGAAGCGGGAATAGTTCTCGATCCCCGCGCAGCTGCCGGTTGCCGCGATCATTTCCAGGTCAAAGTTGGTGCGCTGCTCCAGCCGCTGGGCTTCCAGCAGCTTGCCTTCCGCGTTCAGCTCCTTCAGCCGCTCGGCCAGTTCGAACCGGATCGCCTCCATCGCCTGCTTCATGGTCGGACCAGGGGTGACATAGTGCGAATTGGCATAGACCCGCACGGAGTTCAGGCTCGCCCCCTTCTTGCCGGTCAGTGGATCGAATTCGGCGATCTCCTCGATCTCGTCGCCGAAGAACGCAATCCGCCAGGCCATGTCCTCATAGTGGCTGGGGAAGATCTCCAGATTATCGCCCCGCACGCGGAAAGTGCCGCGCTGGAACGCCGCATCGCTCCGCTTGTATTGCAGTGCCACCAGCTTGCGGATGATCTCGCGCTGGTCCTGCGTGTCGCCGCGCTTCAGATCGAAGATCATTGCCGAGTAGGTCTCGACCGAGCCAATGCCGTAGAGGCACGAAACCGAAGCGACGATGATCACGTCGTCGCGTTCCAGCAGCGCCCGGGTGGCCGCATGGCGCATCCGGTCGATCGCCTCGTTTACGCTCGATTCCTTCTCGATATAGGTATCGGTGCGCGGGACATAGGCTTCGGGCTGGTAATAGTCGTAATAGGAGACGAAGTATTCCACCGCGTTTTCGGGGAAGAAGCTTTTCATCTCGCCATAAAGCTGCGCGGCGAGGATCTTGTTGGGCGCCAGGATCAGCGCGGGCCGCTGCACCTGCTCGATCACCTTGGCCATGGTAAAGGTCTTGCCGCTGCCGGTAACCCCCAGCAGCACCTGCGTCGCCTCGCCGCTGGCAATCCCCTCAACCAGCTCGGCAATCGCCGTCGGCTGGTCCCCGGCGGGCTGGTATTCCGACACGATCTGGAACGGGCGCTGCTCGGCCGCCTTTTCGGGCCGCGCCGGCTTGTGCGGCACGAACGCGCCGGAGGTGTCGGGTTCGTCTAGGCCGCGGCGGATGATAAGCTGGGACATGCCGGGATGAGTATGGGGGTTTGCGGTTTGTGCCGCAATGGGGGCTGCATTTTCCTACCCCCTCCCAACCCGCTAAACTAATCCCGCCCGCTCACACCGGAGGCCTTGCCGTGCCGCTGCTGCCCTTTTGCCTGCCGATCACGCCCGCCGCGGGGCGGGGGGAACGTCATGCCGGTTTCAAACTCTCGTGCGTTATCCGGGCAACCTTCGTGAAGTTCCTGAGAAGGAGGCACAGGGTGAGGCAGGGTGTTTTCTGTTCTGTGGACCCTGTCAACTTTGTCAGGTTCCGGCGTGGCGCGTGCTCTGGTTTGGTCACACCAAGGCGCGACGAGGGCGGGGAAGGCGGCCTTGCCGTGCCGTCCTTCCGAACGGTGCGGCAAGCGCGAGGCTGGATCTTTGCAGGGCCTGCGGCCGGGCGGGGCATCTTCGGGTCTTCGCTTAAAACAAATACCCCCACCCGCTCGACAGGCCCGCACCGGCGCGGCACAGTCCCGCCCAAACCACAAGCGGAGAGGCAGTGATGGGCGTGCAGTTGAGCCGATCAGTAAAGGGGCTGACAGTGCTGGTTACCGGCGCGGCGAGCGGGATGGGGCGGGCAACGGCCGAGGTCTTTGCGGCCGAGGGGGCCAATGTCGCCCTGACCGACCTGTCCGCCGAAGCGGTGGAGACGATCGCCGCGGGCCTGCGCGCTGCGGGCCATTCGGCGCGGGGTTGGGCGCTGGACGTGAGCGACCACGCCGCGATCCGGCGGGTGGTAGACGAGGTGGCGGGGGCGTTCGGCTCGCTCGATTGCCTGGTCAACAACGCCGGGATCAGCGCGTTCTGCCCGATCGACGACGAGGACCATTACGATGCGGTGTGGGACCGGGCGATGCTGGTGCTGCTGACCGCGCACCAGCGGATCATCCGCGCTGCCCTGCCGCACTTGCGCCAGTCGGCCTCCCCCCGCATCGTCAACATTGCCAGCACCGAGGCACTGGGGGCGACATCGCGCGACAGTCCCTATGCCGCGGCCAAGGCCGGCGTTACCGGCCTGACGCGCGCGCTGGCGGTGGAACTGGGCAAGGAGGGGATCACTGTCAACGCGATCTGCCCGGGGCCGATCGACACCGGCATGACGGCCAGTGTCTCTGACGGCGACAAGCAGACCTTCGCCCACCGCCGCACCGCGCTGCGCCGTTATGGCGCGCCGGAGGAAGTGGCGCACATCACGCTCAGCCTGTGCCTGCCGGCGGCGAGCTATATCACCGGGGCGACGATCCCGGTCGATGGTGGGCTGATGGCGCGGAATGCGTGAATATGCGCCTGCCGGGGGTGCGGACACGGCATCCACCTGGTCCGGCCCGGCCGGCCCGCTCCCCGAGCCCGGCCAGGCCAGGCTGATCGCGGAGGTGATCAGCGCACCCGGCAAGGACTCACCGCACCACGGTGAAGCAGACAACAAATCTTAGGAATCCAGACCTATAGCGCGTGCCATGGCAGGAATGCACACCCTTCAGATGCTGGGCCTGATCGGATCAGCGAGTTACCTGGCCGCACGGTTGGCGCGGGCCAGCGGCAAGGCGGCGTGGCACCGCTATGCCATTCTCGCCCAGCCGCGCACGGGCCTGCCGGCCATGCCGCGGGGCTTCCGGGTGGAGGCGCTGGGGGCGGGGGATCTGGCGGGCCATGCAGTCGATGCCGGGGCGCAAGTCCAGGCGCAGCGCTTTGCCGAGGGGCTGGAGTGCCTCGGCGCGTTCGATACCAGGGGCCGCCTGACCGGCCTCGTCTGGCTGCGCGAGGGGGCCTACCGCGAGGACGAGGTGGCGGCACGGTTCCTGCTGCCGCTGCGGTGCTGCTGGGATACCGGGCTGTGGATCGCGCCGCAGCACCGGCTGGGGCGCAGCTTTGCCGCGCTTTGGGCCGGGGCCGGGGCGTGGATGGACGCGCGCGGACTGGAATGTTCGCTAAGCCGGGTGAGCGATTACAACCTGCCGGCCCTGACCGCGCACAAGCGGATGGGGGCAAGGGTGCTGACCCACCATAGCTTCCTGCAGGTGGGCGGCTGGCAATGGTCGAGCGCCGGGCGGCCCAAGCTGGTCCGGCTGGGCCAGGGGCGCGAGGCCGAGCTCGACCTCGCGCCGCTATGGCATCAGGCGGGAAGGGTCAGCGCCTCGTAACGTTCAAGATGCCAGTCGGCGCTGCCGAACTGGTTCTCGATCATGGTGCTGCGCTTGAAGTAGTGGCCGATCGCCAGTTCCATGGTGATGCCGATCCCGCCATGGGTCTGGATTGCATTCTGGCCGACCGCCTTGATAGAGCGGGCAACCTTGGCTTTGACTTGGCTCACCGCGGCCTTGCGCTGATCAGCGGGCAGGCCCAGCTTGAGGGTGCCCATCAGGCTCATCGAGGCGATCTGTTCCACGTCCACCAGCATGTCGGCCATGCGGTGCTGAAGGGCCTGGAACTTGCCGATCGGCTGGCCGAACTGCTTGCGCTGCTTGGTGTATTCCACCGTACCTTCAAGCAGTTTGCGGGCGATTCCGGTGCCTTCGGCGCAGATGGCGATGGTGGCTTCGTCAACCACGCGCTCGATCAGGTCGATCCCGCCGGGCAGCAGGGCTTCGCCCGGAATGGCGACGTTCTCAAAGTAGACTTCGGCGCCGCGGAAGCCATCGACCATGGCATATTCGCGCATGGTGATCCCGGCGGCCTTGGCATCGACCAGGAACAGCTCCACCCCGGCGCGCTCACGCCGTGATCCGCCAGTGCGGGCGGTAACGAGCAGGTGGGTGGCCCAGGGTGCGGCATAGACGGCGGCCTTGTGGCCATTGAGCACGAAGCCCGCGCCGTCCGCCTTCGCCGAAGTGCCGATGTCGGCCAGGTTATAGCGCCCCTGCGGCTCGGCATAGGCGAAGGCGAAAGTAGCATCGCCGCTGATGATCTGCGGGATCACCTCTGCGGCCACCGCGCCGCCGACCGCCTGCAGCGCGCCGCCGCCGATCACCACGGTCTGCAGCCATGGCTCGATCGCGATGACCTTGCCCAGCTCTTCCATCATGATTGCGTTTTCCAGATGGCCCCCGCCCATGCCGCCATACTCCTCGGCAAAGGGGGCGCAGGTCAGGCCCAGTTCGCTCGCCAGGGCTTTCCAGATGCCGGGATCGCGTCCCTCGGGGCGGTTCAGCATCTTCTTGCGGGTTTCAAAGTCGTAAGTGTCAGCCAGGAAGCGCGCGAGACTGTCGCGCAGCATGTCCTGCGTTTCGGTATAGCTCAGGTCCATTAGGTCAGTCCCCTCATCCCTATGTGGTCATCCCTGCCGCGGCGGGAACCCGGTGCCGTCCTTGCTGCCAGGTTCCCGCCGGGGGCGGAAATGACGCGAGTTCGTTTCAGCTCAGAGGCCCAGCACCATCTTGGCGATGATGTTGCGCTGAATCTCGTTCGAGCCGCCATAGATCGTGGTCTTGCGGGTGTTGTAATAGACCGGTGCGGCCTTGTTGGCCCAGGCCGGACCGACGGCGTGCTCGTTGTCGCTGGTCCCGAAGCTGCGGAAATAAGGCGCGCCGTAATGGCCGGCCATTTCCAGGGTCAGTTCGGTCAGGCGCTGCTGGATTTCCGAACCCTTGATCTTCAGAACCGAGCTTTCCGGCCCCGGCCCATGGCCGGCGGCCATGCCGGAAAGGGTGCGCAGCTCGGTGAACTCCAGCGCGGCCAGGTCCATTTCCAGCTCGGCCACCTTGCGCCGGAAGAACGGGTTGGCAAGCAGCGGCTTCTCACCGTCCATTTCGGCCCCGGCAATTGCGCGGATCCGCTCGACCGCGCGCTTCGAGCTGGCAACACCGGCAATACCGACGCGTTCATGGGCAAGCAGGAACTTGGCGCAGGTCCAGCCCTTGTTCTCCTCGTACACCCGGTTTTCAACCGGCACGCGGACGTTGTCGAGGAACACCTCGTTCACTTCGTGCTCACCGCCCAGGGTAATGATCGGGCGCACTTCGATGCCGGGGCTCTTCATGTCGATCAGCAGAAACGAAATCCCTTCCTGCTGCTTGGCATCGGGGTCGGTGCGGACCAGGAAAAAGCCCCAGTCGGCATGCTGACCCATGGTGGTCCAGGTCTTCTGGCCGTTGACGATGTAATGATCGCCGTCCCGCTCGGCCCTTGTGCGAAGCGAGGCAAGGTCTGAGCCCGAACCGGGTTCGGAATAGCCCTGGCACCACCAGTCCTCGCCCGACAGGATGCGGGGCAGGAACCTGGCCTTCTGTTCGGGCGTGCCGAACGTGTAGATCACCGGGCCGACCATGGTCAGGCCGAAGGGCATCAGGCGGATGCAGTCGGCGCGGGCGGTTTCTTCCGAAAAGATGTAGCGCTGGGTGATCGACCACCCGGTGCCGCCATATTCGACCGGCCAGGCCGGGGCGACCCAGCCCTTTTTGTAAAGCACCTTGTGCCAGGAGAGGAAGTCCTCCTTGCTCAGCTCATCACCTTCGTCCTGCTTGCCGCGCAATTCGGCGGGATAATTCTCGGCAATGAAAGTGCGCACCTCGTCGCGAAACGCGATTTCCTCGGCGCTGAATTCAAGGTCCATGGCCTCTCTCCGGTTGGCATTGTTGGAACAAGTTTGGCCCGGTTTTCCGCGCTTCGCAAGGGGCAGGGCAACCTGTCTGCTGAGACAGGCGGCTTGAACCCGGTGCCGCTCCTGCGGTTATCCCTGACGAACCTTCCGCCTGCCGTTACGGCATGGCGGAGCACACCGCCAAAGCGGCTGAGATGAGCCCCGATAACATTCGCGCCCTGCGCCGTTCACCCCGCCTGAAACCGGTTCTTCCGGCTCGCTGCCGAAGCCGGTCCGGCGGCCTTGACTGGGCGGTGATCAGCGACATTTGCGAGGGCGGCTGCCGAATCGACAACCTTGCGCTGGTGCTGCGGCCGGGCGACCTGCCAGGCGACTTGCCCGGCAAGCTGCGGCTGGCAGCATGAGAAGTCTGGTAAGCGCTTGCACCCCTGTCACCGGGTGATAGGCTGGCTATCGCCTCAATCTTCCGGGAGCCAGCCATCATGCGCAAAGTTGCCGCTTTTACTCTGCTTGCCCTGTCCGCCGCGGCGCTTGCCGCTTGCGGCCAGTCTGCGTCCGACAGCGACGAAAGCGGCGCGGCCGCCGGCAAGGATGCCCTGGCCAATGCGGCCGAAGCGGCCTTCCAGATGAAGCCCGGCAAGTATCGCACCACGGTATCGGTCACCAAGCTTGAGATTCCCGGCATGCCGGGCGGGATGGGCGAACAGATGAAAGCCATGCTCAGCAAGGCCGCTGCCACCGAAAGCTGCGTTTCGCCCGAACAGGCCAAGCGCGGGATCGAGATCATGAAAGAGCAGATGGCCCGCGGCCAGTGCCAGTTCGACAAGTTCGAGGCGAGTGGCGGCAAGCTCGATTCCGCATTCACATGCAAGACGGCGCAAGGGATGCAAATGCGCGCGGCGTCGACCGGCACCTATTCCGAGACCGGCTCCACTGTCGCTGCCAAGGGCGAAATGACTGGACCGGGCGGGGTGCAGATGCGAGTCGAGCAGACCATCGTGACCGAGCGGATCGGCGACTGCACCTGAACTCTGCCGCCGGGCATAAAGGCTTGACTTGGCGAGCGCTTTGCTGTGCCCTGTCACCAGCGCAGAGTGGCTGTACTGGTCAAGGATGGCCCACAGAATAGGAGAAGCAGAATGAAATATCTCAGCATGGCGGTGATGGGGCTGATCGTTGGTGCCCTCGCCAAGTTGTTCTACATCGGCAACGATGGCAGTGGCTGGTTGATGACCATGGTGCTGGGCATTGCCGGTTCGTTCGCGGCCGGTACGGTAGGCACCTTGATCGACAAGCAGCCCGGAACCCAGCTCAAGCCGGCCGGCTTCCTGGCTTCGGTGGTTGGCGCCTTCGTGCTGATTTTCCTGGCCAAGCAGTTCGGCATTCGTTTTTAAGGCCAGGCAACCGGCAGTAGGAAAGCGGGGCTGTCAGGCCCCGCTTTCTGTTTGAAAGGGGCGAATTCAGGTGTTCTGCCAATTCACCCACGCAATCCTGCGCCGCCCGGGCGCGAGTGTGGTCAAGGGCTTGCGCGCCGGGGGCAGGCCTGATCCGCGTCTGGAAGACGTGCTGGCCGAACATGCCGGTTATGCCGCTGCCCTGGCCGATGCGGGCCTGGCCCTGACCATGCTCGACCCACTGGAAGACTATCCCGACGCGATTTTCGTCGAGGATCCGGCGCTGGTCTTTCCCGAAGGCGCAATCGTGCTGCGTCCCGGCGCGCCCAGCCGCGAGGCCGAGGGCGAGTTCCTGCGCGATACGCTGACCACGTTGTTTCCGCAGGTAATCGATCTGCCGCGCGGCCATGCCGATGGCGGCGACGTGCTGGTCATGCCGGACAAGGTGCTGATCGGCCGGTCGGCGCGGACCACCCGCGAAGGCGCAGAGGCGCTGATCGAGGTGCTGGCGCGGCTGGGCTACACGGCCGAGATTGCCGCAACCCCGCCCGAAGTGCTGCACCTCAAGACTGCCAGTTCGCTGCTGGACGAAGAGACTGTGCTTGCCACCCGTGCGTTGGCCGCGACCGGCGTCTTTGCCGGCTACCGGGTGATCGAAGTGCCCGAGGGCGAGGAAGCCGGTGCCAATGTGCTCAGCGTCAACGACCGGGTCCTGGCCGGGGCACACTACCCGCGCATTCTCGACTTGCTCGATGCCCATGGGCTGAACGTGGTGGCTCTGCCAAACAGCGCGATCGCGGCAATCGATGCCGGCTTCACCTGCATGTCGCTGCGCTGGCGCGAGGGGCGGAGCTGAGCGCCTCTGGGCGCACGGCGGCAAGGCCCTCTCATCATGGCAAATTTTGACAATTCAGGCCGGGCTGTCTGGCCTAGGCTGATGCACACAAGGCGTTTGCGGTGCCGATTCCCGGCCCGATACCGACAAGGAGCCGTCATGAAACCGATCAAGGCCCTTCTTCCGCTGTTGCTGGTCCTGTCCGGCGGTGCTGTCCTCTCCACCGCGGCTGATGCCCAGTTGGGCGGGATCGGCAAGATGACCAAGTATCTGCCGGTGACGGGGCCGAAAGTGCCCAACCTCTTGTCCGGCCCGGCGCCGATCAGCACCAGCATCAAGGACGCGGTGTGGGGCGATCCGTCGAAGGACGGCTATACCCCGCCGATCGCGGCGCAGGATCTGACCAGCCTGCCGCGTAGCCCCCAGGGTGGGTTCGTGCTGGCCGAGGGCTATTACCGGATGCACGCGCAGTCCTATTGCCTCCATGCCGGGACTCACGGTCCGGGCGGCGGCGATGCCTATCTGCTGGGGCCGGTGAAAGGCTCGGCGCGCGAGGCGGTGATCTCGATCCTGCAGAACTCGGTCGCCCATCCCGAGATTGCCCAGCGCGACATCCAGATGCTGCTGTGGGCGATTATCGCCCGTGCCAAGTTCGAAGATCTTGATCCCAAGCTGAAGGGGATTGCCGCAGTGCTGCTGTCGAAGAAGCAGCTCCTCTCGCTCAACCGCAGCGCGCTATCGGTCTTCACCAATCCGCAGCTCAATTCCATCACCGGCGGGATGCCAGGGCCGGTCCGCACCGTGATCGAGGCGGAAAGCCGCCTGCGCGGCCTGCTGACCACGCCGGGGTCCTCCTATGCCGACATCGAACGGGTCGCGGTGCTGGGCGGGGTTGCGCCGCGCGGCGAGGGCAGCATCGAAGCCCCCGCCAGCCGCTGGAGCCTGCATCCGGATGGTTACTGGGTGCGCTACAAGCCCAACGGCTATTCCAATACCTGGGTCGAAATCTGGGTGCCGAAGGGCAGCAAGGCCAACGGCAAGGTCTATGACCCGGCCACCGCCATTGCCGTTCCCGCCAACACCAGCCGCCAGCGGCTGGCGCAGTCTGGCCGGGTTTACGGGAATTAGGTCCGCGCGCATTTTCGCACTTGCAGCATGTTGCCGCTTGACTCTTTTCCGCCGTATTGCAGTCATGGCGGGTGAAGGGGACGCACGCGGATGAGCCAATCGCCCTCGTCCTATGACGAGATGTTCGAAGCCGATGGCACGGTGCGTCCGGCCTATGCCGGCTATCGCGAATGGCTTTACGGGCAGGATGCCGCCAGCCTGCGCCGCAAGGGGATCGAGGCGGAATCCTTCTTCCGCCGGACCGGGATCACTTTCAACGTCTATGGCGATACGGCGGGCGCGGAACGGCTGATCCCGTTCGACATGATCCCCCGGATCATCACCGCGCGCGAATGGCGCAAGTTGACGAAGGGGATCGAGCAGCGGGTCCGCGCGCTCAACGCCTTTCTGCACGATATCTATCACCGCCAGGAAATCGTCCGCGCCGGCCGGGTGCCGCAGCGCCTGATAGCCGAAAACGCGGCCTGGTTGCCGCAGATGGTTGGCATGGTCCCGCCGGGCGGGGTCTATACCCACATCGTCGGGATCGATCTGGTCCGCACCGGGCCGGATGACTTCATGGTGCTGGAGGATAACGCCCGCACCCCTTCGGGCGTGTCCTACATGCTCGAAAACCGCGAAACGATGATGGCGATGTTCCCGGAACTGTTCACCAGGGTGAGCGTGCGCCCGGTGCAGGACTATCCCCGGCGGCTGGCAAAAAGCCTGGCCGCCTGCGCCCCGGCCTGCGCCGGAGATCGGCCGACCGTGGCGGTGCTGACGCCGGGGATCTATAACTCAGCCTATTTCGAACATGCCTTTCTGGCCGACCAGATGGGCGCCGAACTGGTCGAAGGGAGCGATCTGCGCGTGGTCGATGGCCGGGTGGCGATGCGCACCACGCGCGGCTATACCCCGGTCGATGTGATCTATCGCCGGGTCGATGACGAATACCTCGATCCGCTGACCTTCAATCCCGCTTCGGCGCTGGGCGTGCCGGGGATCATGGACATCTACCGCGCCGGCGGCATCACGATTGCCAATGCGCCCGGCACCGGGATAGCCGATGACAAGGCGATCTATTCGTTCATGCCGGAAATCGTCGAATTCTACACCGGGGAGAAGCCGTTGCTGCAGAACGTGCCGACCTGGCGTTGCAGCGATAAGGACAGCCTGGCCTACGTGCTTGCCAATCTGGCCGATCTGGTGGTCAAGGAAGTCCATGGCTCCGGCGGATATGGGATGCTGATCGGGCCGACCGCCTCGAAGAAGGAAATCGCCGCTTTCGCCCTCAAGCTGAGGGCGAGGCCGGCGAACTACATCGCCCAGCCGACGCTGTCGCTTTCGACCGTGCCGATCTTCACCAAGGCGGGCCTGGCCCCGCGCCACGTTGACCTCAGGCCGTTCGTGCTGGTCAGTCCGCAGGGGATCGATATCACACCCGGCGGGCTGACCCGGGTGGCGCTGAAGAAGGGCAGCCTGGTGGTCAATTCGTCGCAGGGCGGGGGCACGAAAGACACCTGGGTGCTGGAGGACTGATGCTAGGCCGGACCGCCAATGGCACCTTCTGGATGGCCCGCTATCTCGAGCGGGCGGAAAATACCGCGCGGCTGATCGAGGCGGGGTTCCGCATGGCCTTGACCCGCGATGCCGCGACCGCGCACGAGGAATGGCGCTCGGTCATCACCACGGTCGGCCAGACCGGGCTGTTCGAGGAACTCCACGGGCAGGACTATTCCGGCGACCGGGTGTGGAACTTCCTGCTTCGCGATAAGGGCAATCCCGGATCGGTCCTGGCGATGATCGAGGCGGCGCGCAGCAATGCCCGCTCGGTCCGCACGGCCCTGACCCGCGAGGTGTGGGAAGCGGTCAACGAGACCTGGATGGTCCTCTCCGAAGCGCTCAGCCGCCCGGTGCGCGAGGCTTCGCTCGGCCAGGTCCTCGCCACGATCCGGCGTCAGGCGACCTTGGTGCGCGGCGCCTTCGATGGATCGATGCTACGCAACGAAGCCTACAATTTCAGCCGTCTCGGCACGTTCATCGAGCGGGGGGACAACACCGCACGGATCCTCGACGTGAAGTATTACGTGCTGCTGCCGTCGGTCGCCTGGGTTGGATCGAGCCTCGACAATGTCCAGTGGGAAAGCGTGCTGCGCTCGGTTGCCGGGGACCGGGCCTATCGCTGGCTCAATGCCGGGGCGATGGACCCCCGCGGGATTGCCGAGTTTCTGCTGCTCGACCGGCGCTTTCCAAGGTCGTTGCATTTCTGCATCGACAAGCTGCGCTCCAACCTGGCCGGCCTGGCCCACGAATATGGGCATGAAAGCGAGGCACACGAGCGGATGCGCGCGCTGGGCACGCGGTTTCACGAAACAGGGATCGAGGGCATTTTCGATTTCGGCCTGCACGAATTCATTCAGGACTTCATCGCCGCCAACCGGCAAGTGGCCCAGGCGATCGAGCGCGATTACCGGTTCTACGCATGAGACTGCGGATCGAGCACACCACCCGTTATGACTTTGCCCGGCCGGTGGCCCACGGGCTGCAGCAGCTGCGCCTGACGCCCAAGAACACCCAGGGGCAGAAGGTGCTGGACTGGCAGATGCGGCTGACCGGAGCCGTGGCCGAGGTCGAGTACGAGGATCACAACCACAACCGCACGGTGCTGGTCTCGGTCGAGCAGGGGGCCAGCTTTGTCGAGGTTCACTGCGAAGGACTGGTGGCAACCGCTGACAACCACGGCGTGCTGGGGCATCATTCCGGCCACATGCCGCTGTGGGCTTTCCTGGCCCAGACATCGCGGACCCGGCCGGGGCCGAAGGTCCGCGCGATCATGGCCGGGATCGACGTGCCGCGTGATGAGCCATTGGCGCTGCTGCACCGCTTGTCCGCCCTGGTGCTGGAAGCGGTCGCTTATGTGCCGGGCGAGACCGATGTCCATACCAGCGCCGAGGAAGCCGCGATGATCGGGGCAGGGGTATGCCAGGACCACGCCCACATCTTCATCGGTGCAGCCCGCGCGCTGGGCATTCCGACGCGCTATGTCTCTGGCTATCTGATGATGGAGGACCGGATCGAGCAGGAGGCTGGCCACGCCTGGGCCGAGGCCCATATCGATGGCCTCGGCTGGGTCGGGTTCGATGTGTCCAACGGGATCAGCCCTGACGAACGCTATGTCCGCGTTGCCACGGGACGCGACTATGGTGAGGCCGCGCCGATTACCGGCCTGTCCTATGGCGCCGGAGAATGTCTGCTGGAAGTGCGACTGGCGGTTGAACTGCAGCACATGGGGCAGTAGGCCGGGTCCAGAAGGGGGCCTGTCCAAGTGACCTACTGCGTTGGAATTCTGCTCGACAAGGGGCTCGTGCTGATGAGCGACACCCGCACCAATTCGGGTGTCGACAACATCTCCACCTTCCGCAAGATGCATTGCTGGTCGGTGCCGGACGAGCGGATCATCGCGATCATGACCGCCGGGAACCTCGCCACCACCCAGAGCGTTATCAGCCAGATCGAGGAGCGCAACAAGGCCCATGCCGAGCGGCACAATTCGCTGCTTGAAGCCGAAACGATGTTCCAGGTGGCCAGCATCGTCGGCAAGCTGCTGCGCGACACCATTGCCGCCAGCGACGCCCGCAATGGCCAGGAAGCGGGCGGAACCTTCACCGCCTCGATGATCGTCGCCGGCCAGATCAAGGGCGGCGAACCGCGCCTGTTCCTGGTCTATCCGGAAGGCAATTTCATCGAGGCGAGCTTTGACACGCCGTTCTTCCAGATTGGCGAGACCAAGTATGGCCGCCCGATCATCATCCGCGGCTACAGCCGCGACATGAGCTTTGAAGACGCGGTCAAGCTGCTGATGGTCAGCTTCGATTCGACCATCAAGGCCAACCTCTCGGTCGGCCTGCCGCTGGACCTGCTGGTGATCGAGGCGGGCCGGGCCGACCCGGCCCACCAGCGCCGCATCACCGCGCAGGATCCCTATTACCTGGCCGTTTCCGCCGGGTGGAGCGAAGCGCTGAAAAACGCGTTTCACTCGCTGCCCGATTACAGTTTCTACAACGATTAACTCTACAACGATTAACGGCAGAAGGCGCTGTCGCTCAGTTCCAGGTGGAGGTGATCGTGGTGCGCGGCGTTGTAGGCTGGGCCGAGCACCACGCCGAACCGCTTGCAGGCGCTGGTGTGGATGGTCTGGAAGAAACGGCGAACCTGGGGTGACTGGTCGTTCCAGTTGCCAGCCACGGTGATCCGGCGGCCATCGGCCAGGACAAAGCCGGAAATGTCGATCGCGTTGGCCGTGGCATGGGCACTGCGGCGGCTTGATCCGGCCACATTGCGGCAATTGTAGCTGCCCATGGTCTCGATGCGCACGATCGGG
Organism: Novosphingobium sp.; assembly: GCA_046291115.1. Lineage (GTDB taxonomy): Bacteria > Pseudomonadota > Alphaproteobacteria > Sphingomonadales > Sphingomonadaceae > Novosphingobium. The sequence continues at coordinate 2,544 of JBKBSV010000019.1, read as the reverse complement.
CTGCCCAGGATCTGCTGCGCCGCGCGGTCCGCGCCGAACCGCGCCCAGGCCGCGAAAGCATCAGCCAGAGGGCAGGTAACCGGGCCAAGATTGCTCAGCCCCAGCCGGGCATCGTCGCTTTGCAGCGCGCCCAGCCGGACCGTGCCGATGGTCGAGCAGCCGGCCCCGTAATACTGATCGGGCAGGGGGGTGAAATTGGCGTTCTTGGCGCCGAGGTTGGCGAGGCAAGCCTTGGTTTCCGGGCGGACCGCCACCGGCTGGGCCGAGCGCTTCACGGCCGCTTCGCGTTCCGGCGCGCGGCCTTGCGGAACCATGCTGCATGCGCCCAGCAGGGCCAGCAGGGGCAGCAGGGCCATCCGGGGCAGGGTGAGAAGAGCCTGACGCATGGCCCGGTTCTGCCATTCGTTTGGTTAACGAGGGCTGGGGTGAATTGGTTAACGCCGGGATAAGCATAGTTCCCTGGGCGGTTTTGCTTGACTTGTCGCGGCGCGACACTATCCGCGGCTCCGGGCCACGCGGTCCCAACGCCGCGCGTGCTCTCTGCAAGGAGAGACTACATGACTGCACAAATGCCGGCGCGCGCTCCTGCGCGGCCGTTCTTTTCTTCCGGTCCCTGCGCCAAGCCGCCGGGCTACTCCCTCGACAAGCTGGCAACCGAATCGCTGGGCCGCTCGCACCGCGCGAAGATCGGCAAGGCGCGCCTCGGCTATTGCATCGAGCTGATGCGCGAAGTGCTGGAGCTGCCTGATACGCACCGCATCGGCATTGTTCCCGGCTCCGATACCGGCGCTTTCGAAATGGCGATGTGGACCATGCTGGGGGCCCGCGGCGTCACTTGCCTGGCCTGGGAAAGCTTCGGCGAAGGCTGGGTGACCGATGCAGTCAAGCAGCTCAAGCTTGAACCCAAGGTCCACCGCGCCGATTACGGCCAGCTGCCCGACCTGTCGAAAGTCGATTTTGCCGACGACGTGCTGTTCACCTGGAATGGCACCACCAGCGGCGTGCGCGTGCCGGATGGCGAATGGATCCCCGACGACCGGGAAGGCCTGACCTTTGCCGACGCGACCAGCGCGGTGTTTGCCTATGACATTCCGTGGGACAAGATCGATGTCGCCACCTTTTCCTGGCAGAAGGTGCTCGGCGGCGAAGGCGCGCACGGGGTCCTGATCCTCGGCCCGCGGGCGGTCGAGCGGCTGGAGGAATATACCCCGGCCTGGCCGCTGCCCAAGGTGTTCCGCCTGGTTTCCAAGGGCAAGCTGGCCGAAGGCGTGTTCAAGGGCGAAACGATCAACACGCCCTCGATGCTGGCCGTCGAGGACGCGATCTTTGCGCTCGAATGGGCGAGGTCGGTCGGCGGTCTGGAAGGCCTGAAGGCCCGCTGCACCGCCAATGCCGAAGCGCTGAACAAGATCGTGGCCGAGCGCGAATGGCTGCGCCACCTGGCCGAGGACAAGGGCATCCGTTCCAAGACCTCGGTCTGCCTCTCGGTTGAGGGTGCGGATGCGGACTTCATCAAGGCGATGACCGGCGCGCTGGAAAAAGCCGGTGCAGCCTATGACATCGCCGGATACCGCGATGCCCCGCCGGGCCTGCGCATCTGGTGCGGCGCCACGGTCGATGCCGCCGATATCGAGGCGCTCGGCCCCTGGCTCGACTGGGCCTACGCCGCCACCAAGGCTGCCTGATCCCCGCTTGCGGGCGCGCGATTGCGCGCGCCCGTTCCGTTTTCCTGCTATTCGAGAAAGAGGCTTACCATGACCAAGCCCCGCGTACTCATTTCCGACAAGATGGACCCCAACGCCGCCCGCATTTTTGAAGAGCGCGGCTGCGATGTCGATGTCATCACCGGTGAAACACCGGAACAGCTGATCGCCCGGATCGGCGCTTACGATGGCCTGGCTATCCGTTCCTCGACCAAGGTGACCAAGGAAGTTCTGGCCGCGGCCAAAAACCTCAAGGTGGTCGGCCGCGCCGGGATCGGGGTCGACAATGTCGATATCCCGGCCGCTTCGGCCCAGGGCGTGGTGGTGATGAACACCCCCTTCGGCAACTCGATCACCACCGCCGAACATGCCATCGCGCTGATGTTTGCCCTCGCGCGCCAGATTCCGCAGGCCAATGCTCTGACGCAAGCCGGCAAGTGGCCGAAGAACGATTTCATGGGCGTCGAAGTGACCGGCAAGACCCTGGGCCTGATCGGCGCGGGCAACATCGGTTCGATCGTCGCCAGCCGTGCGCTTGGCCTCAAGATGAAGGTGGTCGCCTACGATCCGTTCCTCACCCCGGAGCGCGCGCTGGAAATCGGTGTGGAAAAGGCCGATCTCGATACTCTGCTGGCGCGCGCCGATTTCATCACCCTGCACACGCCGCTGACCGACCAGACCCGGAACATCCTCTCGGCCGAGAACATCGCCAAGTGCAAGAAGGGCGTGCGGATCATCAACTGCGCGCGCGGCGGGCTGATCGACGAAGCGGCGCTCAAACAAGCGCTTGACAGCGGCCATGTTGCAGGTGCGGCGCTTGACGTGTTCCAGACCGAGCCGG
>JBKBSV010000118.1:0-4929 GCA_046291115.1 Novosphingobium sp. | reverse complement strand
GGCGATTGCCTATGGCGGTGGGCGCTTTGCCCCGGATGGCAGCCTGTGGGTGACCAGCGACGAGGGCAGCGATTTCCAGCGGCTGGGCACGCTCGATCCCAGGACCGGCAAGTTCACGCCGCGCAGTCCCGAGCTCAAGTGGGACGTGGAAGGCTTCGACATTGCCGAGGACGGCAGCTTCATCGCCTATACCGTGAACGAGGCCGGGGTCTACAAGCTGCGCCTGCTCGATCCCAAGACCGGCGCGGTGCGCGAAGTGCCGGGCCTGCCAGCGGGCACCATCGGCGGCGTCGGCATTGCGCCGTGGGGCACGATCGGCTTCACGATCTCCTCCGCCAAGGTCCCGGCCGATGCCTATTCGGTCGATCCCGGGACGCTGAAAGTCACCCGCTGGACGATGAGCGAGACCGGCGGGCTTGACCCTTCGGTCAATGTCGAGCCGGAATTCGTCGAGGTTAAGAGCTTCGACGGGGAACCGGTCAGCGGCTTCCTCTATCGCCCGGACCCGAACAAGTTCCCCGGCAAACGCCCGCTGGTCTTCTCCATCCACGGCGGACCGGAAGGCCAGTCCACCCCCGGTTTCCGCGGGCGGACCAATTACCTGCTGAACGAGCTGGGCGTGGCGGTGTTCTACCCCAACGTGCGCGGCTCGACCGGGTTCGGCAAGCGCTTCGTCTCACTCGATAACGGGCCGTTCCTGCGCGAGAATTCGGTAAAGGACATCGGCGCGTTCCTTGACCGGCTGGAAGCCGATCCGGGCATCGACAAGGACCGCATCGCCGTGCAGGGCGGGTCCTATGGCGGCTACATGTGCTATGCCACCGCGATCCGCTATGGCGGGCGCTTCAAGGCGGCGGACTGCATCGTCGCGATTTCGAACTTCGTCACCTTCCTGGAAAATACCCAGTCCTACCGCCGCGATCTGCGCCGGGTGGAATATGGTGACGAGCGCGATCCCAAACAGCGCGCCAAGCTGATCGAGATCAGCCCGCTGACGAACATCGACAAGCTGACCATTCCGCTGCTGGTGGTGACCGGCGCCAACGACCCGCGCGTGCCCAAGAGCGAGGCCGACCAGGCCGTCGCCGCGGTCCGTGCCAAGGGCCGCCCGGCCTGGCACCTTGTCGGCATGAACGAAGGCCACGGCTTCGCCAAGAAGGAGAACGCCGACTACCAGTTCTGGGTTGAACTGATGTTCTGGCAAAAGCACCTGCTGGGCGGGAAATAAGCCCGCAGCCGAACGCGAAAGGGCGGGGAGAAATCCCCGCCCTTTCCGTTTGCGGATCCGTGGCTGGCCGGATCAGCCAAACAGCCTGGCCGCCATTTCGGCCACGCGCCGCCCCAGGCAGCGGGCGCTTTCCAGCTCGGTTGCGCGCGGCTGGCCCCGCTCCCGGCCCGTCCCCGACCGCGGCCCCCGCGCCCAATTGCGCGCGCCCGTCAAATCGCGTAAGGGCGCCGTTGTTGCCCCGGCCGCGCGAGTCCCGTTTGACCCGCAACTGCCGGGGTTTGGTTTTTCAAGGAATGCGCCCATGTCCCGTCGCCGCCAGATCTACGAAGGCAAGGCCAAGATCCTGTATGAAGGTCCGGAACCGGGCACGCTGATCCAGTATTTCAAGGACGATGCCACCGCCTTCAACGCCCAGAAGAAGGGCACGATCAACGGCAAGGGCGTGATCAACAACCGGATCAGCGAGTATGTCTTTACCCGCCTGAACCACATCGGCATCCCCACCCACTTCATCAAGCGCCTGAACATGCGCGAACAGCTGGTGCGACAGGTGGAAATCGTGCCGATCGAAGTGGTGGTGCGCAACGTTGCCGCTGGCTCGATCAGCCAGCGGCTCGGCATTCCGGAAGGGGAGCCGCTGCCCCACACCCTGATCGAATACTATTTCAAGGACGATGCGCTGGGCGATCCGCTGATTGCCGAAGAACACATCGCCTGCTTTGGCTGGGCCAGCAACGAGGAAATGCAGGACATTTCCTCGATGGCGATCCGGATCAACGATTTCATGTGCGGGATGTTTGCCGCGATCAACATCCGCCTGGTCGATTTCAAACTGGAATTCGGCCGGCTGTGGGATGGCGATTACAGCCGCATCATCCTGGCCGACGAGATCAGCCCGGACGGCTGCCGTCTGTGGGACATGGTCACCGGCGAAAAGCTCGACAAGGACCGCTTCCGCCGCGATCTGGGCGGTGAGGAAGCAGCCTATCAGGAAGTCGCCCGGCGCCTCGGCCTGCTCGATACCGACAACGGCCCCAGCGAAGTGCTCGACCTTTCGGCCCACCGCAAGCTGCGGGGCAAGTAAGGACAAATCGGCCAACGCGGCACTTGCCCAGCCGCGCGCAATCGGCCACCAAGACAGGATGCTCAACCGCAAGCTCCTGTTCGTCCTGTCGATCTCCACCCTGGCCCTGGCCGCCTGCGCGCCGATGCAGAAAGAGGTCGCCTCGACCCGCGCGGCAGAGCCGATCTGGGCCTTCGAGGCCAGCGACGTGCCGGTCGATCCGGCCTACCGCTTTGGCCGCCTGCCCAACGGAATGCGCTATGTGATCCGCCAGAACGCCACCCCCAAGGGCACGGCGGTGGTACGGATGCAGGTCGATGCCGGATCGCTGGACGAGGACGACAACGAGCGCGGCTATGCCCATTATGTCGAGCATATGGCCTTCAACGGATCGACCAACGTGCCCGAAGGCGAAATGGTCGCGCTGCTGGAACGGCACGGTCTGGCCTTCGGTGCGGATACCAATGCCTCGACCGGGTTTGAGCGCACCACCTACATGCTCGACCTGCCCCGGAACGATCCCGAACTGCTTGACATCGCGCTGATGCTGATGCGCGAGACGGCAAGCGAACTGCTGTTCACCCCCGGCGCGGTGGAGCGGGAACGCGGCGTGATCCAGGCCGAAATGCGCGATCGCAACACCTTTGCCCTGCGCAATGTGGAAGACGCGCTGAATTTTTCCTTCCCCGGATCGAAAGTGGCCAATCGCCTGCCGATCGGCACGGCGGAATCGCTGGCCAGCGCCACGCCGGAAGGGCTGAAGGCGTTCTGGCAGCGCGAATATGTGCCCGAACACACCACGCTTTACGTGATCGGCGATTTCGATCCCGATCTGGTCGAAGCCAAGATCAAGGAGCGGTTTTCCAGCTGGCAGGGCAAGGCCCCGGCCGAACCCAGGCCGAAGGCCGGCCCGATCGCGATCGAGGCCAGGAACGAAGCCGATGTCTACATCGATCCGGCGCTGTCGGAACGGGTCACGATCAGCCGCAAGGGGCCGTACCTCAAGGAACCGGACACGCTGGCGCAGCGCAAGGAGAACCTGCTGCGCCAGATCGGCTATGCGATCATCAACCGCCGCCTGCTGCGCCGCACGCGCGAGATCGACGCGCCATTCCGCAATGCCAGCTTCGGCACCAGCGACGTGTTCAAGGAAGGCCGGACCACCGAACTGACCATCGACACGGTCGACGGCAAGTGGCGGCGCGGGATGATCGAGGCGGGGATCGAATACCGCCGCGCGCTGACCTATGGCTTCACTACCGAGGAAGTGGCCGAGCAGGTCGCGATCATCCGCACCAGCAATGCCAATGCCGCCAAGGGCGAGGCAACCCGCACCAACGGCCAGCTGCTCGGCGCAGCCCAGGCGCTGGTGATCAACGATGTAGTGCCCGATACGCCGACCAATTCGCTGAACCGGCTGGAAGCCTTCCTGCCGGAAATCACCCCCGAAGCCGTGCTCGGCGCGCTGCGCCGCGAGCTGGTGCCGCTGGAAGAACCGCTGCTGCGTTTCCAGGGCCGCACGCCGCCGGCCGATGGCGAAAAGGGCCTGAAATCGGCCTGGGCCGAAGCCATGGCCGCCCCGGTCCGCCCGACCGAACGCAAGGCCGCCGGCGCCTTTGGCTACACCGATTTCGGCCCGCCCGGAAAGGTGATCAGCGATACGCTGGAACCGGTGCTGGGGATCCGCACGATCCGGTTCGAAAACGGGGTGCGGCTCAACATCAAGCGCACCGATATCCGGCAGGACCAGGTGCTGGTCCAGGTCTCGATCGATGGCGGGTCGATGCTGGCCACGCGCGACCGGCCGCTGGCGACACAGATGGTTTCGGTTCTCGCGCTGGGCGGGCTTGGCAAGCACAGCAAGGACGAGCTGGATTCGATGCTGGCCGGGCGGACCGTGGCGGTCAACTTCAGCGCCGGGGAGCGCGCTTTCGTGGCCGGTGCCGCCACCACCCCGCGCGATCTGGAACTGCAATTGCAGCTGCTGGCCGCGCAGGTCACCGACAGCGGCTATCGCAAGGACGGCGAAACGCTCTACAAGCAGACGATCAACAACTTGTTCGCCAGCCTGCGCGCCACCCCGGCATCGACTCTTTCGGCCGACATTGGCGCAATCCTCTCGGGCGGCGATCCACGCTTCAGCCTGGGCAAGGTCGAGGATTACCGCGCGCTCAGCTTCGATCAGTTGAAAGAAACCTTGGCCGATCGCTTCCGCAACGGCGCGATCGAGATCGGCATCGTCGGCGATGTCGACGAGGAAGCGGCGATCGGCTATGTCGCCCGCACCTTTGGCGCGCTGCCCAGGCGCGAAGCGGACTTTCGCACTTATGACGACCGCCGCGACCGGCCCTTCACCGCCGAGCGCAAGCGCACCGTGCTGCGGCACGGCGGGGTCAAGGATCAGGCGCTGGTGACTTTCATCTGGCCGACCCGTGACGGCGAGGACCTGACCGCCGCGCTTGAGCTGCAATTGCTGGAGCGGGTGATGCGGATCCAGCTGACCGATACCTTGCGCGAACAGCTGGGCAAGGCTTACTCGCCGGGTGCCAGCAGCAACGCCTCGCGCACCTGGAAGGGCTATGGCACGTTTTCGGTCAGCGGCTCGGTCGATGTGAAGGAAGTGCCGGCCACCCGCACC
>JBKBSV010000018.1:0-29980 GCA_046291115.1 Novosphingobium sp. | reverse complement strand
CACGCTGACCAGTTTTGGCTTTGCCCGCGGCACCCCGCCGCTGGCCGATCTGGTGTTCGACATGCGGTTCCTCGACAATCCGCACTGGGACAAGGTGCTGCGGCCGATGACCGGCCAGGATCCACAGGTAGCCGACCACATCCGCCGGGATCCGGCCTGGGAGGAGGCCTTTACCCGGATCCGTGACCTCATCCTGCTGCTGTTGCCGCGCTATCAGGCCCAGGGCAAACCCTATGTCAACATTGCCTTCGGTTGCACCGGGGGGCGGCACCGTTCGGTCTTTACCGCAGAGGAGATGGCCCGGGCGCTTCATGCGGCCGGCTATTCGCCGGCGCTGGTGCACCGTAACCTGACCGCGCGGGCGGCCGACGCGGTGGAAGGAAAGCATTGACCATGCAGGACCTTCACGCCATGCCGACCGGCCAATCCCCGGCACGATTCGCCGGCGCACGGTACCGGAGCGCAGGTTTCGCATGATCGGCATCATCCTCGTCACACATGGCCGGCTGGCCGAGGAATTCGTTGCAGCGATGCAGCACGTTGTCGGCCGCCAGGACGCGGTTCGCACGGTCTGCATCGGCCCCAATGACGACATGGAAGCCCGCCGGGCCGAGATTGCCGATGCCATCGGCAAGGTCGATAGCGGCAGCGGCGCGATCATCCTGACCGACCTGTTTGGCGGAACCCCGTCGAACCTGGCGATTTCGTTGATGGACAAGGGCCGGGTGGAAGTCATCGCCGGGATCAATCTGCCGATGCTGATCCGGCTGGCCAAGGCGCGGGGCTGCATGACACTCGACAAGGCGGTCGCCGCTGCCCGCGATGCCGGTCGCAATTACATCACCGTTGCATCGGAGTTTCTGGGACAGGACGCCTGAGCCAAGGTCTGGGGGAAAAGCATGAGCGAGGTTCGCAAGAGCGTCGAGATCGTCAACAATCGGGGCCTCCACGCCCGCGCCAGTGCAAAGTTCGTCAACGCGGTGACCAAGCTGGGCGACGGGGTGCAGGTGCGGGTCGAGAAGGACGGCAACCAGGCCGCCGGGGCCTCCATTCTGGGTCTGATGATGCTGGGTGCGGCAAAAGGCGATTCGGTGGAAATCGTGGTGTCCGGCGAAGGTGCCGATGCCGCGCTGACCAAGCTGGTGGGGCTGGTCAAGGACGGCTTCGGCGAGGATTGAGGCCTTGGCCCAGCGCCGCCAGATCACCGGATTTTCGAATCCCACGGTCAAGTTCCTGCGCAGCCTGCGGGACAAGAAGCACCGCAAGGCGGCCAGGCAGTTCCTGGCCGAGGGCCTGCGCCTGCTGACCGATGCGCGGGAATGCGGCCATTTGCCCCGGATGCTGGCCATGGCTACCGGGCGCGATCCGCATCCGCTGCTTGATGCGCTGGAAGCCGATGTGCTGGCTGCGGGCGGCGAAGTGCTGGAAATGGCGCCTGACCTGCTCAGCAAGATCACCGGCAAGGATAACCCCCAGGCGGTCTCTGGGGTGTTTGCCGAATTCGATACCAGCCTTGCCGCGATCGACCGTTCGGCCGCGAAGATCTGGCTGGTGGCCCAGGCGCTGCGCGATCCTGGCAACCTTGGCACCATGCTGCGCACCGGCGACGCTGTTGGTGCCGGCGGGCTGATCCTGATCGACGATTGCGCCGACCCGTTCAGCGCCGAAGCGGTGCGGGCCAGCATGGGCGCGGTTTTCACCCAGAAGGTCGTCCAGGCTCGGTGGGAGGAATTCCTGCCGTGGCTGCGCTCCGGCCCTGGCCAACTGGTCGCTGCGTCGCTGCGCGAGGCGGTTGACTATCGCGGCGCACCCTATGCCGCGCCGTGTTTCCTGATGGTCGGCAACGAAAGCCGCGGCCTGCCCGAAACTTATGAAGCGGCCTGCGATCTCAGGGTTACCATGCCGATGAAAGGCCGGGCCGACAGTCTCAATGCGGCAGTTGCCGGGGCGGTGCTGGCCTATGAAGCGCTGGCGCATCTCGACCGCTGAAATTTGATCTGTTCGGTTGCGGGCCAGCTTGGCGCGGCTAGATTCGCGGCATGATGAAGCGAATCGTCCTGCTCGCCCTGCCGCTGCTGGCGGCCTGCGCCACCTCTGATCAGCCGCAACCCGTCCTGATCGGGACAAAGTGGACCTTTGTCGCGATCGATGGCAAGGCGCCGGTGTCCGACCGCACCAGCCTGTCAATCGAGGACGGCCGGATCGGTGCCACTGTCGGCTGCAACAGAATGGGTTCGGACCTCAAGATCGCGGGCGGACGGCTGATAACCAAAGGCATCATTTCCACCAGGATGTTCTGCAGCGAAATTGCCGGACAGGAAATGGCCGTCGGCGCGCTGCTGGGCGCTTCGCCCAGCTATACCGTCGATGGCGATCGGATGGTCCTGACCAGCCCCGGCCACCGGGTGGAGCTGAAGCGGGCGAATTAACCGCCCTGTTCGGCCGCTTCGTCCGACGCACCGCCCGCTCCGCCCAGCAGCAGCGGGTCGTCCTCGGCCTTGCCATAGCGCGGCGCGGCCTCGACCAGCGGAACGTCTTCGGCTTCGCGTTTGCCGATTTCGATGCCCTTGTCGCGCAGTCGGCGCGCACTGGTCAGGACATTGCGTTCGAAACTGCCGACGAACTTGTTGTAATTGTTGACCGCGCTTTCCAGACCGCCACCGACCCGCTTGAGATGTTCACCCGCCATGGCGATGCGGTCATAGATTTCGGTCCCGATCCGCCCGATCTCGCGCGCTTCGGCGGCCAGCGCGTCTTGCCGCCAGACCTGGGCAATGGTCCGGGCAATCGCAACCAGATTGGTAGGTGTGGCAAGCAGGACCTTGCGTTCAAAAGCGAAATTCCACAGCTCCGGATCATGATCAAGCGCCGCGGCAACGAAGTGTTCCCCCGGCACGAACATCACGACATAATCCGGCGCATCCTCGAACTGGCTCTGATAGCTTTTCGCACCAAGCGCCTGGATGTGGGCCTTCATTGAGCGGACATGGGCGGACAGCGCCGCTTCGCGCGCCTCGTCGCTGTCGGCCGCGAAGGCTTCCTGATAGGCGTTCAGCGAGACCTTGGAATCGATCACCAGCATCTTGCCGCCGGGGATCCGGACAATCGCGTCAGGCCGCAACCGACCTTCCTCGGTATCGACCGAATGTTCCATCGAGAAATCGGTGTGCGGGGAAAGGCCGCAGGATTCGAGCAGGTTACGCAATTGCTGCTCGCCCCAGCGGCCGCGCGCCTTGGGGGCATTGGTCAGCGCCGAAGAGAGACGCATCGCCTCGTCCCGCACCGCTTGCTGGCCTTCGCGCATCGACTGGATCAGGCTGTTCAGCTCGCCAAAGGCGTTGACCCGCTGCTGCTCCAGCGCCTGAACCTGTTCCTCATAGCTCTTGAGCCGCTGGTTGACCGGGGCGAGCAGCGCGTTCAGACGTTCGGCGCTTTTTTCCTCGCTCTGGCTGAAGCGTTCGTGGGCGCGTTTCAGGAACACTTCCTGGGCCTGGACGAGGACCCTGGCACCGGCCGCTTCAAATTCCTTCTTCAGGTTTTCCTGCGCAGTCAGCAGCGCGGCCTTCTGTTCTTCGAAATGGGCGGCATTGGCCTGAAGCGTGGCGAGCTCAGCCGTCAGACTTTCTGCCCGATGGCGCAATTCCGCCATTTCCGTGGCCAGAGCATCGGCCCGTTCGGCCCGTTCGCTGGCGGCGGCAAGGTCGCGGATCGCAGCCTTGAAGCGCTCATCGAGAGCCTTGCCTTCCACTTCCGCCGCAGCCAGCCGGGCGCGCAGATCCGTCGCCGGACGCGATCCCGCCAGCCAGCCGAGCGCACCGCCAATCACCAAAGCGAGCAGGATCAGGACGAGACCAAGCGGTTCCATGCAGGCCTTTCAATGAGAACGAACCGCGAACTTACTGCCCCGACCGCATGGGCGCAAGACCTATCCGCAGATATCACCAAGCAGCCACTTGAATGGCATACCGATACCGCCAAAAGGCTCACGATGCAGACCGATATCGAGATCGCCCGCGCCGCGCGGCTGGAGCCCATCGCCACCATTGCCGCCAGGGCCGGAATTCCGGACGAGGCGCTGGTGCCCTATGGCCGCAACAAGGCCAAGATCGACGTGACGGCCCTTCCCGCCGCCACCCGGCAAGGCAAGCTGATCCTGGTTACCGCGATCAACCCGACCCCGGCGGGCGAAGGCAAGACCACCACCTCGGTCGGCCTGGCCGATGCGCTGAACCGGATCGGCAAGCGGACCATGCTGTGCCTGCGCGAGCCGAGCCTGGGGCCATGCTTTGGCGTGAAGGGCGGCGCGGCCGGGGGCGGCAAGGCGCAGGTCGTGCCGATGGAGGACATCAACCTGCACTTCACCGGCGATTTCCACGCGATCACCACCGCGCACAACCTGCTTGCCGCAATGATCGACAACCATATCCATTGGGGCAACGCGCTGGAAATCGACCTGCGCCGGATCACCTGGCGGCGGGTGATCGACCTCAACGACCGGGCGCTGCGCCAGATCGTCGGCCCGCTTGGCGGGGTGGCCAACGGCTTCCCGCGTGAGACCGGTTTCGATATTACCGTCGCCTCGGAAATCATGGCGATCCTGTGCCTGGCCGATGACCTGGCCGATCTGGAGCGGCGATTGGGCGACATCATCGTCGGCTACCGGCGCGATCGCTCGCCGGTATACTGCCGCGACCTCAAGGCCGACCGGGCGTTGACCGTGCTGCTCAAGGATGCGGTCCTGCCCAACCTGGTCCAGACGCTGGAGAACAACCCGGCGATCCTCCACGGCGGCCCCTTTGCCAACATTGCCCACGGCTGCAATTCGGTGATTGCCACCCGCACCGGCCTGGCGCTGGCCGACTATGTGGTGACCGAGGCCGGGTTCGGCGCGGACCTCGGCGCGGAAAAGTTCATGGACGTGAAGTGCCGGATCGCCGGGCTGAAACCCGATGCGGTGGTGCTGGTCGCCACGGTCCGCGCGCTGAAAATGAACGGCGGCGTCGCCAAGGCCGATCTGGGCCAACCCGATGCAGCCGCCGTGCGCGCCGGCGGCGTCAACCTGGCCCGGCATATCGAGAATCTCAGGAAGTTCGGCCTCGATCCGGTGGTGGCGATCAACCACTTCTACCTCGACACCGGCGAGGAGCTGGCGGTGATTGCCGAAGTCGCCAAGGCCAGCGGCGCCGAAGCGGTGATCTGCAAGCACTGGGCCGAAGGCGGCGCGGGCGCAGAGGACCTGGCCCGGATCGTCTCGGCCAAGGCTGATGCCGGCGCGCCGACCTACCGCCCGCTCTACGGCGACGACCTGCCGCTGGCCGCCAAGATCGAGACGGTCGCACGCGAAATCTACCGCGCGGGCGAAGTGCACCTCTCGCCCGCCGTCCGCAAGCAGCTGACGACCTGGGAGGACATGGGCTATGGCAAGCTGCCGGTCTGCATGGCCAAGACCCAAGTCAGCTTCTCGACCGACCCCGCCCTGCTCGGCGCGCCCGAGGGGCACGAGGTGGCAGTGCGCGAAGTGCGGCTGTCAGCCGGAGCCGGGTTTGTCGTTGCGATCTGCGGCGATATCATGACCATGCCCGGCCTGCCGCGAGTCCCAGCGGCCGAAGGGATTTATCTCGACGAGAACGGGCAGATCGAGGGGCTGTTCTAGCCCCCGTTCCGATCACGCCGCCTTGCGCAGCTTTTCCAGCTTCTTCAGCGCCATGCCCCGCTTCAGGCGGCTCAGGTGGTCAATGAACAGGATGCCTTCGAGGTGGTCCATCTCGTGCTGCAGGCAGGTTGCCATCAGCCCGTCCATTGCCTCTTCGTGAGTGTTCCCTTCAAGGTCCTGCCAGCGCGCGCGGATCCGGGCCGGGCGTTCGACCTCGGCATAGATTTCCGGCACCGACAGACAGCCTTCCTGATAGACCGAATGCTCATCCGACGGATCGAGGATTTCCGGATTGATGAACACCCGGGGTTCCTTCCTGGTCGGCTGGTGGTGATGGTGGTGGCCATCGTGATTGCAGGCCACCGGCTCGGCATCCGGGTCTTCCGGTTGCAGATCGATCACCAGCACCCGCAGCGGCACGCCGACCTGGATCGCGGCAAGACCGATGCCGGGGGCATCGTACATCGTCTCGAACATGTCCTCGACCAGGGTCTTGAGTTCATCGTCAAACCTGGTGACGGGTTCGGACACCACCTTCAGGCGGGGATCGGGGGCTTCAAGGATTCCGCGGATAGCCATAGACCGGTCACATAATGCGAGGGCGGGCCGGGTTCAACCGTTGCGATTTGCCGGCAGGCGCAAGGCACCGTGCAACCGCCGCCACTGGGCCTTCCTGTGGCAGTCGCCTGAACCTAGCCCTGAAACCGGATCAGCCGGCTGTCAGCCACTGCGGCCGTGCGGTGCGGCAGGGCATCGCGGACATAGTCCTGGTTCTTGACCATGGCCATGAACACCCCGGCATTGGGATAGCCCATGACGAAAGCCTTGTCCCATTCGCCGGCCGGGCCGGTGACGGTGCATTCCAGCGGCGCCTGCCAGACCATCGCCGCGCCATCGTCCGCAACCAGTTCCTGGAAGCGCTGTTCATAGATCGCATAGGCCTCTGCCCCGGTCAGGCCCTTGCCGTGAAGCTCGTGCCCTGCGGGGTATTCGGCCAGATCGCGCAGCTTGATCAGATTGAGCATGTGGATCGGCCGGTCGCGCGGCAGATCCTTGAAGGTCTGCCAGTTCTCCCGATCGGGATCGATATAGGCGGTCATATAACTCCCTCGTCATTGCGAGCGACCGAAAGTCGCGCGGCAACCCAGGGCGGTCCAAGCACGCCCTGGATTGCTTCGCTTCGCTCGCAATGACGAACGAAGCAATCGGGCGTCACGCGTCCGCCAGCCTGTAGTCGCGGAACTGCTCGCGCAGGTCCTTCTTGCTGATCTTGCCGGTGGCGCCGTGGGGAATTTCGTCCACGAACTCGATCGCATCGGGCATCCACCACTTGGCCACGTGCCGCGACAGGTGGCTGCGGATATCATCGGCGGTCACGTCCATGCCCGGCTTCTTCACCACCACCAGGATCGGGCGTTCGTCCCACTTGGGATGATAGATGCCGATGCAGGCAGCCTCGGCCACGCCGGGCACGCTCATCGCGGCGTTCTCCAGCTCGACCGAGCTGATCCATTCCCCGCCAGACTTGATCACATCCTTGGTCCGGTCGGTCAGTTGCAAGGTGCCGTCCGGATGAATCACGCCGACATCGCCGGTATCGAACCACTGCCCATCGACAGTCGCGTCCTGTTCGGCCTTGAAATAACGCTTGATGATCCACGGCCCGCGCACCTGCAGCGCGCCGCTGGACTTGCCATCACGCGGCAGTTCGACCGTGTTGTCATCAAGGCTGACAACGCGAATCTCGACCCCGAACAGCGGGCGGCCCTGCTTGCAGACCATGTCGACCTGCTGTTCGAAGCTCAGATCGTCCCAGTCATGGGTGGGTGCGCCGACCGTGCCGATCGGGCTGGTTTCGGTCATCCCCCAGGCATGGGCAACGCGAATGCCCTGCTTCATCAGCCGCTCGACCATGAAGCGCGGCGCGGCCGAACCGCCGATGATCGCCTGCTTGAGCTTGCCAAGATTGCCGCCGGTTGCATCGAGGTGCTGGAACAGGGCCAGCCACACGGTCGGCACTCCGGCCGAATGGGTCACCCCTTCGCGGATCATCAGTTCATGCAGGACTGCCGCATCGTTGACCGCCGAATAGACGAATTTCACCCCGCAGGCCGCCCCGCCCCACGGCAGACCCCAGCTGGCGGCGTGGAACATCGGCACCACGGGCAGCATGACCGACCGGGCATCGAAATCGAACGAATGCGGTTGCAGGCCGGAAATCGCGTGCAGCATGGTCGAGCGGTGTTCATACAGCACGCCCTTGGGGTTCCCGGTCGTGCCGCTGGTATAGCACAGCATGCACGGCTCGCGCTCGCCACCGGTGGCCCAAGTGGTGTCGCCGTCTTCGGCCCCGATCCAGGCCTCGAACTCGCCGTTGTCATAGCAGATGTAATGCCGGATCGTGGTCCATTTCGGCTTCATCCGCTCGATGATCGGGGTGAACGCCTTGTCATAAAGCAGCACCACGTCCTCGGCGTGGTTGGCGATATATTCCAGCTGATCATCGAACAATCGCGGGTTGATCGTGTGCAGCACCCCGCCGACGCCGACCGCACCATACCAGGAAACCAGGTGGCGGCTGTGGTTCATTGCCAGGGTGGCGATCCGGTCACCCTTCTGCACCCCCAGCCTGCGCAAGGCCTGGGTCATTTTCAGGGCATCGGTGCGCACCCCGCCCCAGGTGGTGCGGGTTTCGCTGCCATCGGCCCAGCGGGTGACGATTTCACGGTTGGCGTGCTCGCGCGCGGCGTGATCGATCAGGTGGGTGACGCGAAGGTCCCAGTCCTGCATTGCTCCCAGCATTTGCCTCTCCTGACATCTTATCTGACCTATGCGACCAGTCGCAGGCGGGTGGACCCGCGCCGGGCGCTTAACGCCACATTGGCGATACCTTTCATGCTTGCCAAGCGTTCCGCAAGTTCTCCATCGATCATGAAGTCCCGGCCCAGCCGCAGCTCCGGTTCCTCGCCCCGCCCGGTCCGCAGCCGCACGATCACTTCGCCCCGCCCCGGCGCGCCCGGCACCAGCATCATGGCAAGCTCGGCAAAGACGTCCGGGCTGAGCACGTCGAAGCGCAGCTCCATCGATCCCGCCGTGGTCACTTCCGCCAGTGGCCGCGCCCCGCGCACGGTGACGCGCGGCGGCTCGTCGGGGCTCGGTGCGTCCAGTTCCACGGTCAGCAGCAGGCAGGTGCCGTCCCTCGCCCATTGCAGCATCGGCTCGATCAGCGCGGCTTCAAAGCAGGCGGCCGAAAACTGGCCGGAACTGTCGGAAAAATCGGCCCGGACAAAGTCCCCCCCGCGCCGGGTCTTGCCGCGGCTGACGCCCTCGACCATCGCCGCCAGCACCGCCTGGGCCCGGCCGCCGCTGGGAAGCCCGCTTTCCATCACGCTGGCATAGGATCGCGCCCCGTTGGCGCTGGCCGCCGCCCGCCACTGCTCGACCGGATGGGCGGCAAAATAGAACCCGAAGTTTTCCCGTTCCCTGGCCATCTGCTCGGCCTTGGTCCAAGGCTCCACTTCGGCCAGCCGCAGCGCTGGGGCGGCGTGGTCGTCAAAGCCGTTGCCCATGGCGAACAGCCCGCCCTGCCCGCTTGAGCGGCTGCGCGCAGCCTCGTCCGCCACGACCAGCAGCATATCGGCGTTGGCCAGCACCTTGGCGCGATTGGGCTCCAGCGAATCGAACGCCCCGGCCCCGGCCAGCCCTTCCAGCTGGCGGCGGTTCATCGCCCCCTGCGGCACGCGGCGGAACAGGTCCTCCAGGCTGAGGAAGGGGCCATTGGCTTCGCGCTCGGCCACGATCGCCTCCATCGCCTTTTCGCCGACGTTGCGGATGCCGGCCAGGGCATAGCGCACGGCATGGCCCTCTTCGGTCGGCTCGACCATGAATTCGGCTTCGCTGCGGTTGATGTCCGGCCCTTCCAGGGCAATCCCGTTGCGGCGCATGTCGTCAACGAACACTGCCAGCTTGTCCGACTGGTGCATATCGAAGCACATCGAGGCGGCATAGAATTCGTGCGGGTAGTGGGTCTTGAGCCAGGCGGTCTGATAGGCCAGCAGGGCATAAGCGGCGGCATGGCTCTTGTTGAAACCATAGCCGGCAAACTTGTCGATCAAGTCGAACAGTTCGTTGGCCTTGGCCGCATCGATGCCGGATACCCCGGCGCAGCCTTCGACAAAGCGTTCGCGCTGGGCGTCCATTTCCGCCTGGACCTTCTTGCCCATGGCGCGGCGCAAGAGGTCGGCCTCGCCCAGGGAATAGCCAGCCAGAATCTGCGCGGCCTGCATCACCTGTTCCTGATAGACGAAGATCCCGTAGGTTTCCGACAGGATCCCTTCCAGCTTGGGATGCGGGTATTCGATGCTTTCGCTGCCGTTCTTGCGCCGGCCGAACAGCGGGATGTTGTCCATCGGCCCCGGCCGGTAGAGCGAGACGAGCGCGATGATATCGCCAAAGTTGGTGGGCTTCACTGCCGCCAGGGTGCGGCGCATCCCTTCGGATTCGAGCTGGAACACGCCGACCGTATCGCCGCGCTGGAGCAGGTCATAGACCTCGGCATCGTCCCACGGCAGGGCCGACAGGTCGATCTCGATTCCCCGCCGCTTCAGCAGTTCGACCGCCTTTTTCAGCACTGACAGCGTCTTGAGGCCGAGGAAGTCGAACTTGATCAGGCCGGTATCCTCGACATATTTCATGTCGAACTGGGTCACCGGCATGTCGGAGCGCGGATCGCGGTAGAGCGGCACCAGTTGCGCCAGCGGCCGGTCGCCGATCACCACGCCGGCGGCGTGGGTCGAGCTGTTGCGATTGAGCCCTTCCAGCTGGATCGCCAGATCGACCAGCCGCTTCACCTCGTCGTCGGTATCGTATTCGCGCCTGAATTCGGCCGACCCGTTCAGCGCGCGCGGCAGGGTCCAGGGATCGTTCGGATGGTTGGGCACCATCTTGCACAGCCGATCGACCTGGCCGTAGCTCATCTGCAGGATGCGGCCCGTATCGCGCAGCACGGCGCGGGCCTTCAGCTTGCCGAAGGTGATGATCTGGGCAACATGATCGTGGCCATACTTGGCCTGGACATAGCGGATCACCTCGCCGCGCCGGGTTTCGCAGAAATCGATATCGAAGTCGGGCATCGAGACGCGTTCAGGATTGAGGAAGCGTTCGAACAGCAGGCCCAGCCGGATCGGATCAAGATCGGTGATGGTCAGCGCCCAGGCGACCAGCGAGCCTGCACCCGAACCGCGCCCCGGACCTACCGGAATTTCGTTGTCCTTGGCCCACTTGATAAAATCGGCCACGATCAGAAAATAGCCGGCAAAGCCCATCCGGTTGATGATGCCGGTTTCGAAATCGAGCCGCTGGAAATAGGCCTGCCGTTCTTCCTGCGGCATTGCGCCATAAGCCGCCAGCCGCTGTTCAAGGCCGGCGCGGGCATCGTCGATCAGCATCCGTGCTTCGCCCGCGGCATCGCCGGCCAGGCTGGGCAGCAACGGCTTGCGCTTGGGCGGGGCGGCGGCACAGCGCTGGGCCACGACCAGCGTGTTGGCGGTCGCCTCTGGCAGGTCTGCGAACAGCTCCCGCATCATCGGCCAGGATTTGACCCACCACTGCGGGTTGGACCGCGGCCGATCGGCCGCATCGACGTGGGTCGAATTGGCAATGCACAGCATGGCATCATGCGCGGCGTAGAACTGCGGGTCGCCATAGGCAGCGGGGTTGGTTGCCACCAGCGGCAGATCGCGGTCATAGGCCAGCTGGATCAGCGCGTCCTCGGCGGCTTCCTCGGCCGGGTCATTGCGGCGGGCGATCTCGATATACAGCCGGTTCGGGAACAGGGCCTCCAAGCGCTCGCAATAGGCGGCGGCGGCATCGCCGCGCCCTTGCGCCAGCAGGCGCACCAGGGCGCCCTCGCCGGCCGCGGTCAGGCAGATCAGCCCGTCGCTCCGGCCGGCCAGGTCTTCCAGCGTGACATGCGGGTCCAGTTCCAGCGGGCGGTCAAGGTGGGCGCGGCTGACCAGGTGGCACAGGTTGTTCCAGCCGTCCTCGTTCTGGGCATAAAGCGCCAGCCAGTCGATCACTCCGGCACTGTCCCGGCGCACCCCCAGCAGGGTGCCGATGATCGGCTGGATCCCCGCATCGCGGCAGGCGGCGGTGAACGCCATTGCCGCGTAAAGCCCGTTGCGATCGGCAATCGCGATGGCGGGAAAACCGCGTTCCACCGCCAGCCTGGCAATCGCCTTGGGATCGATTGCCCCTTCCAGCATCGAATAGCTGGACAGCACACGCAGCGGGACAAAGGGTTCGAAGGCCATCGCCTGAGCCTAAAGGGGCGCCGCAGGATTCGCAAAGGGGGCACCGCCATCGCCGCCGGTCTTTTCACAACTTGTCGGATTTCACCTAGTCAGCCCTGCGCCGGTGTGGTTCCATGCTTGCCATTTCCTGACTTGGAAGGGGAGCGGTCATGAACGATTGGCAATCGCAGGGTCTGGTCGAACGGGCCAAGGCCATTACGCTGAAACCGGATGAAACCTGGCCGCAGATCGCGGCGGAACAGACCACCCCCGGCGACATCATCACCCGCTATGCCATGCCGCTGCTGGCGATCGGCCCGGTGGCCAGCTTCATCGGCGGGCAGCTGTTCGGCATCTCGGTGGTGGTGGCCACCTTGAAGCCCAGCCTGATGTCGGGCCTGGGCATGGCGCTGACCAGCTTCGTGATGAGCCTGCTCTCGCTGGTGGTGATCGCCCTGGTGACCGATTTCCTCGCGCCGAAGTTCAATGGCGAGGCCAGCCGCACCCAGGCCTTCAAGCTGGTGGCCTATGCCATGACACCCGGCTGGGTGGCCGGTGTGCTGGGAATCTTCCCCGCCCTTGGCATCCTGATCCTGCTGGCCTCGCTTTACGGGCTGTACCTGTTCTTCAAGGGCGCGACCCCGGTGATGAAAGTTCCGGCGGACAAGGCCGGCGGCTTCACCGTGGTGACGGTGGTCGTGGCGATCGTGGTCAACCTGGTCGCCGCCGCCCTGCTTAGCGCCGTCACCGGCATGTTCGGCCTGGGTGCGGCGGCGCTCGGGTCGATGGACGGATCGGGCGACACGGTGGAAGTCAACGTCCCCGGTGTCGGCACGATCGATACCGGCAAGATGGAAAAGGCGGCCAAGCAGCTGGAAGGCATGGCCAATGGCGAGGCGCCCAAGCCGGTCGACATGGCCGCGCTGCAGGCGCTGCTTCCGGCCTCGATCGGATCCTATCAGCGCACTGCGATCGAATCCGCCGGAGTCGGCGGCATCGGTGCCAAGGCAGAGGCCGTATACCAGAACGGCGACAAGCAGATCCGGCTGGAAATCGTCGACATTGCGGGCCTTGGCGCCGTGGCCGGGATTGCCGGGGCCATGGGGGTCGAGCAAAGCCGCGAAGACGCCGACGGCTATGAACGCACCACCACCGTCAACGGCGCGATCCAGACCGAGAAATGGAACAAGACCCGGCAGAGCGGCAGCTTCGGCACCCAGGTTACGGGTCGCTTCATGATCCAGGCCGAAGGCGAAGCCGGCTCGATCGACGAGCTGAAGGCCGCCGTGGCCGGCATCGACCGGGGCAAGCTGGAAAACCTGGCCAAGTAACACCGGCGCGCCCCTTCCTTTGCGCAGGAAGGGGCATTCCGATCACAGCAGCTTCTCGATATCCTTGGCGATGCTTTCGGGCTTGTCGGTCGGGGCATAGCGGCGCACCACCTTGCCCTGGCGGTCGATCAGGAACTTGGTGAAGTTCCACTTGATCGACCTGGACCCCATCAGGCCCGGCGCTTCCTTCTTCAGCCAGTCATACAGCGGCGGCGCGCCCGGACCGTTGACCTCGATCTTGGCCATCAAGGGGAAACTGAGCCCGAAATTGACCTTGCAGAACTGGTCGATTTCCTCCGCGCTGCCGGGTTCCTGCCCGCCGAACTGGTTGCAGGGAAAGGCCAGCACTTCAAAGCCCTGTTCGCCATACGTGCGATAGAGCGCTTCCAGCCCCTTATACTGGGGGGTGAAGCCGCACTTGCTGGCAGTATTGACCACCAGCACGACCTTGCCCAGTTTGTCGGCCAGGTTGACCTTTTTGCCGCCGGGCAGATCGGCAGTGAAATCGGCGATTGTCGGCATCGCGAAACTCCCCTGTGTTGTGCGCCGCAACCTAGGCAGGCCGGCCGGGAGGTCAATCGGCCCTGTCCTTCAGGGCATCAGGCGAGCACCCCGTCGTGCAGGCGCACCACCCGGTCCATCCGGGCGGCCAGCCGCTCGTTATGGGTCGCGATCAGCGCCGCGCTGCCGCTACCCCGAACCAGGCCCAGAAACTGGTCAAGCACCTTGTCGGCGGTGCGTTCGTCCAGATTGCCGGTCGGTTCATCCGCCAGCACCAGCGCCGGGCGATTGGCCAGCGCGCGGGCCACGGCCACGCGCTGCTGCTCCCCGCCGGACAGCTGGCTGGGGCGATGGCCAAGCCGCTCGGCCAGGCCCAGCGCGCCAAGCAATTCCTCGGCCCGGGCAGCGGCGTCGGCGCGCGATGTGCCGGCCACCAGCTGCGGCAGGATCACGTTCTCCAGCGCGGTAAAATCAGGCAGCAGGTGGTGGAACTGATAGACAAACCCGATCCGGTCGCGCCGCAGCACGGTGCGGGCATCGGCATCGAGACTGGAAGCATCGGTCCCGCCGATCGCGATGGTCCCGCCAAACCCGCCTTCCAGCAGACCGACTGCCTGCAACATGGTGCTCTTGCCCGAACCGGACGGCCCCAGCAGCGCGACCACTTCGCCCGGCATGATCGCCAGATCGACCCCGCGCAGCACGTCGATGCGTTCCCCGCCCTGTTCGAAGCTGCGGGTCACGGCGGTAAGGCGGACGACCGGTTCACTCATACCGCAGCACCTCGACCGGATCGGTGCTGGCAGCGCGCCAGGCCGGATAAAGCGTGGCAAGGAAACTGAAGCCCAGCGCCATGGTGCAAATCGCCATCACTTCGCCCGGATCGGTCCGGCTGGGCAGCTCGGTCAGGAAACGGATCTGCGGATCCCACAGGTTCTGCCCGGTCACGATCTCGATCCCGCGCACGATCGACTGGCGGAAGAACAGCACGACGAAGCCCAGCGCCAGTCCCCCGAAGGTGCCGATCAGCCCGATCACCGTGCCGGTCGCGACGAAAATCTTCAGGATCGAGCGGCGGCTGGCCCCCATGGTCCGCAGGATCGCGATGTCGCGGGTCTTGGAGCGGACCAGCATGATCAGGCTGGACAGGATGTTGAACGCGGCGACCAGCACGATGATGCCCAGCGCGAAGAACATCGCCACCCGTTCGACCTGCAATGCCTCGAACAGCGAGGCGTTGATCGCCTTCCAGTCCGAAATCGCCACTTGCCCGGCATATTTCTGCTGAACCGGCTCGACAATCCGGGCCGCGCGGTCAGGGTCGGTCACCTGCAGCTCGATCATCCCCACGGTATCGCCGCTGAGCAGCAGGGTCTGTGCGTCGCCAAGCGGCATGACCACGAAGCGTTCGTCGAAATCATAGATCCCGATCTGGAAAATCGCCGCCACTTCATAGGAAACCTGGCGCGGCACCGTGCCGAAGGGGGTTGCCTGGCCCTGCGGGTTGATCACCGTGATCCGGTCACCCACCCGGATTCCCAGGTTGGACGCCAGCTGCGCGCCGATCGCCACCCGGCCGCTTTCGGGCTGAACCGCGCCCAGATTGCCGGCAACCACCTTGTCCTTCAGCCGGGCTATGTCATCCAGCGTGTTGCCACGGGCGAAGATCGCTTCCACCCGGCCGTTGAAGCTGGCCAGCAGCGGCTGTTCGATCAGCGGCGAGGCGCGGACTACACCGGGAGTCGCCCGCACGTCCTTCAACACCGCACGCCAATCGTCCATCCGCCCACCATAGGCCTGGACAATGGCATGGCCGTTGAGCCCCACGATCTTGTCGAACAATTCGGCGCGAAAACCGTTCATCACGCTCATCACGATGACCAGCATGGCGACCGAGAGCATGACCACGCCGACCCCGATCCCGGCGACCACGGCAATCACCGCCTCGCCGCGCCCAGGCAGCATGTAGCGCTTGGCAATGGTCCATTCGAAGGGAGAGAGGATCAAGCGGAGCGCCCTGGTTGATGGTCTGCGTCTGGCGCCGACTTAGGGCCTGCCCGCCCGCGGGGCAAGGCATGGTGTGCACCAACCCTTGGCAAAGTGGCTCAGGTTTGCGGACAGCAGGCCCAGCCCCCTTGCCTTTCGGTGCGGCAAGGGCCAAAGGCCGCGCAGCACCAAGGCGGCTCATCGGGCAATCGCAATGAACCTTACCCACCCCTTGCTTGACGCGGACGGAGACAAGCTGCGCGAGGAATGCGGCATCTTCGGCGTGATCGGCGCCCGCGATGCCGCGGCGATGACGGCGCTGGGCCTCCACGCCTTGCAGCACCGCGGGCAGGAAGCGGTCGGCATCGTCAGCTATGACGGAAAGGATTTCTTCGCCCGCCGGGGCCTCGGCCATGTTGCCCAGGTCTTTTCCGATACGGCCGCGCTGGCCGAGCTGCCGGGCGAAATGGCATCGGGCCACGTGCGATATTCCACCACCGGCGGCCAGGGCCTGCGCAATGTCCAGCCGCTCCATGCGGACCTCGCGCGCGGGGCCTTTTCGGTCGCGCACAATGGCAACATTTCCAACGCGATGAGCTTGAAGCGCGAACTGGTTCAGCGCGGCTCGATCTTCCAGTCCACTTCCGACACCGAAGTGATCATCCACCTGATCGCGACCAGCCGCTATCACAAGTTGCTGGACCGTTTTGTCGATGCGCTGCGGATGATCGAGGGGGCCTATTCGCTGATCTGCATGACACCCAAGCGGATGATCGCCTGCCGCGATCCGCTGGGGATCCGGCCGCTGGTGATGGGCCGGATCGGCGAAGCCACGGTCTTTGCCAGCGAAAGCGTTGCGCTCGACGTAGTCGGCGCGGAATTCCTGCGTGAGGTCGACCCGGGCGAAATCGTCGAAGTGCGCCAGGACGGTCGCATTACCAGCCACCGTCCGTTCGGCGCTGTCGGGGCCCGGCCCTGCATTTTCGAGCATGTCTATTTCAGCCGCCCGGATTCGGTCATGGGCGGCCAATCGGTCTATGAAGTGCGCAAGCGCATCGGCATGGAACTGGCCAAGGAAGCCCCGGCAAAGGCCGATCTGGTGATCCCGGTGCCGGACAGCGGCGTGCCTGCGGCGATCGGCTATGCCCAGCAAAGCGGCATCCCCTTTGAACTGGGCATCATCCGCTCGCACTATGTCGGTCGCACCTTCATCCAGCCTTCGGACGGCGCACGCCATGCCGATGTGAAGCGCAAGCACAATGCCAACCGCACGCTGGTGGAAGGCAAGCGGATCGTGCTGATCGACGATTCGATCGTGCGCGGCACCACCAGCCTCAAGATCGTGCAAATGATGCGCGATGCCGGGGCCAGGGAAGTGCACATGCGAATTGCCAGCCCGCCAACCAGCCATAGCTGTTTCTACGGTGTCGATACCCCCGAACGCAGCAAGCTGCTGGCCGCGCAGATGGACGTGGCGGCCATGGCCGAATACATCCACGCTGACAGCCTGGCCTTCGTCAGTATCGACGGGCTGTACCGCGCGGTTGGCGAAAAGGGCCGAGATGCCACCTGCCCGCAGCACTGCGATGCCTGCTTCACCGGCGAATACCCCACCCCGCTAACCGACCTGCTGGAACGCGATGCCGATACCAGCCAGCTGGTCCTGCCGGTTGGCAACATGGCTTGAGGACTTTGGCATGACGGACCTTTCCGGACAGGTCGCGCTGATCACCGGGGCAAGCCGCGGGATCGGCGCCGCGATTGCCGAGGCGCTGGCCGCCGCCGGGGCCCACGTGGTCATCACCGGACGCGATACCCAGGCGCTGGAAGCGGTCGAGGAGCGGATCTACGCCGGCGGCGGCGCGGCAACCATCGCACCGGTCGATCTGGCCGATGCCGACGGGATCGCCCGGCTGGCACTGGCGATCGGCGAACGCTGGATGGCTCTGGACGTGCTGGTCCATTGCGCTGCCGTGCTGCCGGAACTGATGGCGGTCAAGGACATCGATCAGGTCCAGCTTTCGAAAGCGCTGACCACCAATGTGCTTGCCACTCAGGCGCTGATCGCCCGGTTCGATCCGCTGCTGAAGGCCAGCGGCGATCCCCGGCTGGTTTACCTTACCACCAGTGTCGCCACCGCGCCGCGCGCTTATTGGGGGGCCTATGCCGCCAGCAAGGCCGCGGCCGAGGTGCTGATCGATTGCCACGCCCAGGAAAGCCGCAATATCAGCAAGTTGCGGGTGGCGATCCTCGATCCGGGCGCAACCCGCACGGAGATGCGGGCCAAGGCCTATCCGGGAGAGGATCCGGCCTCGGTCAAAACCCCGGATGTGGTTGCCACCCGCGTGGTGGCCCTGCTTGGTGAACAATTCGCCAGTCCGCACCGCGAACGGGTTAACCAGACCTTGTAAACCCGCGGCAACCGCGACGGTCCATTGTTTGTGAGCCTTTCCGGGAAAGCTTCCGGCAAGCCTGTCATACAAGGGCGCATGTCATGGGTGAGAATCTGCTGATCCAGCAAAGGGATTGCTACTTCACCGCCGCGCAGGAAGACCGCTCCGCACCGCGCGTGCGAATTTCGATTCCGGCAACGCTGCGGATGTCGGGCGGGCGCGGTTTCCAGACCGTGGTCCACGATCTATCGCTCAGCGGCTTCTGCGCCGCGGCGGTCAACCGGGTGCACCCCGGCTCGGTCTGCTGGCTGACCCTGCCGGGGATGGAATCGCTGCAGGGCGAAGTGATCTGGTGGGATAACAGCCTGACCGGCTGCGCGTTTGAAAAGCTGCTTTCCCCGATCGTTTACGACAACATCCTGACCCGGTGGCGCGCCGACTCTCCTTACCGGTCCCTGTCCTGAGGATCGGCCGCCGCTTGCCTGCCCGGACCGGGACTGCGGGTCCCGTGTCTCTGCCCCCGATGCCGGCACTTTCGCAGGCTGCGGTTCGGGCAGGCCCTTTTAAGCGGCGCAATATCAGCGCCGACTGACCAGCGCTTCGAGAATGACCGGGTTGAGCGGGCGGACGAACTCGCAGCCAAATTCGAAGTCGGTGACCCAGGCCACCCTGGCCTCGATCGATTCCAGGCCCGGAAAGCGGATGAAGAAGCGATCGCCCTTGTGAACCAGGAACACGCCCTTGATCCGCGCGCCCAGCGGCGAGATGTCGCGCACACGGACATTGGCGCGCTTGACGCCGGAACGGAACTGCACGCCCGCATCCCAGGCCCACCGCTCGGTGCGCCGGCCAGCCATATCGTGCGAGACCTTGTCAGGGATCATTGACCGTTCACTTGTCAAATGTCTGCCCACCACAATGATCGCAATTCGAGGTAAATTGACGGTTAACGAATGTTCAATTCCCGATCTGCACAGGTCGCATGAAAAGGGCGCCGCGGCTTGTGCCGGGCGCCCCTTCTATTTGCCGGTTGCGGTCTGCGGTCAGAAGCGGACTTCCGCCGAGACCACGAACGAACGGCCGCGCGGATCGGCCACGCGCGGTTCCCAGCTACTGCCGGCACCGGTGTTGCCATCATAGGTGATCGCAAACGGCGGATCGGTATCGAACAGGTTCTTCACCCCGAAGGTCAGGCGATAGTTCTCACCAAGGCCGGTGTAAGTCGCCGTCAGGTTGTAGATATGGTACGGCTTGACCTTGGGGTTGTAGTCTGGACGGGTCACCGTGCCGGCGGCGATGCCCGGCAGCGCCTGGTTGTTGTAGCCAGACCGGAAGATCTGGGTGAAAGTGATCGCCCAGTCCTCGTTGGTATAGCTGACCCAGGCGTTGTGCTTCCAGCGCAGGCCAAGATCACCGGCAAAGGTGAACACACCGATCAGGCTGGGGCCGTAGGCCGAGGTCGGGGTCAGTTTCTCGCGCTTCTTGAGCGCGAGCGAGCCGTCCATGCCGATGCTGACGCGGGCCGCGCCCGGCAGGTCAAACCCGCCGCGCAGGGCGAATTCCACGCCCTGGGTGCGGCGCGCACCGGCGTTGATCCAGCGCTGGTCGATCTCGGTGATGACACCGCCGGCATCGCGGATGAAGCGGTCCGGGAACAGCGCCGCATTGTCGATCAGCTGGCGCAGAGTCAGCAGCTGGATCGTGTCATCGACGTTGATCATCCACCAGTCGGCCGACAGGCTCCAGCCCTGCTTGGGCCGCAGCACCACGCCAACGCTTGCCATCTTGGCCTTTTCGGGGCCAAGCACCAGGTTGCCGCCGGTGATGATGTCCGGACGAATCTGGGCGCAGGGCAGGCCAGAGCCGAAGGCGCTGGTCGGAACGCCGCCCGGGCAGGCGACCGGATCGGCCAGATCGCTGCCCGAATAGGGACTGACAGTGTTGCCGTTGAAGATCTGGTTGAAGCTCGGCACGCGGAAACCGGTCGAATACGAACCGCGGAACATCAGCCAGTCAATCGGCTGAAACTTGACTGAAACCTTGGGATTGGTGGTGGTGCCGAAACCGCTGTAATCGTCGATGCGCACAGCGCCGGTGATGTTCAGGTTATCCAGCAGCGGCACGTCGACTTCGACATAGCCCGCCTTCACCGTGCGCTGCTTGGGAGTGAGCGCGTTGACATTATCGAACGCGGCCAGGAAAATCACTGGCTGGCCGGCCACCGCAGCATCCGAACCGTTGAAGCTGTAGGTTTCGCGCCGCCAGTCGACGCCGAGCGCCATCTGCACCGGGCCGCCCGGCAGATCGAACAGCGGACCGGAAATCGAGGCATCGATTTCCTTGACCGTGTAGCGGCCGCCGTAAAGCGTGGTGCCGAAAGCCGAGACCGCCTTCAGCCCGGCCAGGGCGGCGTCGGTCTGGGTCAGGCTGAACGGATTCAGGATGCCCGAATTGATCAGGCCGACCAGACCCGGGGTAGTCGCACCCGGAGCGATCGGGGCCAGCGGATCGGGCGAGCCGTTGCTCAGCGTGCCACGATAGTAGTAACCGCTGCCGAGGATCGACTTGGTCTCGCTCTCGGCGTGGCTAGCGGCAACCTTGTAATCCCAGCCCTCGAACGGCAGCGGGCCTTCGACGCTGAGCATGGCGCGCAGGGTGCGCGAATTGGTCTTGTACTCGCGCGGGCCGCAGGCGACGCAGCGCCACCGGCCCGATAGCGGCCGACCATAGCGCGCATTCAGCGTTGCCGCACTGCCGGGGAAAGCCGCCAGCAAGGCGTTGAAGATCGCGTTATAGGTCGGTGCGGTCAGCCCGTTGAGCGGATAGGCCCAGGGCAGACTGCTGGTATTGGCCGAAAGCTGGGCATTGCTGAAGCTCTTGGCCGAATCCGCATCCGATCCGGTCAATTCGCCGACCAGCCGGTGATCGCCGCCCAGCTTGACGGTCGCCTTGGCATAGTAGGTCAAGGTTTCGATCGGCTGCTGGATCACCGCCGCACGGCCCGTATCCCAGGCGCAGGCATAATAGCTGTTGGGCGAGTTCCACAGTTCCCAGTCATAGGCCATGCCGCCGTCCATGCTTTCGCACCCGACGCCGCCCGGCAGATCAAGGAAGTTGATCCCGCCAGCGGCCGCATTGCCGCCGTTGGGGGCGGTCAAGGTCAGGCCGGCCAGCAGCGAACCGGTTGGGTTCTGGAAGGCATTGGCACCGATGCCGAACAGGGTGGCGATCGGGGTGCCGCGGGTATCGACCGACAGGCCCCGCAGCGGCTGGTTGCCGTTGACGAAATCGCGCTGCGAGCCGCGCAGAATCTTGTTCCAGCTATAGGAAACGGCCGCCATCACGTTGATGCCGTCATCGTCGAGATTGCCGAACCCGGCCACGCCCGACAGACGGTAGATGTTGCCGCCGCCCTGTTCGGTCATGTCGGCCGAGCCGCTGATCGACACGCCGTTGAAGTTCGACTTGGTGATGTAGTTCACCACCCCGCCGATCGCATCGGTGCCGTAGATGGCCGAAGCCCCGTCCTTCAGCACTTCGACCCGCTCGATCGCAGCGAAAGGAATCTGGTTGACGTCGACCGCCCCGCCCGACAGGCCATGCGCGGCCACGCGGCGGCCGTTGAGCAGGATCAGAGTGGCGGCGCTGCCCTGCCCGCGCAGGTTGGCCGCCGACAGGCCGTTGGTGCCGCGCTGGGCGCCAGTGGTGACGTCGGCATTCGATGCCAGGTTATCCGCGCCCGAACCGTTCGCGGTCAGGAACATGTTCAGCGCTTCGGGATTGGCGATGCCGTTGCGTTCGATATCGACATTGGTGATGATTTCCAGCGGCAGCGCACTCTTGGCAGGATCGCGCTTGATCCGCGATCCGGTAACGATGATCGCCTTGCCTTCATCGGCTTGCGCCGCATTGGGCGAGGTGATGTCAGCCCCCGTCTGGGCCAAGGCCGGAGCCGCAAAGGCCCCCAGCGCGACACCGCAAGCCAAGGCGGCGCGCACGAAGCTGCGAGTATTCATGAATCCCCCTATTCAACCACGATTTCGGTTGGCGGCAGACTAGCAAAGCGCCCATGCACCGCCAGCCCCGATTGCAGCAATCAGTCCCGTTTCAGGATGGATTGCCGGGGATTTGCGAAATTGTGTTGCAGCGCCGCAACAAGACGATGTCCGAATTGTTCAATTGGCCATGGCGATCTGCACCAGCACCGCTTCCATCAGCCCCAGCACCGATGTGCCGCTCGGCACATCGTTGGCAAGGAACGCGAAAGTAAAGCGCCGCCCGCTGCGGGTAATGAAAGTGCCGGACAGGGCATTGGTGGCGTTAAGCGTGCCGGTCTTGGCAAACAGCTTTCCTTCCAGCGGCGTGCCGACGAACCGGCGGCGCAGCGTGCCATCCTTCCCGGCGACCGGCAGCGAGGCATACCAGGCTGCTCCCCATGGCTGGGTATCGATCCAGCGCAGCAGCATCACTGCCGCGCGCGGGCTGATCCGGTTATAGGTCGACATGCCCGAACCATCGGAAAAGTCATAGCCAGAGCGGGGAATGCCGGCCTTCTCGAACAGGCCGTTCAGCGCCTGCGCGGCCCACTCTTCCGAGCCGGTGCCTGCAAGTTCGCCCAACCTGCGGAACAGGACCTGGGCGTGGACGTTCTGGCTGTCCTTGTTGATCCGCACCACGTCTTGGGCCAGCGGCGGCGGGGTCAGGCTGGCAAGCGGGACAGTGACCACCGGTGGCGGCACAACCGACGGGCCGGGTTTTGCGGGCAGATCATGGCCGTGGACCGGGCGATGCATGACCCGCACCGTCCCGGTCACTTTCACCCCCCGCGCGATCAGCATCCTGCGCAGCACCCAGGCGCTGTAATGGGCCGGATCGTCGATCCCGATCCGGTCGCTCCAGCCCCTCGAATCGGCGGCGATCGAGCCATAGACCCGCAGCCGGTTGCCATTGACGGGGCGCTCCACAAACAGGGCGGACCGGCTGCCCGCTGGGGTGGTGACCGCCTGGTTGTCGACCTCGAAGTAATCGCCGATTTCAAGCAGCGGCGGCTGGCCTTCGCTTGCCGGCGTGACCCGGATCAGCAATTCGTTGTCATCCAGGTTGAGCGCGGATACCGCCGTGCCGCTATCGGTGCCGATGTTGTTCCAGCTCATCCCCGGCACCCAGCGCTGGTCAGGCCAGTGACTGTCATCGCCAATCACGTCGTGGACCCGATCAGTCCTGGCCGCGACCGCATCGGCCAGGTGGGCAAGGCAGTTGACCTTGCAATCGGGCGCGCTTGACATCCGGGCATCGCCGCGTCCGATCAGCACCGCATCCGGTCCCTGCCGCTCCTTGCCCTGAACCAGTGCCACCTGGGTGCCGGAAGCCGCGTCTTCCTGGTCCATTCCCGGCAGCAGCGCATAGGCCGCCGCGGTCGTGAACATCTTGGTGTTGGATGCCGGGATGAAGCGCTGATCGGCATTGACCGAAACCACCACCTGCCCCTGTTCGTCGACCACCAGCAGGCCGAAGCGCGTGCCTTGCGGCGCGGTGGCAAGCCGGGCTTCCACTTCCTGCTGAAGCGTCTGCGGCCGGGGCGCGGGCAATCCCACCGAGCGCTGGCCAGCGGGGGCCTCGGCCAGCGCCGTGGCAGGAAGGATGAGGAGAGCGAACGGGATCAGGAACTTGTGCATGACGGCAGACTGCCCTGCCGCTCAGGTCAAGTCCACCACTTCGACCACCGGCAATGCATCGCCGCCCGGCTGCTCTGCCCAGTGGCGGGCATTGAGCACCTTGCCGTCCGCGCGCAGATCGGCCACGCGGGCAAGGTCGACTTGGGCAAAGACCCACTGCGCGGCGTCCATCACCCCGATCGCCACCACGCCATCGGCGGGCATGCCCCGGTCGGGCGGGCCATAGACCGCCGCCGCGCCGCGATTGACATCGACCGCCGGGGACCACGGCGCCTCACCCACGGTCGGAGAATGGACGGCATAGCACTGCCCTTCCAGCGCGCGGGCCTGGCTGCCGAGCCGGACCCGCCAGTAACCGTGAAGGCTGTCGGTGCAGGACGGCACCAGCAGCAGCTCCATCCCGGCCTCCACCTGGGCACGGGCCAGCAGCGGAAATTCGCTGTCGTAGCAGATGTTTATGCCGATCATTCCAAGTCTGGTGCGAAATACCCTGAGCGGCGCAGAGGCACTGACGTGCCATTCTTCCCGCTCGAACCGGGTCATCACCAGCTTGTCCTGAATGCCCAGCTTGCCCCCCGGTGTGAACAGCCGCGCGCGGTTGACAAAGCGGCCATCCGCGCACCGTGCCGGGATCGATGCGGCAAGGATATGCAGCCCGTGCCGCGCCGCAAGGTCCGCGTGCAAGGCATCGACCTGCGCCGCCAGCGCCGCCACCGCTTCCAGCGATCCGGCCAGATCGTCCATCGTCGCGGGATCGAGGCTGGCCAGTTCCATCGCGCCGTATTCAGGGAATACTGCCAGCTTCGCCCCGCCCGCTGCCGCGCGATCTACCCACAGGGAAAGCTTGGCAACATAGGACTGCCAATCGCCCAGCGCCTCGATCGGATACTGCGCGGCCGCCAGGGTAAAGCGGGTCACAGCGCGCGCAGCCAGTATTGCATCGGCTTGGCGCTTTCTGCCACCTCGCCGTGGTCCTGCCAATGAAACGTGCCGATCATGCCCGGCACCGGGGCATAACCACGCCGGGTCCAGAAGGCATCGAGCGGGACATATTCTTCCGGCCGGTCCGGGTGATCGGCGGGACGCACGACTGCGCAAAAGGCGGCATGGCTGGCGCCCCAGCGCTGCGCCGCCGCTTCGCGCTGATCGAAAAAGGCATGGCCGATCCCCTGCCCTCGGTATGGCGGCAGCAGCACGCTTTCCCCGAAGTAGAACACCCCGGCCGGATCGATCCCCGCCGCGTCAAACGGGGCGCGGATATAATCGTCCTGCGCGGCCAGCGGGCTGGCCGTGGCCGCGCCAACAATCCGCCCGCCATCGAAGGCGGCAACCAGCACGGCATCGGGCGCAGCAGTGAATTCGGCAAGGTATTCCCGCTCATAGTCTTGCGAACCGGCATAGAGATAGGGCCAGGCGGCGAACACCGCGATCCGCAGCGCCGCCAGGTCCGGCAGCGCGGCGTGCAGGTCCACACCGGTCAGGGACATGACCCGGACGCTCATCCGCCGACCTGGCGGGTCCAGTCGGTCAGGTTGTAATAGACCGTCACCCGCGTGATCAGTCCGCCAGCGATCGAGAAAAACGCTCCGGCGGGCAGGACATAGGTCTGTCCGGACGCTTCGGGCAGGCCCTCGTCAGTGCTGAGATACTGGCCGTGGACCGTGAATTCCGCCGCTGCCCGGCTGCCATCGTCGCTGGCCATCAGGACGATCCCGTCCAGCCGTTCGCGGTAGCAGCGGCCCATATGGGCCAGAAAATCGGCAAAGGCCGCCTTGCCGATCTGCCGGCCGCCCTGGTTGATATCGTGAATCACCCGTTCATCGAGACAGGCCAGCATCCCCGGCCAGTCACCCGCGTTGAATGCGGCGTAATAGCGGGTCAGCAGGTCAAGGGCTTGTGTGCGCGGTTCCATGGCGGCTCCTTCAGGCACCATGCCTAAGGCCAGCCGTCTCCAAAAAGCAACCGGGGCGATGCTTTCACACCGCCCCGGCCACTTGTCTTCAGGTTCCGACCGGGATCAGAACTTGGTGCGCAGGGTCGCGCCGAAAGTGCGCGGCTCGCCAAGGAACATCGAGAACAGCTGCCGGCCGCCCGGATAGTTCGGATCGGTGAACGGTGCTGCGGTGGTACCCCCCTGGAACGGCGTGTTGAACGCCACCTGGGCATAGTCCTTGTCGAACAGGTTCTGCACCCAGAATTCCAGCGACCAGTTGCTGTCCGGACCACGCAGGCCAACGCGGGCGTTGACAATGGTGAAGGCGTCCTGCGCCTTCTGCGGGAACAGGTCCGAACCGGTATTATAGTCGCTGGTGGTGCGGCTATCGACGTAGAACAGCGCCGAAAGGCCGTTGCTGCCGATATCCGGGGTCCAGGCGATGCTGGTGGTGATCACCGCTTCCGGCGCGTTCGACATGAAGTTGCCAGGCAGCTTGCGCAGGGCCGGATCGAGCGGCGCGCCTGTCGTGCTGCCGACCAGGTTCTCGCGGTACTTGGTCTGCGAATAGGTCAGACCGGCCGTGACGCGCAGGTTGCGGGCCGGGACCAGCGCGGTTTCCAGCTCGACCCCTTCGGCCCGCACGCCCCAGCTGACATCGCTTGCCGCACAGGCGCCGGTGGCGGCGCTCAGGTCGCGGTCGGCACCGCCCAGGCTGGCCTTGCAGCCGTTGATCGACTGGACCAGGAAGACGGTTCCGTTGAACGTGTTGAGCTGGAAGTTGCTGAAGTCCGAACGGAACAGGGTGACGCTCGCGCTGAACGGACCGGTCGCATACTTGGCGCCGACTTCATAGGCGTTCACCAGTTCCGGGGCGAACTGGAGGTTGCCGACCAGCGCCTGGGCGCCGCCAGGGGTAGCGGCAAACGGCAGGATCGGCGACTTGAGCGCGGAACGATCAAGGTTGAACCCACCGGCCTTGTATCCGCGCGAATAGCTGCCGTAGAGCATCAGGTCGTCGGTCGCCTTGTAGGACAGGATGGCAGTCCCGGTCCATTCGTCTTCGCTGCGCTTGGAATTGATCGAAACGCCGTTCAGTTCCGCGGTCGAGTTGCCCTGGCACGACAGGGCGATCGCGGCCCCGGCCAGCGCGCGGGCGGTGGCATTGGGGCTTGCCAGATCGTCCAGCAACAGCCCCTGCACGGTGGTGCAGACGGTGTTGTTGTTGCCGAAGGTGGCGCTGAAGTCCTTCTTGTCGTTGGTGTAACGCAGGCCCAGCGTCAGATCGAGGCGATCGGTGATGTGGAAGATGTTGTGGGTGAACAGCGCCCAGTTCTCACCGTTCTGGCGATAGGTATCGGTGGTGGAACCGACATTGCCCATCTGGTCAAGCGCGGTGAACGCGGCAACGATGTCCGGACCCGAAGCCCCGGTGGCCGCAGCCAGCGTGGCCGGACCGACGCCCGGCACAAGGCACAGCGGGCTGGTCGGCGAATAGAGCCCGGCCAGACCACCGCCGGAAATGACGCGGCAGGTGGCAAAGCGGCCATACTGGTTGCCGAACTTCAGATTTTCCTTCAGCGTCAGCTTCTCATTGGCGTAAAAGCCGCCGATCAGCCAGTCCAGCTTGCCGTCGAAGGCTTCGCCCTGGAGGCGCAGTTCCTGGGTGAAGGTGTGGAACTGGCGATAGGCATCGTCGCTGGGGGAGCGGAACAGGATATCGACCCGGCTGTAATCGGTATCACTGGCCTGGCCCGAACGGTATTCGCGGTATGCAGTGATCGAGGTCAGCGTGGCCCCGCCCAGGTTCCACTTGATTTCGGCCGAACCGCCGTAATCCTTGGTCTTGCCATCGTACTTGCGGCCCGGCGAGACATAGATCGTGCGGTCATAGCCCGGATTGAACCCGGCCAGCGGCTGGCCCAGATCGCGCAGGACGTTGATGATGTTGTTGCCGCTGGTTTGCAGCGGCGTGAGCGGGGTCGACGGATTGTTCAGATTGCCGATGAACGGATTGACGCTGCTGTCGACATAGATCGCGCCGCAGCAGCGTTCCT
This sequence comes from Novosphingobium sp., assembly GCA_046291115.1. Classification (GTDB taxonomy): domain Bacteria; phylum Pseudomonadota; class Alphaproteobacteria; order Sphingomonadales; family Sphingomonadaceae; genus Novosphingobium. The sequence goes on along the minus strand of JBKBSV010000018.1, from coordinate 2,161 downwards.
TGCGCCAGGTATAGTCACCGATCAGGCGCACGGAGATGTCGCTCGACGGTTCCCACAGGATCTGCCCGCGCACGAAGAACCGGTTGCGGTTGTTCACGTCGATGTTGTTCTGCGGATCTTCCAGGAAGCCGTCGCGCTTGACCGCAACGACATCGATCCGGCCGGCCACCGATTCAGACAGCGGCCCGGTCAGGCTGCCGGCCAGGCGGATGAAATGTTCGTTGCCGTAGGTCGCCTCACCCGAACCGCCGAAGGTGAACGACGGCTTCTTCGAATGGATCGAGATCATGCCCGCCGACGAGTTGCGGCCGCCCAGCGTGCCCTGCGGACCGCGCAGCACTTCTACGCGGTCGATTTCGCCCAGTTCGTTGAGGCCAATGCCCGAACGCGAGCGGTAGACGCCGTCGATGAACACCGGAACCGAGCTTTCCAGGCCAGGGTTATCGCCCACGGTGCCGATCCCGCGGATACGGGCGGCACCATTGGCCTCGGAGCCGGTCGAGGAGACGATCAGCGAGGGCGCCAGCTGGTTGAGCTGGCGGATGTCGTTGGCGCCGCTGTTGGCAAGGGCTTCGGCGTTGACCGCCGAGATCGCGACCGGGACATCGGCCAGCGCCTGGGCGCGGCCCTGGGCGGTGACGACGATTTCCGGCTCGGACGATCCTTCATCTTCCGCAGTCTGAGCCATCGCCGGGGCAACCGGCAGGAGCATGAGCGCCGCAGCCGACACGCCGGCACTGAGGGCAAGGGTAAGTTTCATTGTTCACTCCCTGAAAACTTCGCAAGCAAGGCCCACTGAAGGCCCTCCTGGGGAGAAGGCACACGTGGATCTTCTGGCTGACCCAATAGGATCAAAACCGCAATAATCAACGCCGCGATAGCCAAACCAGCGTAATTTGTCGACGAATGTATCGGCTTCAGCCGCCGGAAAGCCGGAATCCTGCCGTTTTGATCAGGCCCCGTGGCGCGGATGCAACAAGGCCGGCAAGCGCCAGTGCGGCGCTTGCCGGCCCATTATGCCCATTATTACGCCCTGGTGCGGGTCAGGCGGCGTTGCCGCCCTGCATGGCCGACGACGTGGTGTTGAACGTGGTCTGCAGTTCGTTGCCGAGGCCCTGCATGGCGGTAATCGCGGCAACCGCGATCAGGGCAGCGATCAGCCCGTATTCGATTGCCGTTGCACCGGCGATGTCCCGGCGAAGCTTGTTCAGAAATTTCATGACTCTGGTGTTCCTTGCGTGGTTTGCCCCTGAATGCACCGGCCCCGGTGAGACCGGCTGAGTATTTCCCTATGCCGAAATGGTTAATTTCTTTATATTCGCGCCAGCGTTTGACCGCCAACGCTTGACGGGGCGGCATTGGCCATTCGTCGATTGCCCGGTTGCCCGCAAGGCCAAGCCCGGCCACAACTTGGAGCCTTGCAATCCGAACCACGGGAATTCCTGCCATGCGCCACCTGCTGCTTGCCCTTACCGCCTTGACCCTGCCCAGCGCCGCTTTCGCGCAGACCGCGCCGGCCACGGCAGCCAGCGCGCCGATGCCGGCTGCACCCAAGCCGGCCGCGCTGGAAGCCGACGGCATTCCGCCCGTCCCGATGAGCCTGGTCGAAGCGACCCGCCCCTACATGGAATTCCGCACTGCCGGATTTGTCGACTGGGACCCGGTGTCGAAATCGATGCTGATTTCCACCCGCTTCGGCAACGTGGCACAGCTCCACACCGTCAAGGGTCCGGGCATGGCCCGCACCCAGATCAGCTTCGAGCCGGAGCCGCTGCGCGGCACCTTCCTGCCGGGCGACGGCACCTTGATCGTCCAGAAGGACAAAGGCGGCAACGAATTCTTTCAGCTCTATACACTGAAGGACGGCAAGCTGACCCTGCTGACCGACGGCAACAGCCGCAACGGCCTCAACGCTGTCAGCAAGGACGGCAAGTGGATCGCCTACAGCTCCACCCGCCGCAACGGCCGCGATACCGACCTTTACATCATGGATCCGCGCGATCCCAAGACCGACCGGATGGTCAGGCAGGTTGAGGGTGGCGGCTGGGCGATTGCCGGCTTTGCCCCCGGCAACCGGCAGGCGGTTGTCGCCAACTATATCTCGGTGACCAAGACCAACCTTTACTGGCTGGACCTTGAAACCGGGGCGATGACCCCGATC
>JBKBSV010000017.1:0-30019 GCA_046291115.1 Novosphingobium sp. | reverse complement strand
CCAACCGTTCCTAGCTTTGCATCCAACCCAAGCAGTCTGGAACGCAAATGGCCGAAACTTCTCCCGTATCCGTCAAGCTTCAGGTCGCCGCAGCCCGGCAGGAAGAAAGCGGCAACGGTTTTGCCCGGCTGCCGCGCTCGGCCTTTTCCGCGCTTGGCGTGACCGAAGGCGACGTGATCGAGATCGAGGGCAAGCGCACCACCGCCGCCCGGGTCCAGGCCGCCTATGCCGAAGACGAGGGGCTGGAGGTGATTCGCCTCGACGGCCTGCAACGCGGCAATGCCGAGGCGGGATCGGGCGATCACGTTCAGGTCCGCAAGGCCGAAAGCAAGCCCGCCGCCCGTGTGATCTTTGCCCCGGCCCAGCGCGAGATGCGCCTTCAAGGACCGGGCCAGGCACTGAAGCGCAACTTCTTTGGCCGCGCGCTCGTCGCCGGGGACGTTGTTGCCACCACCGGCCAGCAGCAGGTCCGCGACATGCCGCCCGAAGTGGCCCGGATGTTCAACGCCCCCGCCTTTGCCCTCACCCAGATCCGCCTGACCGTCGTTTCGACCGTGCCCAAGGGCATCGTTCACATCGACGAGAGCACCGAAGTCGAACTGCGCGAGGAGTTCGAGGAAGCCCGCGCGGGCCGGGGCGAGGTCAATTACGACGATGTCGGCGGGATGGGCGATACGATCCGCCAGCTGCGCGAAATGGTGGAACTGCCGCTGCGTTATCCCGAATTGTTCACCCGCCTTGGGGTCGATCCGCCCAAGGGCGTGCTGCTGCATGGCCCGCCGGGTACGGGCAAGACGCGGCTGGCCAAGGCCGTGGCGAACGAAAGCGACGCGAGCTTTTTCACGATCAACGGCCCGGAAATCATGGGCAGCGCCTATGGCGAGAGCGAGCGGCGCCTGCGCGAGGTGTTCGAGGAAGCGGCCAAGGCGGCGCCGTCGATCGTCTTCATCGACGAGATCGATTCGATTGCGCCCAAGCGGTCTGGTTCGCCGGGCGAAGCGGAAAAGCGGCTGGTCGCCCAGCTGCTGACCTTGATGGATGGGCTGAACACCAGGACCAACATCGTGGTGATTGCCGCCACCAACCGGCCCGACGTGATCGACGAAGCGCTGCGCCGCCCTGGCCGGTTCGACCGCGAGATCGTGGTCGGCGTGCCGGATGAAAGTGGCCGGCGCGAGATCCTGGGGATTCATACCCGCGGCATGCCACTGGCCGAAGGGGTCCATCTCGACGAGCTGGCCCGCACGACCCACGGCTTCGTCGGTGCCGATCTTGGCGCGCTGGCGCGCGAAGCGGCGATGGACGCGGTGCGCCGGATCATGCCGCAGCTAGACCTGGAAGCCCGGACGATCCCGCCCGAAGTGCTGGAGCAACTGACCGTCACCCGTGACGACTTCCTCTCCGCACTGAAGCGCGTCCAGCCATCGGCCATGCGCGAAGTGATGGTTCAGGTGCCGAACCTGGGCTGGGCCGATATCGGCGGCGCCGACGAAGCGCAGGACAAGCTGAAGGAAGGGATCGAACTGCCGCTGAAGAACCCGGAGGCGTTCCGGCGGCTCGGCATCCGGCCGGCCAAGGGCTTTCTGCTCTATGGCCCGCCCGGCACCGGCAAGACCCTGCTGGCCAAGGCGGTGGCCAAGGAGAGCGAGGCGAATTTCATTTCGATCAAGTCGAGCGACCTCCTGTCCAAATGGTATGGCGAGAGCGAACAGCAGATCAGCCGCCTGTTTGCCCGCGCCCGGCAGGTTGCCCCCTGCGTGGTGTTCATCGACGAGATCGACAGCCTGGTCCCGGCGCGTGGCAGCGGCGCGAATGAGCCGCAGGTGACCGCGCGGGTGGTCAACACGATCCTGGCCGAAATGGACGGGATGGAAGAGTTGTCATCGGTCGTGGTGATTGGCGCAACCAACCGGCCGAACCTCGTCGATCCGGCGCTGCTGCGTCCGGGCCGGCTGGACGAACTGGTCTATGTCGGCACGCCCGATGCTGCGGGCCGCGAGCATATCCTGAAGATCCACACCCGGGACATGCCGCTGGCCAAGGACGTCGATCTTGGCGGAATCGCGCGCGAGGCGGAGCGGTTCACCGGCGCTGACCTTGAAGACCTGACCCGCCGCGCGGGGATGAACGCGATCCGCGCCCATGGGGCCAAGGTCAAGACCGTTTCGGCTGACGATTTCCGCAAGGCGCTCGCGGATTCGCGCGCAACTGTCTCGCCGGAAATGGAGGCCGAATACCTCAAGCTGCGCGGCGAGCTGAAAAAGCGCGCGGCGGCGGTCAATCTCAACCCGATCGGCTTCATCGCCCCAGGCATGGTGGAGCCGACCCGCAGCAAGAAGCACGGTTAGGGGATCAGTGCGCCGCGCCCCAGCTGGGGCCGGTGCCGATCTCCACCCCAAGCGGCACGCTGAGCTGCACGGCTGGTTCCGCCGCGCCGGCCATCACGCTGCGGATCACTTCGCTTGCCCGCGCCACGTCGTCCGCCGGCAGTTCGAACACCAGTTCGTCGTGGACCTGCAGCAGCATTTTCACGTGGCCAAGGCCGACCGCCTGCAGCGCCGGCATCATTCGCACCATCGCGCGCTTGATGATGTCGGCGCTGGTGCCCTGGATCGGGGCGTTGATTGCCGCGCGTTCCGATCCGGCGCGCTCGTTCTGGTTGGACGAGGTGATCCGGGGGAACCAGCATTTCCGCCCGAACAGCGTTTCCGAAAAACCCTTCTCGCGCACGCTTGCCAGGGTTTCGTGGATGTAGTGCTGAATCCCGGGGAAGCGCTGGAAATAGAGGTCAATGATTGCCTGGGCTTCTTCGGGGGTGATGCCCAGGCGTTCCGCCAGGCCCCAGCGGCTGATGCCATAGAGGATCGCGAAGTTGACCGTCTTGGCCCGCCCGCGGGTGTCGCGGTTGACCTCGCCGAACATTTCCTGCGCGGTGCGGGCATGAATGTCCTCGCCGGCGGCGAAAGCCTCCTTCAGTTCTGGCACGTCGGCCATGTGTGCGGCGAGGCGCAATTCGATCTGACTGTAATCGGCGGCCAGGATCACGTTGCCGGGTTCGGCCACAAAGGCATCGCGGATCTGGCGGCCGATCTCGGTGCGGATCGGGATGTTCTGCAGATTGGGCTCGGTTGAACTGAGCCGTCCGGTCTGCGCGCCGACCAGCGAGTAGGAGGTGTGAACCCGGCCGGTATCAGGATTGATCGCCTCTTGCAGGGCCTCGGTATAGGTGCTGCGCAGCTTGGACACTTGGCGCCATTCCAGCACCTTGGTGGCAATTTCCGCGCCTTCCCCGGCCAGCCCTTCCAGCACCGACTGGTCGGTGGAGTACTGCCCGGTCTTGCCTTTCTTGCCGCCCTTGAAGCCCAGCTTGTCAAACAGGATCTCGCCCAGCTGCTTGGGGCTGGCGATGGTAAAGGGCTGCCCGGCGAGGGCGTGAATTTCGCCCTCCAGCCTGGCGATTTCCTCGGCAAAGGTGCTGGAAAGGGCGGCCAGACGCTCGCGGTCGACCTTGATCCCGTGGCGCTCCATCTGCGCCACCACCGGCACCAGCGGGCGGTCAACCCGTTCATAGACCCGCACCGCGCCCTCGTCTGGGAGACGATGCTTCAGCAGGCGGTGGAGCCGCCAGGTCACTTCGGCATCTTCGGCGGCATATTCGCTCGCGCGGTCCAGCGGCACCTCGGCAAAGGAGATCGTTTTCTTGCCGGTTCCGCAGACATCCTTGAAGGCGATGCAGGTGTGGCCGAGGTGGCGCATCGCCAGCTCGTCCATGCCGTGGCCGCCACCGATGCCCTCCACGCTGCGTCCGGCGTCAAGATCGAAGCTCAACACCATGGTATCGTCGATCGGGCTGACCGCGATGCCGTACCGGGCCAGCACGTTGAGATCGTACTTGGCGTTCTGCCCCACCTTCAGCACCGCATCGCTCTCCAGCAGCGGCTTCAGCATTTCAAGAGCGCGCTTGCGGTCAATCTGACGCGGCCGCTCGGCAAACATGTCGCTCCCGCCATGGCCCAGCGGGATGTAGCAGGCCTGCCCCGGGCCAAGCGCGAGGCTGACCCCGACCAGATCGGCCGAGATCGCATCCAGCGCGCTGGTTTCGGTATCGAAGGCCACCAGCCGGGCGGCCATGGCGCGTTCGATCCAGACGGCCAGCTCGTCCTCATCCTGGACGCAGGCATAGAGGCTGCGGTCGATCGCGGGCAGATCGGGCAGCGGCTGACGGCTGCCGCCGGCCCCTGGCGCAGCCCCGGCCGTAACGGGCTTTGCCGGGTGCAGCTGCACTTTGCGCTCTGGGCTGCCGCGTCCGTCACCCAGCCGCTTGAGCAGGGAATTGAACCCGTGTTCCTCCAGGAATGCCGCCAGCGGATCGGGTGGGATCGCGCCCAGCTTCAGGTCGTCGAGCGCCTGGGGCAGGGGGCAGTCCTCCTTCAGCGCAACGAGCAAGCGCGACAGGCGAGCCATTTCGGCATGTTCGATCAGATTGTCGCGCAGCTTGGACGGCTTCATGCCTTGCGCCGCGGCCAGTGCGGCTTCCAGGCTGCCGTGTTCCTGGATCAGTTTGGTTGCGGTTTTCGGGCCGATTCCGCGGATGCCGGGAATATTGTCAACCGCGTCGCCCATCAGCGCCAGCACATCACCGACCAGCTCCGGCGCTACGCCGAACTTCTCCTTCACCTCGTCAATGTCGATTCGCACGTTCTTCATCGTGTCGAGCATGTCGATGTGGCCCGCACCGCAGGGGCCGACCAGTTGCATCAGGTCCTTGTCGGACGAGACGATCGTCACGTCCCAGCCGCGCTCGCAGGCGGCCCGGGCGTAAGAGGCGATCAGGTCGTCGGCTTCGAGGCCCTGTTCCTCGATGCAGGGCAGGTTGAAAGCACGGGTGGCATCGCGGACCAGCGGGAACTGGGGCTTCAGGTCCTCCGGCGGGGGCGGACGGTTGGCCTTGTAAGCGGGAAAGATGTCATTGCGAAAGCTCTTGCCGCTGGCATCCAGTATCACCGCCATGTGGGTCGGGCCATCGGCCTGGTTGAGATCGTCGGCCAGCTTCCACAGCATGGAGGTATAACCATAGACCGCGCCAACCGGCACCCCGGCCGGGTTGGTCAGCGGGGGCAGGCGGTGGTAGGCGCGGAAAATATAGGACGATCCGTCGACCAGATAGAGATGCTGCTTGGCTTCCATTCTTCCTGCCTAGCAGGGGGCGGGGCACAGCGTAAGGCGCGAATCGCATGGTAAAGATCGTCTTTACGGCGCCGATCGGCATTCTGGAACCGATTGGCCGGAACCGATTGGAGGGACAGCGGAAATGGCGGATTTGCGCCACTTAGAATCGGTCCATCGACAATTGCTTGCATCGTGCTTGCAAGGTCACTAAATGCTCGCTCGAAGTCTACCGCAAAGGTAGTCTTTCCGGTCGGTCCAGGGCGCTTACGGGCAAGGGGGTCGGCTGTGGTCCACCACTGTCAAGGATTTGAAATAATGCGCAAGATCGTTCTCGCCGCTGTTGCCGCTCTCGCCGTTTCGGCCTGCTCGCAGGAAGCTGCCACCGACGCTGCTGCCGTCGCTTCGGAAGCCGTTGAAGCCGCCACCGACACCGCTTCGGACGCCGCTGCTGTCGCCACCGACGCTGCTGCCACTGCTTCGGAAGCGGCCGCCAAGGCTGAAGGCGCTGCCAAGGAAGCCGGCGCCGCTGCTGAAGGCGCTGCCAAGGAAGCCGGTGCCGCTTCTGTGGTAGCTGCCAAGAATATGTAATCTTCCGGGCTTTTCGGCACACCCGGTTCGGGGCGCGACGGGCAACCTTCGCGCCCCTTCTCGTTGGCACCTCGTCCATGCCTGCTTGACTCGTTTAATCGCGCGATTAACCCTGCGGTAAACGACAAGCGAGAGGAGCCGCAGGCGTGTCCCATCCCGAAAGCGCCGCCCCCCTGGCCGATGGCCTGGCGCGCGCCCTGGCGCGTGTCGGCCTGCCGGCACCGCAGGGGCTGGAACGGCTGTCGGGCGGTGCCAACATGGAGAGCTGGCGATTTGCCGCCGGGGATGAGATTTGCGTGCTGCGCCGCGCGCCGTCGCTGGCGATGATGGCCGGCCGGCCCATGGACCATGCCGGGGAGGCAGCCCTGATCCGCGCCGCCCGCGCCGCCGGGGTGAAGGCGCCTGAAGTGCTGGTCGAACTGGAGCCGGCTGACCGGATCGGATCGGGCTATGTGATGCGCGCAATTTCTGGCTCGCCCGATCCGAATGCTTTCCTGGCCGAGGCCGATCCGCAGCTTGCAATCCGCGACATCGCCCGCGAACTGGTGGCGACCCATCGCACCGATTGCACCGGTGTGCCGGTGCCAGTGATGGACACGGCCGAAGCGCTGGGCGAACTGCGTCGGCGTTTTCTTGATTACGGCGGCGACCGGCCGATCCTGGCCCTCGCGCTGCGCTGGCTGGAAGCGAACATTCCGCCGCCGGTCCCGTCGCGGCTGGTCCACGGCGATTTTCGCCTTGGCAACCTGATGTTTGAGCAGGGGCGGCTGACCGGAGTGCTCGACTGGGAACTGGCGCACCTCGGCGACTGGCACGAGGATCTGGCCTTTGGCTGCATGACCGTCTGGCGCTTTTCCCGGCCCGACCGGCCAGGTTATGGCCTGACGACGGTGGAGGAACTGGCCGCCGCTTACGAGGAGGCAGGGGGGGAGCGCTTCGACCCGGCCCGGTTCCGGTTCTGGACGATCTACCGCACCTTCTGGTGGGCGCTGGGCTGCCTGCAGATGGGCGGGTTCTGGCGGGCCGGTCATGACCGCTCGGTAGAGCGTGTCGTCGTGGCGCGCCGGACGGCCGAGCAGGAACTCGACCTGCTGCTGCTGCTGGAGGAGCTTGCGCCGGAAGAGGAGCGCAAGCGCCCGCTGCCTCCGGCCCGGGAGCCGTTGGCGCCGACCACTGGCGAGCCGAGCGGAGCGGAGATCCTGACCGCCATTTCCGAATGGCTGGCCAGCGATATCAAGCCGCTGGTTTCCGGGCGCGGCAAGTTCGACCTGGCGGTGGCGCGTAATGCGCTGGGCATCGTCGCGCGCGAGATCGAGCAGCGCCCGGTGGCCACCGATGCCGCCCTGGCCGCCGATCTGCTGGCCGGCCGGGTCGATCTGGCCACTCCCGGCCTGCTGGCCCGGCTGCGCCGCATGGCGCTGGCCAAGCTTTCCGCCGACATGCCGAAATATTCAGCCCTCGCCGCAGCGCGGGCACAATGGGAAGGAAACTGAGATGGATTTTGCCCTGCCCGAGGACCTGGTTGCCTATCTGGCCGAACTGGACGATTTCATCGCCAGGGAGATCAAGCCGCTGGAGGAGCAGGACGACAACATCCGCTTCTTCGACCACCGCCGTGAATGGGCGCGGACCGATTTCGAGAACGGCGGCTTGCCCCGCCACGAATGGGAAATGCTGCTGGTCGAAGCTACCAGGCGCGCCGATGCGGCGGGCCACTGGCGCTTTTCTGCGCCGAAAAAGTATGGCGGAAAGGATGGCTCCAACCTGTGGATGGCGGTGATCCGTGACCGCTTTGCCGCCAAGGGGCTGGGCCTGCACAACGATCTGCAGAACGAACACTCGATCGTTGGCAACTTTCCGTTTGTGGCCATGTTCGAACATTTCGGGACGGAGGAGCAGCAAACGGAGTTCATCCTTGGTGGCTTTGCTCGCGAACGCCGCACCGCCTTCGGTCTGACCGAGCCAAACCACGGTTCCGATGCCACCCACATGGAGACCAGGGCCGTGCGCGAAACCCGCGGCGGAGTGCCGGGCTGGCGGATCGACGGCGAAAAGATGTGGACCACCGGCATGCACGTGGCCACTCACTGCGCCACTTTCGCGCGGACCAGCGGCAAGGACGGCGATGCCAAGGGGATCACCTGCTTCCTCGTGCCCAATCCAACCGAGGGCCTGGTCATCGAGGAATACCTCTGGACCTTCAACATGCCGACCGACCACCCGCGTGTCAGCTTCACCAATGTCTGGGTCCCGGACAGCGCGATTCTGGGCCCGGTTGATGGCGGGCTTGCGATTGCCCAGTCGTTCGTTCACCAGAACCGCATCCGCCAGGCCGCCAGTTCACTTGGCGCGGCGACCTATTGCGTCGAGGAATCGGTCCGCTATGCCCGCGAACGCAAGCCTTTCGGGCAGGAGTTGGCCCGCAACCAGGGTATCCAGTTCCCGCTCGTCGAACTGGCCACCCAGTGCGAAATGCTGCGCACCCTAATCTACAAGACTGCCTGGGAGATGGACCAACTCGAACACAAGGAGATCGAACACCGCCTTTCGGACAAGATCTCGATGTGCAATTACTACGCCAACCGGCTGGTCTGCGAGGCTGCCGACCGGGCGATGCAGGTCCATGGCGGGATCGGCTATTCCCGGCACAAGCCGTTCGAGCACATCTATCGCCATCACCGTCGGTACCGGATCACCGAAGGCGCGGAGGAAATCCAGATGCGCAAGGTGGCGGCGTACCTGTTTGGCTATCTCGGGCCGCGCAAGGCGCTGTATCAGTAAGCTGGCCGGAAAGAGGGCGTCACAGCGGCGCGATAGCCAGGTTGTCGAACCGCACGTCCTCGGTTCCCGGCGCCAGCCACAAGGTCAGGTAACGCCCCGGGCAGGCACCATCGATTGTGACAATCGCCTCGAACCGCCCCTTTCCAAGGTCACTGGCGGGCAGCGTCTGGCGGTCATTGCGCTTGCAGCTGAGCGACAGGCCCGCGCCCCTTGCGGCCGCGCCGGATGCAGTTTGTGCAGTCCACGAAACGCGGTAGCGGCCGGGGGCAGGCGTGATCATCTGCCAGGCAATCGGCAAGCTGGCCGGACCGGAAACCCTGGCCAGCAAACCACCTTCGCTGGTCCCCGGGGCAAGGGCAACATCGCCGCTGTCCGCCAGGTTCCATTCGAAAGCGACCGGATTGGCGTTGCGGCGCAGGCGGGTGAAGCGCGGATCGGCAATTCCCGGCGAGGCATGGGGGCACTGGGCCAGCCAGAGCTGCTTGGCATCACCGATTCCACCCTTGCTGATCAGCTTGGTAACCAGCGGTTCAACCGTGTCGCAATTCCAGTCCGGCCCCTTCATCGACGCCACGATCGCCGCGCGGGCCTGAAGCGTGGGCAGTGCGAGGTCGCCCGTGCGGGTCAGGTAGGATTCGGTCCATGACGGCCTCATCGCCAGCCGTTCGGCCAAGGCTGCGCGCCCATCGGGCGTCGCTTCGAACCGGGCAAACAGCATGTCACGCACCGGCAGGAACGGGGCCTGGCGCAGCACGGCGTCGAGCCGCAGCGCGGCAAGCCGCGGCTGCCCGGCGGCGAGGCCAGCGTTCATGAAATAGATTTGCGTCAGCGGATCGCGCCAGCCGAACCGGGCGGCGACCCGGAACGCGCGATCGGCCTGTAGGGCCTTGCGTTCCGCCAGTTGACCAGCGCCAAGCAAGGCCGTGGAACGCGGGTCGATCGGATCGGCGCGCACGGCGCGCTTGGCCAATTCGGCCGCTCCGGCTCCGTCGCCTGCTTCCAGCAGCCGCGCCGCCTCGGCCCGCCAGCCCTCGGCGCGAAGCGGGCCGGGAACCCATTGGGCCACCTGCGGCCGGGTAGCCGACAGCCGGTCGAGGCCGTTGCCGAGCGCCAGTGCAGCGTAAAGCACCACTCCGCCCAGCATGGCCATCGCGGAAGGGTGGAGCCGCGCCATGCGTCAGCCCTTCTTCTCGGAAGAAGGCGTATACGTGTAATACTCGTAGCCGTAGTATTCGGAATAGCGGTGCCCGGCCTTGCTCGGATCGAACATGGTCAGGACCGCACCCAGCAGCATCGGCCGCATCGTGCGCAGTCGCCGCAGCGAGGCCTTGAGCGAGCCGCGCCGTGCGCGTTCGGATTCGATGACAAAGACCACACCGTCGACCAGCGCCGACATTAAGGGTGCATCGGCCAGACCCAGGATTGGCGGACAGTCGAACACCACCACGTCGTAAAGCGCGGTCAGTTCCTCGATCAGCTCTTCCATCCGGGTCGAGGCGATCAGTTCGGTCGGGCTTGGCGGGATCGGGCCAGAGGTGATGACGCTGAGCCCAGCGTGGCCCGAATCCTTTACCACGCTTTCGATCGAAGCCTGCGAGGTCAGCAGCGTAGTCATGCCCTGCTCGTTGTCCAGCGACAGGCGGCGATGGATCGAAGGGCGGCGCAGGTCGGCATCGACCAGCAGCACCTTGCGGCCCATCCGCGCGAGGCCCTCGGCAATGGCATAGCTGGACGTGGTCTTGCCTTCCGACGGCTGCGAGCTGGTAACCAGCATCGAGCGCGGCAGGCCATGGCTGGTCGAGTACAGCAGCGCACCGCGCAGCGAGTTGTAGCCTTCCGAAACCGGTGATTTCGGATCGGCCAGTTCGACATCGGGATCGCCTTCGCGCGCCTTGGGAATGACGCCGAGCAGCGGCAGTTCAAGTTTGTGCTCGACATCTTCGGGAACCCGGATGGTATCGTCGAACTGGCTGCGCAGGAAGGTGAACAGCGCGGCTATGCCAAGCCCCGCCAGCAGGGCATAGGCCAGGTTCTTGAGCAGGTTGGGCGAAGACGGGATCATCGGCGGATCGGCCCGGTCGATGATCGAGATGTTACTGGTCGAAATCCCGGATGAGGCGTTGAGTTCCTTGTAGCGTTGCAGCAGCCCGTCATACAGCGCGCGGTTGGTATCGGCCTCGCGGGCCAGCAGGTTGTACTGCACGGACCGGTCCTGCTCGTTCAGCGTGGCGGCCTTCAGCGCATCGACCTGGGCCTTGAGCTGCCGTTCCGTGGCAAGCGCGGCTTCATACTCGGCGCGGGCCGCGCTGCGCACGTTTTGGGCCGCCTGATTCAGCTGATCGTCGATCGACTTGAGCTGCGCGCGCAGCTGGCGCACCGTGGGGTGCCCATCGAGGTGCCGGGTGAGTTCTTCTTCGAGCCTCGCTTCGACCTTGGCCCGTTCGGTGAACAGGTTCTGGACCGCAGGGTTCTGCAGGGCGTCGCGGTCAGACAGCAGCGACTTGGAATTGATCGACTTGAGCTTGGCCTCGGCCGCGATCCGGCGCGACTGGGCCTGCGAAGCCTCGGCGTTGAGCTGTAGCAGGCTGGCCGTGGTGATGCTGGATGCGCCGCTGCCCGCGCCGCCGCCATCGGGCGCGGTGCCGGCTTCGCGGGTGCGGATCAGACCGGCCGATCGGGCATAGGTGTTGAGATCGCGTTCCGATTGTTCCAGTTTGGCCTTGGCTTCCTGAAGCTGATTGCCGACAAATTCGCGGGCATAGGACGAGCTATCGTACCGCTGCTGCAGCGAAGCCTGGATGAATTCCTCGGCAAAGGCATTGGCCACCAGCGCCGACAGGGCCGGGTCCGTGCTTTCGAAGGTAATCGTGGCGATACGGGAATTGCGCGGCAAGCGGACCTGCATGTTCTTGCGCAGCAGGGCAATGGTCATCTCGCGCACGGCCGCCGGTGATGCGCTGGCGTCGGGCACGGTCACTTCCATCTGCTCATAGAACCGGACATTGCCCTCCAGGCGCAAGCGCTTGATCACCCGCAGCGCGAGAGCGCGGCTTTTCAGCACGTCCACCTGGGTTTGCAGGAATCGTTCGGTATCCCAGGCCGAAACATTCTGATCGCTTGTCGCCTCGACATCGCCGAGGACCTGCTGCGACTGGTCGTTGATCTGGACCGATGCCGAAGCGGTGTAGCGTTTGGTGTCAAGCAGCGTTACGACCAGCGCCAAGGCCAGCGCCGCCGCGATGATCGCGACGATGCTCACCAGGTTGGCGCGAATCGCGGCAGCAATGAAGCGCAGGTCCATTCCAGGCTTCTTACCTTCGCCGAAGATGTCCTCGTCGCTCAGGTGATCCAGCGTGACTGCGGCCTGCGAAGGCAAGGTTGGGCCGATATCGGCGGGGTTCGATGCCATTTGCTGTATCAGCCTCAGAATTGGGTGAAGACATTGAGCAGCGGAGCTGCCTGGAGGATATCGCGGTAGACGCCTTTCAGCGACGAGAAGCCGACCACGATCACGTCACCGCCTAGCACTTGCGGATCAGGGGCGCGGCCCGCGCGGATCTCGCGCAGATCGAAACGTGCGCCCATGCGGCGGCCGTTGACGGTGCGAAAGATGATAACCTCGTCCAGCCGCGCCACATTGGTCGGGCTCTGGGCGCGGGCGATGGAGGAAAGCAGGGTGTCGCTGGGGGTAATCTTGTAGACCCCCGGCACCTTGACCTCGCCTTCCACCGCCACGGTTTGGTCGCGGGTGGTGACGACGCTCACCACGACGCGGGGATTGCGGATGTATTCGCGGCCAAGCCGCTCTGCGATCACGGCCGCCAGCTCCGGCGCTGTCAGTCCGGCAGCCAGGATATCACCAGCAAGCGGAAGTTGAATCCGGCCCACATCGTCAACCTGGATCTTGTCGCCGGAAAGGTCCGGTTCCTGGAACACCTGAACGCTGATCATGTCCCCGGCATTGATCCGGTAGGCTTGCGGCCTGGCTGCCGTATCGGTCGGCGGGGCGACCTCATAGGCGGCAGCCCCGCGCGGAAGCGAATCCGACCGGAGCGACGTCTGACAGCCAGCCAAGGCCATCCCCGCCATCGCGATCGCGAACCAACGCCACACCAATTTCACTGTTCTATCCCCTGGGATTTATCGGTTGGGTGGACCGTGCCGGAAGCAGCAGTCCGACGGCCACGGCAGCCACTGCCGCCAATGACATGGAGCGCAAAGGGTAATCAACCAGCGAATGCAAGGCAATCACTGTAAGGGTGCCGATCGCGAACAGGATCTGTCCGCGGTCCGCTTGCTTGGCCTGGCGAAGTGCGCGCAGGGCGGCAAGGCCGATCCACAGTGATGCGGCTGCCAGGATGATCATGCCGGGCAAGCCGCCGCCGACGGCCAGTTCGAGATAATCGTTGTGCGCCCGGTTGGGCAGCGTCGGGTCAATCACCTCAAGCCGTTCCACCGCGATCATCACCGGAACAAAGGTTCCCTGACCAGAGCCGACCGGCCAGTACTGGTTCATCGCGAACAGCGCGTCGCGCCACAGTTCAAGCCGGAATTCACCTTCGGGCGTGAACCGGGACAGAACCGCGTCAATCGCCCTGTTGTTCCGCAAGGTTACAACGGCAATCACGGCCAGCGCGGCGAAGGCGGCCAGGCTTGCCAGCAGGCGCTGCGCGTGGATGCGGTTGTCAGGCTGCAGAATGATGTACTGGAACAGCAGCGCCACCGGCAGCAGCAGCATGCCGGCCCGCGAACCGGTCAGGACCAGGCCGATGATCAGCACGGCATCGAAGGCAAGGACCACGCCGGCAAACTGCAGCCGGCCAAGCTGGATCCGCTTCTGATCGGCAAGGTGGCGCATCACAGCCGAACCTGCCAGCAGCGCAATCAGCAGCACATCCGCCGTGCTGTTGCGGTTGGCCTGAAAGCCGCTGACGAATTCGAATTCGGCATCGTAGAACCGGAATGGATTGCCCGAGCCGCCAGACATCTGGGCGGTGCCGAGCAGCAAGGTCAGCCCGCCGACCAATGCGATCGTCCACAGCAGCTTCCACCGGGCAGAGCGATCGAGTGCCGAGGCCATCACCATCACAAGCAGCGCGGAGGCCGCCGCCAGCAAGCTGGTGAGGGTCCGGGCCGGCGAAAGCGACAGGCTGCGCCAGCTATCCTCGGCACCGACCAGTTCCAGCGCGGCCTGCTGCCCCTCACGTCCTGGTAGAGAGTGCCAGACTGCGGGGGGCAACGGGACGAGTTGCATCAGGGGCAAGGAGAGGATCAGTGCTGCCAGACCCCAAACGGCGCGCGGTGTTGCAGCGAGCGCCTGCGGAGCGGTCAGGATCCAGGCTGCGGCCATTACAGCAAGCAGGCCTTGCAGGATCAGTTCCGGCAAAGGCGCGGGAGATCCGCCCCCACCCAGCAGCAAAGAAGCGAAAAGTGCGGACAGCGCAAGAATCACCCGATGATCGCTTCTCGCCTGCGCGATCCTGTCCGACATCTCCGCTACCCCCGGCAACGATCTCTCTGCGCAGATCTCTCAGCGCACAAAAAAGCGAGCCGGGTGGTTAGCCCGGCTGCTCAATTCTGCAAAATACATTATCTTCGTGGTTGCCGGATCAGCCGTTGCTGTCGTTGGCAATCGCCACCGCAAGACCGGCAGCGCCGACCGTGGTGATGAGTACCGGAATCAGCGCGTTGCCGGGACCGCCAGTGGCAGCCTGCGAAACTTCGCGACCCGGCGCGGGAGCGCCATCGCAAGTACGGTCGCGCAGCAGGTTGCTGACCACGTTTTCGGCCGCGCCATTGACGCTGGGCTGTCCGGTGGTGACGGTGCAAACACAGGTGCCGTCGCTCAGTTCCGAGCGGGTGATGTCAGCAACGCCGGCAGTTCCAGTGCGGACGACATCGACGCGGCACTTACCGCCCGAAGCACCTTGAGCGTTCGTGAAAGCGATCTGATGGGCCGGCAGAACCTCCGATGAACGAGTCCCTTCAATGCCGGCGAAGCCAGCCCCGAGGAGGGCAACGGAAGCAGCGGCAGCGATAAACTGTGCAGTCACGGGTCAGTTCTCCGATCAATGATGAAGACGATTTACCATAGGGATGGTTGCCGAGTCTAGCCCGAAATTGCGAAAAAATGGCCAAATTTCTGCTGTTTCCGCGTGGATCCCTTGGAAATTTCGGACATTTCGGGGCCTGGATTGTTGCAATGCAGCAGGAAACCGGGATTCTCCCGCAGTTGCGAATCGCCCCGATCAAAACGCGCGATCATGGATCAACACCTTCAAGGTTCCGAAAATGATGCGCAAATCATGCCACAGCGACCACTTGCCGAGGTACTCCAGATCCGAATCGAGCCGGTTGGCAAGGTCCGATTCGCGATCAGTCGCACCGCGAAACCCGCGAACCTGGGCAAGCCCGGTCAGTCCCGGCTTCAGCGCGTGGCGGGTCCAGTAACGTTCATCCACCTCCCAGAACAGCTTGTCGCCAGCCTGGGAGCCGAGCGCGTGCGGCCGCGGTCCGACAATCGACATGTCGCCTTTCAGCACGTTGAAGATCTGGGGCAGTTCATCGATACTGGTACGACGGATAACCGCGCCGACACGGGTGACCCGCTTGTCTTCCCTGCTGGCCGAGACCTTGCCGTCGCTGTCGCTCAGGGCGTGGGTCATCGAGCGGAACTTGTACATGTCG
Organism: Novosphingobium sp.; assembly: GCA_046291115.1. Lineage (GTDB taxonomy): Bacteria > Pseudomonadota > Alphaproteobacteria > Sphingomonadales > Sphingomonadaceae > Novosphingobium. The sequence goes on along the minus strand of JBKBSV010000017.1, from coordinate 14,794 downwards.
AAGAAGCGGTTGCCGCGACCGACCCGCCGCTGGACGAACAGCACCGGGCTGCCGTCCTCGATCAGGATGGCGAGGGCGACGATCAGGAACAGCGGCATCAGCACGATCGCCGCCGTCCCGGCCACGGCGATATCGAACAATCGCTTCATCACCCTCGCGCGAAGGCCCAGGGGGCCGACGGAAACCTTCAGCAATCCCTGGCCACAGGCGATCCGCGCACCCAGTGCGCCAAGATCGGAAACTGCCGGATCGACCAGTTCCCCTTCGATGCTGGCGCCCTTGAGGATGATTGCCCAGGTCGCGCGGCGCTCGGGCGGACAGGAAACAATCACACGGTCGGCCAAAGCCAGAATGTTGCCAATCCGGTGCAGGGCCTGGGGATCGCTCAGGCTGGGGGACAGGCTCAGCGCGGCGGCATCGAAATAGCGCGCACGCGGCAGTTTGAGCGGGGGGCCTCCATCGTCGATGACCACTTCTGACACCACATTTTCGCCGCAGCGCCAGCGGACGAAGCTGCGCATCTGCAAGCGCATCCAGCCGAGAATCAGGGCCGAGGCGAAGACCCCTGCGGTGAATACCAGCCGCGAGAATTCCCCGCTGGACTTCGTGTAAAAGGCAATGAAGACGACGGCGGCCGCCGAGATTCCGAGCGCAGCCAGCGCTCTCATCGCACCGTTGCGGCTGCTTTGCAGGGCACTGAGCGAGTAGCACCCGTTGTAAAGGGCAACGGTCAGGAACATCGGCAACAGCAATTGCGCCAGGACGACGGTCTGGGCAATTCCGTTGCGTCCCAGATAGAGATAGCCGATCAGCAGGAAGCCGGCGAACAGAGCCGCAAGATCCCCCACAATGAGAGCAATATAACAGTGCAGCCGCCGCCGCTCGAGCGAGGCGATTGGTCCGGACGCCGCCGGATGTTCGGCTTCAGGGCCGGTGAAATGCGCAGTCTGACTGGCCATGTTCGATGCAGCAAGTCACCCAGGAGAGGCAGAAAGCGCGACCGGCCACCAATGTGGCCAAGAATGCGCCGATGCACAACCCGCAAAAGGGCGGGCGGCAAAAAACAAGCCGCAAAAGGCGGGGCAAGCGCCGGACCGGGCCGTTACGAACGCTGGGCGGCGGCCCGGGCGATATCGGTGAGGCCGCGGGCCAGCAGCAGTTCGGCGTTGTGGCTGTTGGCCAGCAGCGCCCGGTGCAGGTCCATCAGCCGCTCGATCAGCCTTGCCAGCCGCCGTCCGCGCCAGCGCCTGAGCTGCACGATGAGTTCGCGCTCGTCCTTCCAGAACACCCGGCGGGCAGCGATCTCTTCTTTCAAGAACGCCGGGATATCGCTGCGCCGGCCGAGCCGTCCGGCCAGCTGGGCCAACTGGGCGGCGCGCCGCTCGAAGGCCAGAAGGACGCCAACCGGGTTAAGCCCCAGTTCGTGCATCCGGCGCAGTTCCGCTCCCACCCGTCCGGTTTCACCCGACAGGACCGCGCTGACCAGGGCGGCAAAGCCATCATCCTCGGTACTTGCGCCAATTGCCTCGAGGGCAGCGGTGTCGACGCTGCGGGGGCTTTCCGGGCTGGCATCGAGATAGAGGGCCAGCTTGGTCAGTTCGGACTGGGCCACGCGGGTGTCGAGCGCGGCCGCCCTTGCGATCCGTTCGGCGAGATCGCCGCCCAGCCGCAGGCCAGCGGGACCGGCCATCTGCCGGACCGCCTCGGTCACGCTGCGCAGATCCGGGGGATGGAACATGGCCACCAGCGCGTCAGGCCGCCCGGACAGCAGTTTCGCGGTTCGTGACTTGTCGCTGGCGCCGGTGGCCACGATCAGCACCGGGCAGCCAGCAATGTCGCCGTCGATCAGGTTGGCAACCGCGTCGTGGGCCTCGTCCCCGTTGGCCCGGACCCAGATATGACGTTTGTCGCCGAACAGCGATGGCGAGCGGGCCTCGTCACCGAGCCGGACAGGATCGCGCTTCAGCTCTGCGCCAGACAGTTCGATCCGTTCGCCTGGATCATCAAGCAGTCCGGCAATGGTATGGGCCGCATCGCTGGCGCCGGCCTCGTCCGGGCCGCAAAAGAAGAACACCCGTGCCTCGCGCGCGGCGCGCGGGGCCAGGCTGTTGAAGTCCTTCTGGGTCGTCTTCACCTGGGGCTGCGCAGGACCAGCGCCAACCGGGTGACGATCCGGTCGGCAACCTGTTTCGCCAGGTTTTCGAGTGCGGTGTTCTCCGCCGCGATGGTGGCATATTCGCTGCTGACCACGTCGATCCCGGCATCGGACCCGGCAGTGGCATCCAGCACGATCGCTCCCGTGGCCAGATCGACCAGTTGATAGCGCGCGCGCAGGGTGCGGCGTTCGCGGGCGATGGTATCGTCGGACAGCAGGCCCAGCCCCTCAAGCTTGTCATCCAGCCGCACGTCGAGCCGGTAGCGCGCCCTGCCATCAACGGCGTGGCCAGCCCCGAGCCGGTCGATCAGGGCGTTGCGCATCAGCCAGCCGGCCTTGCCCTCGATCGGGGCAACCTCGATCCCGGCCAGCCCCTGCGCTACGGTGCCGCTGGCGCCGCCGGCATACATCGGCCTCAGCCCGCAGGCGGACAGCATCAGGGCAAAGACCAGAACCAGCAGACGCATCAGGCCACCAGATTTACCAGACGGTCGGGCACCACGATCACCTTTTTCAGCGGCTTGCCATCCAGCGCACGCTGGACCTTCTCGCTGGCCAGCGCAAGCGCCTCAAGCTGCTCGCGCGGCAGGCCCTTGGCCACCGTCACGGTATCGCGCAGCTTGCCCAGAACCTGGATGGCGATGGTCACTTCGTCGTCGACCAGCAGGGCCGGATCGACCTCTGGCCAGGCGGCATCGACCACCAGCCCCAGGCCCAGGCGCGACCAGGCTTCCTCTGCCAGATGCGGCATCATCGGTGCGACCAGCAGGATCAGCTTGCGAATGGCGTCTGAGCGACTGACCGAAGGTGCGGCCTTTTCGATCGCGCCGGTCAGTTCGTAAATCCGGGCCACGGCCTTGTTGAACGACAGCGATTCGATATCGCTCGCCACGGCGGCAATGGTCTGGTGCAGCTTGCGATCCAGCGCCTTGTCTTCGCCGGTTGCCGCGCCATCGAGCTGATCAAACAGCCGCCACAGCCGCTGGACGAACCGCGCGCAGCCTTCGATTCCGGCTTCGGACCAGGGCAGGTCGCGTTCGGGCGGACTGTCGGACAGCATGAACCAGCGCACCGCGTCGGCCCCGTAGCGGGCAATGATATCGTCGGGATCGACGACATTCTTCTTGCTCTTGGACATCTTGATGACCTTGCCGATTTCGACCGGCTGGCCATCGGCCTTGAGCGTCGCGCCGTCGCCGCTGCGCTCTACCTCATCGGGACTGAAATAGACCGGGCGGCCATCGACCTCGCGCGAATAGGTTTCGTGCGTCACCATCCCTTGCGTGAACAGGCTGGCGAAGGGCTCCTTGAGCTCGATCAGACCGATGTGGGCCAGCGCGCGGGTCCAGAACCGGGCATAGAGCAGGTGCAGGATCGCGTGTTCGATTCCGCCGATGTATTGTTCCACCGGCAACCACCGCTTGATGACCTCCGGATCGAACGGCTTGTCCGCCGGCTGGCTGGCAAAACGCAGAAAATACCATGATGAATCGACGAAGGTATCGAGCGTGTCGGTTTCCCGCAGTGCCGCCTTGCCGCACCTGGGGCAGTCAACATGTTTCCACGTCGGGTGGCGTAGCAGCGGATTGCCGGGCACATCGAAGCTGACGTCCTCGGGCAGCACGACCGGCAACTGCTCCCTCGGCACCGGGACGACGCCGCAGGCATCGCAGTGGATGAACGGGATCGGCGTGCCCCAATAGCGCTGGCGCGAAACGCCCCAGTCGCGCAGCCGCCAGACGGTGGTGCCACGGCCCCAGTTGCCGGCTTCGGCACGGGCGATCACTTCGGCCTTGGCGGTCTCCACGTCCAGCCCGTCGAGGAAGCGGGAATTCACCAGTGCGCCGGGGCCGGTATAGGCTTCATTGCCGGTAAAGACCGGATCGGTCAGATCGCCATCGGCGACCACACGGATCACCGGCAGGCCATATTTGCGGGCAAAGTCAAGATCGCGCTGGTCATGCGCCGGGCAGCCAAATACCGCTCCGGTCCCGTAATCCATCAACACGAAGTTGGCGATGTAGAGCGGCAGATCGATGCCATCGTCGAACGGGTGCTTCAGCCGGATGCCGGTATCATGGCCAAGCTTTTCCTGGGTCTCGATCTCGGCCGCGGTGGTGCCGCCCTTGCGGCATTCGGCCACGAACGCTGCCACGGCCGGATCGCTCTCGGCCAGCGCCTGGGCAATTGGGTGATCCGCGGCGATGGCGACGAAGCTGGCCCCGAAGATCGTATCGGGCCGGGTGGTGAAGACTTCCACTTCGGTGCTGCGGTCTGCAGTCCAGAACTTGAACTGGAGGCCCTGGCTCTTGCCGATCCAGTTTTCCTGCATCAGCCGGACCTTTTCCGGCCAGTCCTTGAGCTCGCCAAGGCCGCTCAGCAGATCGTCGGCAAACTGGGTGATCTTGAGGAACCATTGGGACAGCTTGCGCTTTTCGACCACCGCGCCCGAACGCCAGCCGCGCCCGTCGATCACCTGTTCGTTGGCCAGCACGGTCATGTCGACCGGGTCCCAGTTGACCGCGCTTTCCTTGCGGTAGACCAGTCCTGCTTCGTAAAGGTCAAGGAACAGCGCCTGTTCGTGGCCGTAATAGTCAGGCTCGCAGGTTGCCAGTTCCCGGCTCCAGTCGAGCGCGAAGCCGAGCCGCTTCAGCTGAGCCTTCATGTTGGCGATATTGTCGCGGGTCCAGCCGCCGGGGTGGACGCCCTTTTCCATGGCCGCGTTTTCAGCCGGCATGCCGAAAGCATCCCAGCCCATCGGATGCAGCACTTCAAAGCCCTGCATCCGCTTATAGCGGGCCAGGACATCGCCCATGGTATAGTTGCGAACGTGGCCGATGTGGATGCGCCCCGAAGGATAGGGAAACATCTCAAGGACATAGCTGCGCGGCTTGGGCGAAGTATCGTCGGCCTTGAAGCTCTCAGCCTCATCCCATGCGGCCTGCCAGCGCGGATCGGCGCGCGAGGAATCGAAACGGTTGGTGGTCATGAGGTCCCTCTAACGCCTCGCCGGTCCGGCGCAAGCGGGGACCTCAGGCGGGACCCCGCTCTCCTTACTTCCCGGCAGAGGTCTGGCGGCGCAGGTCGCGGGCGCGGGTCAGGATGACGTCCTCCAGCTTCTGCACGGTGGCGGCGGCCACCGGTGCATCGACCCACACCCCGTTGGTCAGGGTCTGGCGGCTGGCGGCGACCCGCAGCGCATCGGCGCGCAAATCCTGGTCGAGGATGGTAACGGTCACCTTCATCCGCTCGTTCGGGTTGTTGGGATTGGCGTACCAGTCGGTCACGATCACGCCGCCGTTGCTGTCGGTCTGCAGCAGCGGCATGAAGCTCAGCGCCTCAAGGCTGGCGCGCCACAGGTAGGAATTGACCCCGATCGTGGTGATCCTTGCAGCGGCGAGATCGGATTTGGGACGGTCCTTGCCGCCGCCGCAGGCAGTCACCGACAACGCGGCAAGGACGATCAGCCCGGCGCGGGCGGTCTGGCCCAGGATGCTCGCTGTGGGGAGAGTGCTGCCAATCATGTGTCGATCCGGGTCCTGTAAGCCAATGGTTAAGCCAGCGTGCTGACGCGCAGCCTCTATAGCTTAGGTGGCCCGCGCGGCAAGCCCGCTGTGCCGCGCTATAACCGGCCGGAGCCGTGAACCCGGCCTGAATGGGCCGTGGCACTGAGCGATGTTCACTGGCAGTTAAGCGCCGCTTGCGCAATTTGGTGCTTGGAGTCTGAAGCCGAATAAGCGATTATCGGGCAAGCAGGGCGACAGCGTTGTCGCCATCGCAGGGTAAAGCGAAAGAAGGGCAAGGCGAGAGAAGGGCAAGGCAAATGGCCGGCATCAGTCAGCAGCAACGCAAGAGCGGCGGCAGCGCCGGCTCCGGGCTGCTGTTCGCCGCGGTCGGTATTCTCGCTCTGCCTTCGGCCGTGCTGGCCTTTGCCAACCGGGCCGAATCGCCGGCCGCCGTGCCCGCGCTGGTCGATGGCGGGTTCCAGCCTGCTGCGGTTGATCCGCGGCTGGCCCGCTCGATCACAGTGAGGGCCTTGTCCAAGGGCCGGACCTTCCGTTTTACCCCTGCGGCCACCCCCAGCCGTCCCGATGGTTCGGTGACAGTGGCGGTGCGGCTCGATGGGGCGGGTCTGGCTGCACTGCGCCGCCCGGCCGCAGTTGAAGGTGGTCAGGCCCAGCCGGGTGGTCTGGGGATTGCACCTACCGCCTACAGCCTTGGTTCGGCGCGCGGCTATCGCAGTTTTGCACATAGTGCCTTACCCCCGCTGCCGCCGGTCCGGCAGGCGGAAATGCCCGATCTGGCCGCTTATCAGCCCCGGCAGGGTGCGGCTGACAAACCATCCCGCTTCACTCCCCGGATCGAGCTGGATGAGCATGAGAAGACCGGTCGCAGCCCGCGAACTTTCGAGCAGAGCGACCAGACCGTGGGCTTGGGCGGATCCTACCGTGTCACTCGCAACCTTGATCTGACCGCCGGGGTGCGAGTGACTTCGGACCGTGACCGCCTGCTGCCGCTGACGGATGGAAAGCAGGACAGCCAGGCTGTTTACCTCGGCACCCAGTTCCGCTTTTAAGACCGCTTCGCTTCTAAGACCAAAGTCAGCGCTAATAGCTATGCAGCCCGCTTGCCCGCCGGGGCGGCTGACCATAAGCTTGCCCTAGCGGAATCGACCGCATTGGGGAAAGGAAGCACATGGCGCGCGTGGCAATCGTAACCGGCGGAACCAGGGGTATCGGCGAGGCGATCTGCCTGCGATTGCAAAAGCAGGGTCACACGGTCATCGCCAACTATGCCGGGAATGAGGAAAAGGCCAAGGCGTTCACCGCCCGCACCGGCATCCCGGCGATCCGCTGGGACGTGGGTGATCACGAGGGCTGCATCCATAACTGCAATGATATTGCTGCGGAATTCGGACCGATTGATATCGTCATCAACAACGCCGGGATCACCCGCGACGGGGTGCTCCACAAGATGAGCTTCGATGACTGGAACGAAGTGATGCGCATCAACCTTGGCGGCTGTTTCAACATGGCCAAGGCAACGTTCCCCGGCATGCGCGAGCGGGGCTGGGGGCGGATTGTCAACATCGGTTCGATCAATGGCCAGGCGGGGCAGTATGGCCAGGTCAACTATGCCGCCGCCAAGTCCGGAATCCACGGTTTTACCAAGGCCCTGGCCCAGGAAGGGGCCAAGTATTGGGTGACGGTCAACGCCGTTGCGCCAGGCTATATCGATACCGATATGGTTGCCGCGGTGCCGGCCCCGGTGCTGGAAAAGATCGTTGCCAAGATTCCGGTCGGGCGCCTGGGCCATGCCGAGGAAATCGCCCGCGCGGTGGCCTTCCTCACTTCGGAAAACGCCGGGTTCATCACTGGTTCGACCATGAGCATCAACGGCGGTCAGCATATGTACTGAGCCCGTGGTCAAGGGGCACTCGGCCACCACACCGCTGGCACAAAAGGGTTATTGCATTGTCACTAGCCGCCTTGACGTGTCGGTCCGGCCCGCCCTGGTGGCACGGCTGGCCAGGGCGCGGTGAGAAATGCACGCCAGCCGGGCATCAGCCCGGCCCGCAGCGAGCCGGATAGGTGGTTGGGATTGCGCGGCGCACGGGCTAGAGCGGTCCCATGACCACTCCGTTCCACCCGCCGGTCAAACGCTCGGTCGAGATTGCCGGGCACAAGACCTCGATCAGCCTTGAGCCGCTGTTCTGGGAACTATTGAAGCAGGCGGCCAATGCGCAAGGCGTGCCGATCAATGCGCTGGTGGCGCAGATCGATGCTGAGCGGATCCGGGCCGAGGTGCCGCCGGGGCTGGCCGGCGCGGTGCGGGTCTGGCTGGTCGCCTGGCTGGTCTCGGAACTGGGGCAGGAGCGGGCTGACTAATCCCCGCCAACCCGCTCGATCTGCGCGCCGACCAGGGCCAGCTTTTCCTCCAGCCGCTCGTATCCGCGGTCAAGGTGGTAGAGGCGGTGGACCTTGGTTTCGCCTTCGGCCGCCAGCCCGGCGATGACCAGGCTCATCGAGGCGCGAAGATCCGTGGCCATCACTTCGGCCCCGGTCAGTTTCTGGACCCCGTGGACCACGGCGGTGCGGCCCCTGGTTTCGATATGCGCGCCCATCCGGCCCAGTTCAGGCACGTGCATGTAGCGGTTTTCGAAGATCGTCTCGGTCAGCACCGAGCTGCCTTCGGCGAGGCACAGCATGGCCATCAGCTGGGCCTGCATGTCGGTGGCAAAGCCGGGGTAGGGGGCTGTGGCCAGCGTGACCGCCTGCATCGGCCCGTCGCGCCACACCCGGATCCCGTCAGAGCGGGGTTCCACCTGCACCCCGGCATCGCGCAGCGCCTGGATGGTGGCCTCCATCTCGTCCGCCACGGCGTGCTTGAGGAACACCTCGCCCCCGGTGATCGCGGCGGCGCAGGCATAGGATCCGGCCTCGATCCGGTCAGACATCACGCGGTAGGTTGCACCGTGCAGGCGCGGCACGCCGTGGATGGTCAGATCGCTGGTGCCGATCCCCTCGATCTCGGCCCCCATCGCCACCAGCAGCTTGCACAGGTCGACAATTTCCGGTTCCCGCGCGGCGTTGTGCAGCACGGTCCTGCCGGTGCACAGCACGGCGGCCATCACCGCGTTTTCGGTCGCGCCGACCGAGACCACCGGGAAGGAATAGCGCCCGCCCGGCAGGCCGCCGTCGGGGGCAATCGCCTTGACGTAACCGGCGGCCAGTTCGATCGTTGCGCCCATCGCTTCCAGCACTTTGAGATGCAGGTCGATCGGGCGGTTGCCGATCGCGCAGCCGCCGGGCAGCGAAACGGTTGCCTCGCCCATCCGCGCCAGCATCGGGCCGAGCACCAGGATCGAGGCGCGCATCTTGCGGACCAGCTCATAAGGCGCGATCGTGCTGGTAATGCGCGGGGCCTGCAGTGTCATCACCCGGCCGAAATCTTCCGGCCTGGTGCCGGCGATGGTGGTGGACACGCCGAACTGGTTCATCAGGTGCTGGAACCCGTCGATATCAGCCAGCCGCGGCAGGTTGCGCAGGGTCAGCGGTTCGTCGGTCAACAGCGCGCAAGGGACCAGGGTCAGCGCGGAGTTTTTCGCGCCGGAAATCGGGATCGAGCCGGAAAGGGCCTTGCCGCCCTGGATGATGATCTTGTCCATGGCTGCGGTTTAGCGCGATTTGTCGCAGCGGCAACCGGGCGTTGCGCAAGGCGGTGGAAACCGCTTTAACGCCGCTGCAATACCATCATGGTCAAAGGCCGGGCATGACAGACCAGATTTTTCGCAAGCCGATCAAGAAAGCAGTGTTTCCGGTGGCCGGGCTTGGCACCCGCTTTCTTCCCGCAACCAAGGCAATCCCCAAGGAAATGCTGCCGATCATCGACCGGCCGCTGATCCAGTATGCCGTGGATGAAGCGCGCGAGGCAGGGATCGAGCAGCTGATCTTCGTGACCGGCCGGGGCAAGACCGCGATTGTCGAACATTTCGACATGGCGTTCGAGCTGGAAACCACGATGAAGGACCGCGCCAAGACGCTGGAAGTGCTGGAGCCGACCCGGATCCAGCCCGGCAACCTGGTCACGGTGCGCCAGCAGGTGCCGCTGGGCCTGGGTCACGCGATCTGGTGCGCCCGCGCGATCGTGGGGGATGAACCTTTTGCGATCTTCCTCCCGGACGAACTGATGATCGCGCACAAGGGTTCGACCGGCTGCATGAAACAGATGGTCGAGGCCTATGACCGGCATGGCGGCAATCTGATCTCGGTACTGGAAGTGCCGGAAGCGGAAGTCTCCTCTTATGGCGTGATCGCGCCGGGGGCCAAGGTCAGCGAAAAGGTGACCGAAGTGACCGGCCTGGTCGAAAAGCCGCGGCGCGAGGATGCACCCAGCAACCTGATCATTTCCGGCCGCTATATCCTTCAGCCTGAAGTGATGCGGGTGCTTGAAGGGCAGGAAAAGGGTGCCGGCGGGGAAATCCAGCTGACCGATGCCATGGCCCGGATGATCGGTCAGCAGCCGTTCCATGCCGTGACCTTCGCCGGCCGCCGGTTCGATTGTGGCAGCAAGACCGGATTTGTCGAGGCGACCCTGGCGCTGGCGCTGGAGCGCGACGATATGGCGGACGAAGTGCGGGCGATGGCCCGGCGGCTGCTCGGGGTATGACCCCCGGCACCGCCCCTTAACCCTTGCGCTTGGCGATCCACTCATCCACTCGCCGCTCCAGGATCGACAGCGGCTGCGATCCTGAGGCGATCAGCAGATCGTGGAAGCCCTTGATGTCGAACTTTGGCCCCAGCTCGCGCTCGGCCTTGCGGCGCAGTTCGAGGATCTTGATCATCCCGATCTTGTAACCGGTCGCCTGGCCCGGCAAGGTGAGGTAGCGGCGCACTTCGGAGCGTGCGCGCTCGATCGGCTGGCGGCCGGTCTGGTGCATGTAGGTGACGGCTTCCTCCTCGGTCCAGCCCTTGGCGTGAAGCCCGGTATCGACCACCAGCCGCGCGGCGCGGAACAGTTCGGCATCCAGCCGCATGAAATCGCTGGCAATGTCGGGAAAGGCGCCCATTTCCTTGCACAGTGCCTCGGCATAAAGCCCCCAGCCCTCGCCGAACGCGACATAGCCGGTCACTGCGCGGAACTGTGGTCCGCCCTGCTGGCGGACCTGGATATCGCCCTGCAGGTTGTGGCCGGGCACGGCCTCGTGGCACATCAGAGTGTACATCGCTGCCGGATCGGGCCGCATGCCGACCAGGTGGACATAGGTACGCGCCGGGCGTTTCCCGTCGCGGCTGGGGGCAGAGGCATGGGCCGCGCCGCCCGGCACTTCGGAAAAGGCCGGCTCGCGCACCACTTCGATCCCGTAGGCCGGCAGGGTGCCGAACCACGGGCCAAGCAGCGTGCGGGTCCGCGCGACGAAGGCGTTGGCGGTATCAAGGTATTCCTGGCGCAGTTCGTCATTGTAGGGGACCGGCGGATAGAGCCGGGCCCGCTCGGCGTAAAAGGCATGGCGGTCCTTGAACCCGGCCTGCCGAGCCAGGGCGTCCTGCTCGGCCTCGATCCGCGCCACTTCGGACAGGCCGAGCGCATGGATCTGGTCGGCACTGAGGTCAGTCGTGGTGTTGAGCTTCAACTCGTTGGCGTAATAGGCGAGGCCACCCGGCAGGGTGACCGCACCGACCTTGCCACTGGGCGCGCTCGGCAGGCTTTCCCTGGCCCAGGCGATCACCCGGCCATAGGCGGGCTTGAGCTCACGGATCGCGGCCTCGGCCTCGCGCAGCAGGGTGTCGGCCTCGCCCTGGCTGAGCTTGCCGGCCTTGACCAGGGCGGCGGCCTTGGCCTTCACATCGGCCCACAGTGGCACGTCCGCGCCGGGGCCGAACGGTGCGCCGCTGATCAGCTTTTCGCTGCTGGAAATGATCGTTTCGACCTGGAACTTAGGCACGCGGATGCCGGCGGCCGCGCTGGCGCGGGTGCGGGCAATCGCCACGTCCAGCACTGCCGGCATCCCGCGCAGCCGGGCGATATAGTGCCTGAGGTCGACCGCATCCTCGACGCTGTGGGTGTTGATCAGGAAATCGGGCAGCTGGCTGTGGACCGAATAGAGCCGCGAATAGAACGGCGGGCGGTAGAGCCGGTCGGCGTGGGACAGTTCGGCCCGCTCGGCCTCAAGCGCCCAGATATCGAAGTTGACCTGGCCTTCGGGGGAGAGCTTTGCCCGGTCGAACCGCGCCGCCATCCGCGCCGCGCTGGCCTTGCGCCAGGCGACCATGTCCGCTGCGGCGGCATCGCCGATGTCGTTCCAGCGGTCGCCGCCGTCCTTGATCCCCAGCCGCGTCGCCAGCTGCGGCTGGCGTTTGACCAGCTCGGCAAATTCCGCATCGAGGAACGCGGTCAGCTGCGCGTCTTCGCTGGCCGGGGTGGCGGCTGTCGGGGTGGTGGCTGTGGGGTTGGCTGGTGCCTGGCTGACGGCGGCCAGCCCGGTCAGTCCGCAGGCAAGGGCGATGACCGCGACGGCGGTAGAAAGCTGGCGCATGATCGATGGTTCCTTGTCACTCTGCCCTGATCCTTAGCAGCGGCCCTGCGCGGGGGAAGTCCCTGTTTGGACAGGCCAGGCACAATCCCCGCTTTCGCATCCGCGCGGCCTCGCCTAAGCCGGGGGTATGGCGCTGATCCTGTTCAACAAGCCGATGAACGTGCTGTCGCAGTTTACCGATGCCGGAACCGCCGGATCGGCGCGGGCCACGCTGTCGGATTTCATCAAGCTGCCGGGGGTCTATCCGGCCGGACGGCTGGACCGGGACAGCGAAGGGCTGCTGCTGCTGACCGATGACGGGCGCCTGCAGGCGCGGATTGCCGATCCCAAATTCAAGCTGCCCAAGACCTATCTGGTCCAGGTGGAAGGCGAGATCGAGGATACCGCGCTGGAGCAGCTGCGCCGGGGGGTGCGGCTGAATGACGGCCTGACCCGGCCGGGCAAGGCCGAGCGTATCGCCGATCCGCAGCTGTGGCCGCGCGATCCGCCGGTGCGGTTCAGGAAATCGGTGCCGGATTGCTGGATCCGCCTGACCATCAGCGAAGGGCGTAACCGACAGGTCCGCCGGATGACCGCCGCGGTCGGCCATCCCACCCTGCGGCTGGTCCGCTGGGCGGTGGGGGAGCGGACGCTCGATGGCCTTGCCCCCGGCGAATGGCGCGCAGCAGAGGCGCGGGCGTGAACCCCGGCGATGTAGTCACCATCGGCCCGCTGGTACTGGCGCTGGACCGGGTGGCGGCGCTGGGCGGCGTGCTGGTGTTTCTGTGGGCGACCGACTGGATTCAGCGTCGCCATGGCCTGGGCGGAGCCGGCCTTGGCTGGTGGACGCTCGGCGCCGGACTGATCGCGGCGCGGCTCGGCTATGTGGCAGAGCATTGGCAGAGCTTCGCGCTCGATCCGCTGGAAGCGCTGCGGGTCTGGACCGGCGGCTGGCACTGGCCGAGCGGGGTCGGGGCCGCCCTGGCCGTGCTTGCCGCGCGGCTGGGCCGTTCGCGCGCCATGCTTGAGGCTGCAGCGGTCCTTGGCCTGCTGGCCTTGGGCTGGGCGGGTTTTCTGGCCAGCAGAGCCGATGGCCCGAATCTGCGCCTGCCGCAGACGTTGGCCGTGCAGCGGCTGGACGGCACCGTGCTGCGCCTGTCGGACTATCGCGGGCGGCCGGTGATCCTCAACCTCTGGGCCACCTGGTGCCCGCCCTGCCGCCGCGAAACCCCGATGCTGGTCCGCGCCGCGGGCGAAGGCGGAGCGGTGCCGATCGTGCTGGTCAACCAGGGGGAGCCATCCGAGACGGTGCAGCGCTATCTCGCCGCCGAGGGACTGTCGCCCGCGCCTTTCGCGCTTGACACTGACAGCACCCTGACCGCGCTGACCGGCAGCCGCGCCCTGCCGACCACGCTGCTGCTCGACGGGACCGGCCGGTTACGCGAAGTCCGCCTGGGCGAGATCAGCCGGGTGCAGATCGACATTCTGCGGCGCAAGCGGCTGTAACAGTCCCGCAACACGGTCACAGCGCCGCAACATCGCGGACGCACGCATCGCGCCATGGACAATGCACAGACCAAGTTCGACTGGATCGCCTGGCTTGCCAGCGTTCCCGGCATCCCCGCCGGTTGGGGTGAAACCCCGGCGCAGGCCGTGACCGTCACCCCGGCCCAGGCCGCGACCGTCGTGGACCTTCCGGTTCGCGCCGAGGACGCGGACCGGTCCGAACTGAAGGCTGCCTAGGCCGCCTCGGCTGCCTTGATCCGCAGCGGCAGGGTCTTCAGCCCGCCGACGAAGGTGCTCTTGGCGCGCTTCGGTTCGCCGGCCAGTTCGACGCTGTCGATCCGGTCGAGCAGGGCTTCAAACAGCAGCCGCATTTCCAGCCGGGCGAGGTGCAGCCCCAGGCACTGGTGCGCGCCGGCGCCGAAAGCGATGTGGCGGTTGCCTTCACGCGCAGCATCGAACCGGCGCGGATCGGGGAACTGTTCGGGATCGTGGTTGGCGGCAACATAGTTGATCATCAGCCAGTCCCCGGCCTTGACCGTGACATCGCCGAACTGCGCATCCTCGGTTGCGGTGCGCATGAAGTGCTGGACCGGGCTGGTCCAACGGATCGCTTCCTCGACAATCCCCGGCACCAGGCTGCGATCGGCCTTGACCCTGGCGAACTGCGCTGGATCCCTGGCCAGGGCAAGCATGGCCCCGGCGGTGCTGGCGCTGGTGGTATCATGCCCGGCGGCGGCGACGATGATGTAGTACCCGGCCCGGTCGCGCGCGGAAATGTCTGCGTTGGCCAGGATCGTGGCGACATCGCTGGTCGGATTGGCGCGGCGCTGGGCGGCCAGGCCTTCGAAATAGGTCTCGAACTCGGCCACCGCGCCGAACACGATCTGGCTGATCATTTCCGGGGTCAGCTCGGCCATGCCGCTCTTGTTGAGGTCTTCGTCCTGCCCACCGAACATCTGCTGGGTCAGGAACAGCATCCGCGGTTCATCTTCTTCCGGCACGCCGAGGATCTGCATGACGACATGGAGCGGATAGGGCGCAGCGACCAGCGGCACGAAATCACACTCCGGCCCGGCGGCAACCAGCCGGTCGGCGGTCTTGGCGGCCAGATCGCGGAT
>JBKBSV010000117.1:0-5030 GCA_046291115.1 Novosphingobium sp. | reverse complement strand
AAGAACCTGGTCGGCGCGTTCCATCAACCCGCGCTGGTGCTGGCCGACCTGGCCGTGCTCGATACCCTGCCCCGGCGCGAGCTGCTGGCGGGCTATGCCGAAGTGGTGAAGTATGGCCTGCTGGGCGATGCCGATTTCTTCCACTGGTGCCAGGCCAATGGCGCAGCGATGCTGGCCGGCGACGCTGCCGCGCGCGAGTATGCCGTGGCCCATTCGGTTGCGGCCAAGGCGCGGATCGTCAAGGCGGATGAGAGAGAGACGCTGGGCCTGCGTGCTCTCCTCAACCTTGGTCACACTTTCGGCCACGCGCTGGAGGCGCAAACCGGCTTTTCCAACCGCCTGCTCCACGGCGAAGCGGTGGCGCTGGGCATGGTCCTCGCGGCGCGCTTTTCGGCCCGGCGCGGGCTGATCCCGGCGGCCAGTGCAGAGGTGATTGCGGCGCACTTTGCCGAAATCGGCCTGATCAGCGAGATCGCCGCGCTGGACCTTAATTGCGCTGGCAACGCGCTGGTGGCGCATATGCTGCACGACAAGAAGATGGATGCAGGCACCCTGCCCTTCATTCTGCTGAACGGGATTGGCGATGCGGTTCTGGCCAGGGACGTCGATCTGGCGGAAGTGGCTGCCTTCCTCGACGCGGAACTGGCGCGATAGGGCTTTCCTACTCTCCCCTGCGCTGGCACAGTCACGCCATTCCCAATCCGGCGGCATAAGCACGAATTTTCAGCATGATACCCGGTTCATCCGGGCAAGCGGGCCTTGGCTCTTTTTTGTCCGGTGAACCCTGTGAACTTTGTCAGGTTCCGTAATCAGAGGATTTGCTTGCACGGTGCCGCAGGAACGCTAACCCGTTGCCATTTTAACTATCCCGAGGGCGCAGAATGACGATCGCCGAAGCCACCCCCGAACTCGATCCTGCCAAGCACCAGGCCGCAGCCGACGACCAGGCCTTCCTCGGCCACCCGCGCGGCCTTGGCTATCTGGCCTTTACCGAGGCGTGGGAGCGGTTCTCCTATTACGGGATGCAGGCGCTGCTGGTGCTTTACATGACCAAGCACCTGCTGCTGCCCGGTCAGGTCGAAACGGTCGCCGGGATCGAGCAGCTGCGCGCGCTTTACGGCGGGATCGACGGACAGAAGTTTGCCAGCGCGATCTTCGGCACCTACGCCGCAACGGTCTATCTCACCCCGATCCTCGGCGGCTGGCTGGCCGACCGGGTGCTGGGCAAGCGCCGCACCGTGCTGCTGGGCGCGGTGACCATGAGCCTTGGCCATTTCCTGATGGCCTTCAACGTCACTTTCCTGCTTGCTCTGCTCTGCCTGATCCTGGGTTCGGGCATGTTCAAGGGCAACATCGCCAGCCAGGTCGGCAGCCTCTACCAACCGGAAGACCTGCGCCGGGCCGATGCTTTCCAGATCTTTTACCTGGCGATCAACGCCGGGGTGATCGCCTCGCCGCTGATTGTCGGCACGCTGGGTGAAACGGTCGGCTGGCACTGGGGCTTTGGCGCGGCGGGTGTCGGCATGCTGATCGGCCTCGCCATCTATGTCGCCGGACAAAAACACTTGCCCAAGGAGCATTTCGATGTTCGGGATGCCAAGGCCGAAGCCCGGGCGCCGATGACCGGCAAGGACTGGTTCGCCACATTCGCCCTGATCGCGCTGATCCCGGTGATGGCGATCGCAATCGTGCCCAACAACCAGATCTTCAACGCCTATCTGGTCTGGGGCGACCGCGACTTTGCGCTGAGCTGGAACGGCGAAAAGCTGCCGACGACCTGGCTCGTCACACTCGATGCGGTAGTGTCAGTGAGCTTCCTGGCCATCGTCGCGCTGTTCTATCGCTGGTATGGCAAGCGCTGGAGCGAACCCGACGAACTGGGCAAGATGATCATCGGCTCGGCTTTCTCGGTGGCGGGCATGCTGTGCCTGTGGACTGCCGCCGCGACCACCCCGGCGGGCGAAAAGATCGGCTTGCTGTGGCCGGTGATGTTCCATGTCCTCAATTCGATCGGCTTTGCCCACATGCTGCCGGTCAGCCTGGCGCTGTTCGCGCGGCTGGCCCCCAAGGCGATCAACGCCACGGTGATCGGGCTTTATTACCTCGCCTTTTTCGCCGGCAATTCGCTGGTCGGCTGGGTCGGCGGCTGGTTCGAGGACATGAAGGTGACGGATTTCTGGCTGATGCACGCCGGGTTCGCCGCAGCCGCCGGGGCGGTCTTCATCCTCTACCGGATCGCCCTTACCCCGCGCCTGCTGCGCGACGCGGCCGAAGCCGCCGCGCCAGGCGAGGCGGCCTAGCCGAACAGCGCGATCGACTGCATGCCGACGGCGACGGCTTCGCCGTCGGCATTCCAGATCGCCATGTCCTGGCTGGAGCAGCCCTGCTCGGCATAGTTTCCGGCCGAGCGGAGCAGCCACCAGCCATCGGTGGTGGCGGGCAACGGGGTCAGCAGGTTGACCAGCCAGGTCATCGAACTGACCGGCGCGGACCCGTCCATCATGAACAGCACGCCAGGCGGCAGAGCATCGCCGCACAGCAGCAGCTCGACCATCGGATCGAGCCCCTCGCGGTCCTTGAGCTGGACCCACCAGCCGATCTGCGGCTCCGGCTCGGCAGTGCGCGGGAGACCGAAGCGGCGGTTGAAATGGCTGGCAAAGCCCGGTCCCCGCCCCTCGGGGAGCTGCCTCGCAGCGGCCACCGGGACCAGACCCGCAGGCGGCGGAACATCGTGAAGATGCAGGCTGCTGTTGACCGGGCCCATGAACACGAAAGTGGCGGTCAGGCCGACCCCGCTCGCGCCGGTGACCTCGGCATTGATCCAGCTGGCGTTCTTGCCACGCCGCAGCACCCGGGCGCGGACTTCGACCTCGCCCGAAAGCGGGCCGACAAAGCTGACCTGGGCAGAGCGCAGCGGCGGCAGATCAGAGGCCAGCCCGCGCGCCGCTTCCAGCGCCAGCGCGGCGCTGAACCCGCCATAACAGGTGCGGCCCTGCATCCAGTCTTCGGGGATCGCCGTGCCAAAACCGCCGTCGATCCGGCGAATGTTTGAGAGAGTCTCAGGCAGGCTCATGCAAAAGACCTTGGTGCCAGCGGTTTTGACCGTCGCGATTGCCTCAGGGCAACCCGGGCAGGTGGGCCCAATTTGGCCCATCGCAGCGTCGATCGTCGGTCACGATGGAGCGGCATTGCTCCCTCCTCTCTCCTCACGCTGGGCCAATTTGGACTCGGTCGCGGCGGCCAATTCCCTTGACACCCAAGCCTGCCCCATTGACGTAAACGGAAACGAGGTCAACACTTCAGGCCATGACCCAGTTCATCGACCTTTCGATCCCGATCACGTGCCGGGTGGTGTCCGATCCGCCCATGATGCTGCCGCAGATCGAATACGTGACCCACGAAACCAGCTGGGCGCAGATCGCCATGTTCTTCCCCGGCCTGGAGAAGGACGACCTGCCTGATGGCGAAGGCTGGGCGGTGGAAACGCTGACCTTATCCACTCACAACGGCACCCACATGGACGCGCCGTGGCATTACCATTCCACCACCGACAGCGGCGCACGGCGTGCGCCTAGCATTGACCAGGCCCCGCTCGACCGGTTCTTCCGTCCCGGCGTGAAGCTTGACTTCTCGCGCCTCCCCCACGGCCACGTCGTCTCTGCGGCCGAGGTCGAGGCCGAGCTGGCCCGGATCGGATACGAGCTCAAGCCGCTCGATATCGTGCTGGTCCAGTCCGGCGCGGTCTATGGCACGGAAAACTTCACCGATCAGGGCGTCGGCCTTGGCGCTGAGGCGACGCTCTACCTGACGGAACGGGGCGTCGAAGTGGTCGGCACCGATGCCTGGAGCTGGGACGCACCCTTCAGCCACACCGCCCGCCGCTGGGCCGAAAACCGCGACCCGGCGATCATCTGGGAAGGCCACAAGGCCGGCCGCATCCGCGCCTATTGGCAGATCGAAAAGCTGATGAACCTGGCCGCTCTGCCTCCCTTCGGCTTCACGCTCAGTTGCTTTCCGGTGAAGATTGAGGGCGCCAGCGCCGGATGGATCCGGGCAGTGGCGCTGGTGGAGGACTGACCAACAGCACTCTCGCCATTGCAAGCAACGCGCAGCAATCCAGAGCCACACGAACTGCCCTGGATGGCTGCCGGCCATGCCCCGGCAAGGACGACGCCGGTTATTCCAGCTCCAGGATCACCGCATCCACGGCCAGGCTGTCCCCGGCCTTGGCGTTGACCTTCCTGACCGTTGCGGCCTTTTCGGCGCGGAGGATGTTTTCCATCTTCATCGCCTCGACCACGGCCAGCGGTTGTCCTGCCTCGACCCTGTCGCCCTCGGCCACGTGGAGCGCGACCAGCAGGCCGGGCATCGGGCAGATCAGAAACTTCGAGAGGTCCGGCGGGACCTTCTCGATCATGTGCCTGGTCAGGGGCGCCAGCCGGGCCGGCAAGACCTCGACCTGGTGGATCGCGCCATGGGTGGTGAGCTTCAGCCCCGTACGGGTCGGCTCCACCTTCACGCCATAGGTTTGCCCCTCGACATGGGCTTCGACCAGACGGTCGCCGGGGGTGTAGCTGATGCCGATATCGACCGGGGTGCCATCAACCAGCACTTCGGCCTCCAGCTCGACCGAGAAGGTCTGCCCGCCGATCGTGACAGCCCAGTGATAAGGCGGCTCCAGCTCGCCATCGAGCTGCTGGTCGATCTGCCGAGCGCGATCGGCGCGGGCGGTGGCGATGAACCCGGCAATGGCGGCAAGGTGGCGCTTGCTCTCGTTGGAAGTCGCAGCGCCGGTGAAGCCGTCGGGATACTCCTCGGCGATGAAGCCGGTGGTCAGCTCGCCTGAGCGAAAGCGCGGGTGCTGCATGATCGCGCTGACGAAATCGATGTTGTGCCCCAGCCCCTCGATCTCGAACTTGTCGAGCGCCTCGATCTGCTTGTCGGCGGCCTCGTCGCGGGTCTGCCCCCAGGTGATCAGCTTGGCGATCATCGGGTCATAGAACATCGAGACTTCGCCGCCCTCATAAACG
>JBKBSV010000116.1:0-5038 GCA_046291115.1 Novosphingobium sp. | reverse complement strand
CTGGAACGCGAGCTGGGCCGCGACATTCCGATCATGCTGTCGATGACCCTGACCGACCTGTCCGGCCGCAACCTTTCCGGCCACACGGTCGAGGCGTTCTGGTATGCGGTGCGCCATGCCCGGCCGCTGACCATCGGGCTCAACTGCTCGTTCGGCGCCACCCAGCTGCGCCCGCACGTCCGCGCGCTGGCCGCTATCGCCGATACGCTGATCATGGTCTATCCCAATGCCGGCCTGCCCAACGAACTGGGCCAGTACGACGAAATGCCGGAAACCACCGCCGGACTGGTCCGCGAATGGGCCGAACACGGGCTGGTCAATGCGCTGGGCGGTTGCTGCGGATCGACCCCGGACCATATCGCCGCGATTGCCAGGGCCGCCACCGGCCTGCCTCCGCGCCCGTTGCCCAAGATCGAGCCGATGACCCGGCTGGCCGGGCTTGAACCCTTTACCGTGGCGGTGTGACAGCGATGACTGACAGCACCGCTTCCCCCCGCGCCACCGGCTCCGCTTTCGTCAACATCGGCGAGCGCACCAATGTCACCGGTTCGGCCGCCTTCAAGAAGCTGATCCTGGCGGGCGACTATGCCAGGGCGGTCGAAGTCGCGCGCCAGCAGGTCGAGAACGGCGCCCAGATCATCGACGTCAACATGGACGAAGGCCTGCTCGACGCAGTCCACGCCATGACCACGTTCCTGAAGCTGATCGCGGCCGAGCCGGACATCGCCAGGGTTCCGGTGATGATCGACAGCTCCAAGTGGGAGGTGATCGAGGCCGGCCTCAAATGCGTGTCGGGCAAGCCGATCGTCAATTCGATCTCGCTGAAGGAAGGCGAAGCCGGGTTCCTCGACCAGGCCCGCCGATGCATGGACTATGGCGCGGCCGTGGTCGTCATGGCCTTCGACGAGAAGGGCCAGGCCGATACCAAGGACCGCAAGGTCGCAATCTGCGAGCGGGCTTACAAGCTGCTGACCGGGATCGGCTTTCCGCCGGAAGACATCATTTTCGATCCCAACATCTTCGCCGTGGCCACGGGGATCGAGGAACACAACAATTACGCGGTCGATTTCATCGAGGCGGTGCGCGAGATCCGGCAGCGCTGCCCGCATGTGCATTTCAGCGGCGGGCTGTCCAACCTGTCGTTCAGCTTCCGCGGCAACGAGCCGGTGCGCCGGGCGATGCACAGCGTGTTCCTCTATCACGCGATCCCGGCCGGGCTGGACATGGCAATCGTCAATGCCGGGCAGCTCGATGTCTATGACCTGATCGATCCGGCGCTGCGCGAAGCCTGCGAGGATGTGATCCTCAATCGAGACGAAGCCGCGACCGAGCGACTGATTACCCTGGCCGAAAGCTTCAAGGGCACCGATGCCAAGGCGGCAAAGGAAGCCGAGGAATGGCGCGGCTGGGATGTGGTGCGGCGGCTGGAACACGCGCTGGTCAAGGGCATCGACGCGCACATCGTCGAGGATACCGAGGAAGCCCGCCAGGCCGCAAAGGCGCGCGGCGGCCGCCCGATCGACGTGATCGAAGGCCCGCTGATGATGGGCATGAAAACGGTCGGCGACCTGTTCGGCGCAGGGAAGATGTTCCTGCCGCAGGTGGTGAAATCGGCCCGCGTGATGAAAAAGGCCGTCGCCCACCTGATCCCCTTCATCGAGGCGGAGAAGGAAGAAGGCGCCAAGGCCAAGGGCCGGATCGTGATGGCGACCGTGAAGGGCGACGTCCACGATATCGGCAAGAACATCGTTGGCGTGGTTTTGCAGTGCAACGGCTATGAAGTGATCGATCTGGGGGTCATGGTGCCGTGGTCGGTCATCCTTGAGACCGCCCGCCGGGAAGAGGCCGACATCATCGGCCTGTCCGGCCTGATTACCCCCAGCCTCGATGAAATGGTCACCGTGGCCGAGGAAATGCAGCGCGCCGGCATGACCATTCCGCTGCTGATCGGGGGGGCGACCACCAGCAAGGTCCACACCGCGCTGAAGATCGACCCGGCCTATGACGGCCCGGTGATCCACGTGCTCGACGCCAGCCGGGCGGTCGGCGTGGCCAGCCAGCTCCTGTCGGACAGCCAGGCCGAACCGTTCATTGCCAGCGTGGCGGAAGAATACCAGCACGTCCGCGATGTCCGTGCCGGCAAGGAAGCCTCGGTCCTGCTCAGCCTGGAGGATGCGCGGATCAACGGCTTCAAGGCCGACCTTTCCGAAAAAGCCCCGCCGCCTGAACAACCCGGCCTGCACGTGTTTGGCAGCTGGGACCTTGCTGATCTGGCCGAATGCTTTGACTGGACCCCGTTTTTCCGCGCCTGGGAACTGGCCGGGACCTTCCCCGCGATCCTCGATGACGAAGTGGTCGGGGAAAGCGCCCGCGCGCTCTACCAGGATGCACGGGCAATGCTGGAGCGGATCATCAGCGAAAAGTGGCTGACCGCGCGCGGGGTGGCCGGGTTCTGGCCGTGCGAGCGGCAGGGCGATGACGTGATGGTCTATCTGACCCAGGAAGAGCGCCACGTGCGCCTGCCGTTCCTGCGCCAGCAGATCCGCAAGAGCCGTGACCGGGCCAATTTCTGCCTGGCCGATTTCATCGATCCGGACGGCGACTGGATCGGCGGCTTTGCGGTGGGCATCCACGGGATCGAACCGCACCTGGAACGCTTCCGCGCCGCACACGATGATTATAACGACATTCTGCTCAAAGCCCTGGCCGACCGCTTTGCCGAGGCCTTTGCCGAGCGGCTCCACCAGCACGTGCGCACCACCCTGTGGGGCTATGCCCCCGGCGAACAGCTGACCAACGAAGCGCTGATTCGGGAGGAATACCGCGGGATCCGCCCCGCCCCCGGCTATCCGGCCTGCCCGGACCACTCGCTGAAGCCGATCCTGTTCGAGCTGCTGGACGCCACCGCCAACACCGGCATTACGCTGACCGAAAGCCAGGCGATGCTGCCGACGGCGGCGGTATCGGGATTCTATTTCGCGCACCCCGAAAGCCAGTATTTCGGGGTGGCGCGGATCGGGCGCGACCAGCTGGAAGACTATGCCGCGCGGCGCGGCGTCGATCTCGCCGTGGCTGAACGCTGGCTGCGTCCGAACCTCGATTAGGGGCTGGCAAGGCCGCGCGCGCCTGATAGGCTGCCCGCCAGACTCCGGGGTCAGACAATGCAACGCTATGATATCGGTCGGGTCTTTGGGCGCGCCTTTGCCGTGATCCGCAGCGGCATGGGCAGCATCGGGCTGTTCCTGCTGGCGATCACCGTGGTGACCCAGGTGGCCGAGGGCGGCCTGACCTGGCTGATGCAGGAGCAATGGCGCCGGATGGCGCCCGGTGTGGCGACTGAGGATATTACCCCGTTGCTGTTCTCAACCCCGCTCTATTGGCTGGCGATGGCGGTGGCAGTAATCTTGTCCACCGTCGGCACAGGCGGAGCGATCTGGGGCTATGCCCGGCTAATCAGCGGCAGCCGGGCCAGTCTGGACCAGTGCCTGACCCAGGGAATAGCCCGGTTCCTGCCGGTGCTGGGCCTGTCGATCCTGTGGTGGCTGGGGATCATGCTGGGCTTTATGGTGCTCATCATTCCGGCAGTAATCCTGATCGTGATCTGGTCTGCGGCGCTGCCCGCGCTGGTGGTTGAACGGGCTAAGGTGTTCGCTGCCTTCGGCCGCAGCCGCAGCCTGACCAGGGGATCGCGCGGACCGGTGTTCATAACCCTGCTGTTGCTGCTGATCCTGCTCTATGCCCCAGCCGCAGTGCTGGGGGCCAGCCTGCTTGGCGGGGTGGAACAGTTCGTTGCCATCGCCAACGGCGAGTTGCCCTTTGCCCTGATCGCCGGATCGACTGTCTATGGCTGGATTTTCGCCATGGTGCTCAATGCCTTCCTTGTCTCCATCCACCACGAGCTCATCGAAGTGAACGAGGGCGGCAGCACCGGGGACCTGGCCGAGGTGTTCGGCTAAGGCCTGTTTGCGGCCCTATTCGTCAGAACTCGGCCACTTGACGATCAGGATCTCCAGATCGCCCTTCGGCTCGAAGTTCTTGCGCCGCACTTCGAACCGGGTCGGGGAAATCTTCTTCACCCCGTTCATGCAGAAACTGACCAGGTTTTCGGGCTTGCCCTTGTCCACCACCAGCCGAAAATCCTTGATCGGCCCGCGCCAGTTGCGGCCCGATGACAGAATGTAGCCGATCCAGGTTTCGCTGTAGACCAGAGGTGCATCCGGATCGCGTTTTCGCGCAGCAAACTTGCGATCGAAAGCGGCCAGAAAGTCCTTGTCGATGCAGTAGGCCTTGAGATGCTCGGGATATTCCTTGCGCAGTTCCGGATAGAGGGCGCCGGCCACCGAACCGCCAAGCATCGGCGCATAGCGGTGCGTCACCACCACCGACCGCCGGGCCGGAAACACCTGCTTGCGGGTGACGTGGGTGACCACGTCCCAGGCCGGGTAGGCATCGCCGTTCTTCGTGGTCGTGAGCAGACCTTCGGCGGCATAGGCTTTGCGTTCGGCCGGCTGCAGTTTCTTGACGAAATCCGGGACCTCGCCGCTGGTGTCGACCCAGTCGAGCGGCCAGCCAAGCTGCTGGATCCGCTTCGTCACATCGCGTCCGCCCGCTTCGGCGCGCTTCATCATCGCCAACTTGACCGGCTTGCCATCGACCGTGGTTTTGAACTTCAAGGTGCTGAAATCGGGGATCGCGGTATAACTGTAAGCCTCCCAATCGGCCGCGCGCACGGGTGGCAGCGGGAAGGAAATGGTCAGTTCCAGGTCCTTGTCCGAATGGTTGGTATAGACATAACGGACCCGCACTTCCCGTTCGGAAATGAAGAGGTCTTCCGAATCCATCGACACGTGTCTGTTCGCCACCAGTTCAATTCCGCCCATGGCGACGGCGGCCTCGCTGTCATTGGCGCGGGCTGGCAGGGCCAGTGTGAGGGCGGTGATGCCGTCGAAGCCCGGCAGAGAATAGTCGGCCAGAATCATGTCGAACTGGCCTTCCTTCAGCGCCGCGACGAAGGCGCTGCGTCCCTCCACCCGCCGGA
>JBKBSV010000016.1:0-30209 GCA_046291115.1 Novosphingobium sp. | reverse complement strand
CATATCCTCGACACTGTCGATCGCGACCCCCGCCTTGCCGACATCGCCGGTGACGCGCGGATGGTCGCTGTCATAGCCGCGGTGGGTGGCAAGGTCGAAAGCGACCGACAGGCCCTTCTGTCCCGCCGCCAGGTTGCGGCGGTAGAAGGCGTTCGATTCCTCCGCAGTAGAGAACCCGGCGTACTGGCGGATCGTCCAGGGGCGGCCCGCATACATCGATGCGCGCACGCCCCGGGTGAACGGCGCGAAGCCCGGCAGGCCCGGGTCGCCCGCATCTTCCGCCGTATAAAGCGGCTTGATGTCGAACCCTTCCGGGGTCTTCCAGGTCAGATCCTTGCCCTTGACCTCTTTGGCCGCGGCGGCCTGCCAGTCTTCGATCTTTGCCATTTCCGGTACCCTTGGTGTGCTTACTTGCCCTGGAAGTTGGGCTTGCGCTTTTCGAGGAAGGCCAGCCCGCCTTCCATCGCGTCGGCGGAAGAACCGGCGATACGCTGGCCTTCGGCTTCGGCCAGCAGCTGTTCGGAGTAGCTGTTCTCCATCGCCACCAGGATGTTCTTGCGCATCGTGGCATAGGCAATGGTCGGACCATTGGCGAGGCGGGTGGCCAGCGCGCGGGCCTCGGCCAGCAGGTCGGCGTCTTCCACCACCTTGTAGATCATGCCCCATTCCAGCGCCTTTTCCGCGCTGATCTTTTCACCCAGCATCATCATTTCGGTAGCGCGGGCCTTGCCGATCATGCGCGGCAGCATCCAGCTGGCCCCGCCGTCCGGCACCAGGCCGATGTTGACGAAGGCCTGGAGGAAGTACCCGCTCTTGCCCGCGATCACGAAATCGCCGCACAGGCCGATCGAGCAGCCGACCCCGGCCGCCGCGCCGTTGACCGCGGTGATCACCGGAATGTTCATCCGCGCAAGGTTCATCATCAGCGGGTTGTAGTGCCGGGTCAGCGCGACATAGCTGCCCTCCCCGCCCGAGATCGAGCGCTCGCCCCGCGCCGAAAGATCCGCGCCGGAACAGAAGCCCCGGCCCGCGCCGGTGATGATCAGGCAGCGCGCATCGCCCATGTCGGCGGACAGCGCATCGTTGATCTCGCCCGCCATTTCCAGGCTGCAGGCATTCATCCGCTCAGGCCGGTTGAGCGTGATGGTGGCGATCTTGTCGGTCACATCGACGGTGATGGTATCGTAAGCCATGCAGTTTGATCCTCTCTCAGTTCCTTGAACCTTTTTCCGATCGTCCCAAGCGCTGGCGAGGGACTGCCTCGCAACCTGCCGCTCGATTTCGCACCGGGCGAACGGTGCGGGGCCTCAGTTCGACCAGTGCTCGTCCCCCTTGGGCGTTTCCATGATTTCGGTCAGCACCCCGCCCATGTCCTTGGGGTGGACGAAGAAGATCAGCGTGCCGTGGGCGCCGATCCGCGGCTCGCCCAGCACACGCTTGCCCATGGCTTCGAACTCGACCTTGGCGGCGTGGATGTCGGGCACTTCATAGCACATGTGATGTTGCCCGCCGGCGGGGTTCTTCTCAAGGAAGCTGGCGATGGAGGTGTTGCCCGGCAGCGGCTCGATCAGCTCAATCTGCGTGCCGTTCATTTCGCCATCGGCGCCGGGGGTATCGACGAAGCAGACCTTCACGCCCTGCGATTCCAGATCGAACGGTTCATGAATCTTCGTCGCGCCCATGACGTCGCGGTAGAAGACGATGGAATCGGCGATGCTGGGTGTAGCGACACCGATGTGATTGAGCCGGCCTAGTTTCATGAGATCATCCCGCAATACTTGATAACATTTTTCAATTGCCGCTCGTTTCCCAGGCGGACAAGGATACTTTTGAACCGCTGCTTGTCATTTGGGCGCAGCCCTAAGGGTTAATCCACGCTGGTGCTTGAGATCGGCAATCCAACAGGCCTTGAGCACAAAACCGGCAGATTGTTTCACCCGATCCTGAATCTCTCTGCAGCTCGCCATAGATCCTCACAGCGGAATGTTGTCATGCTTCTTCCACGGATTGTCCAAACTCTTGTTCCGCAGCTTACGCAGCCCCAGCGCGATCCGCCGCCGAGTGGAGTGCGGGTGGATTACCTCGTCGATGAAGCCCTTGCTCGCCGCTACGAACGGATTGGCGAAGCGATCTTCGTACTCGGCGGTCCGCTCGGCGATCTTTTCGGGATCACCCAGGTCCTGGCGGAAGATGATTTCCACCGCCCCCTTGGCGCCCATCACCGCGATTTCGCCGGTCGGCCAGGAGTAGTTGAGATCGCCGCGCAGGTGCTTTGAGCTCATCACGCAATAGGCCCCGCCATAGGCCTTGCGGGTGATCACGGTGATCTTGG
This sequence comes from Novosphingobium sp., assembly GCA_046291115.1. Lineage (GTDB taxonomy): Bacteria > Pseudomonadota > Alphaproteobacteria > Sphingomonadales > Sphingomonadaceae > Novosphingobium. Next base: position 27,877 of record JBKBSV010000016.1, on the reverse strand, counting down.
GCACGGTTGCCTCGGCATAGGCGAACAGCAGCTTGGCGCCGTGCTTGATGATCCCGCCGTATTCCTGCGCCGTGCCGGGCAGAAAGCCAGGCACATCGACGAAGGTCAGGATCGGGATTTCGAAGGCATCGCAGAATCGCACGAAGCGCGCGGCCTTCTTGCTGGCGTTGATATCCAGCACGCCCGCCAGCACCATCGGCTGGTTGGCAACCACGCCCACGGTGCGCCCCTCGATCCGGCCGAAGCCAACGATGATGTTGGCGGCATGGCTTGGCTGGATTTCAAAGAAATCGCCTTCGTCCAGCACCTTCTTCACCACTTCGTGCATGTCATAGGGCTGGTTGGCATTGGCCGGGATCAGGGTGTCGAGGCTGTCCTCGCTCCGGTCCCACGGGTCGCTGGTCGGGCGTTCCGGCACGCCCGAACGGTTGTTCAAGGGCAGATAGTCGATCAAATCGCGCGCGGTCAGCAGCGCCTCGATATCGTTTTCCAGCGCGAGATCCGCAACCGAGGTCTTGGTCGAGTGCGTCACCGCCCCGCCCAGTTCCTCTTGCGTCACGATCTCGTTGGTCACGGTCTTGACCACGTCCGGGCCGGTGACGAACATGTAGGAACTGTCCTTCACCATGAAGATGAAGTCGGTCATCGCCGGCGAGTAAACCGCCCCCCCCGCGCACGGCCCCATGATCAGGCTGAGCTGCGGCACTACGCCGCTGGCCAGCACGTTGCGCTGAAAAATCTCGGTATAGCCGCCGAGCGAGGCCACGCCTTCCTGGATGCGCGCACCGCCGGAATCGTTAAGGCCGATTACCGGCACACCAACCTTCATCGCCGCGTCCATGATCTTGCAGATCTTCATCGCGTGGCGTTCCGAAACCGCACCGCCGAACACGGTGAAATCCTGGGCATAGACATAGACCAGCCGGCCGTTGATCGTGCCGCTGCCGGTCACTACCCCGTCGCCGGGGATGGTCGTTTCCGGCATGCCGAAATCGACGCAGTTGTGCTCGACATAGGAATCGATCTCTTCGAAGCTGCCTTCATCCAGCAGCACTTCCAGCCGTTCACGCGCGGTGAGCTTGCCCTTGGCGTGCTGCGCGTCGATCCGCTTCTGCCCGCCACCCAGGCGGGCAGCGGCGCGGCGCTTTTCCATTTCGGCGATATTTGCGGACATTTGGGCCCCAATCCTGGACTGCAAAGTGCGCTGGATGGGCCGCAGCCGCAGCAATGTCCAATGTGAATTTGCAAAGTTGCGAAGTCACACTTTGCAAACTAGAGAGGTGCGATGTCCCAGCGCCGTCTCTTTGCCGGAAGCCGGCTACGTGCGATCCGCACCGAGCGGCGGCTGAAGCAATCAGAACTGGCCGCCGCTCTGGCAATCTCGACCAGCTACCTTTCGCAACTGGAAAACGATGACCGCCCCCTCACCCCGGCTCTGGTCGAGCGGCTGAGCCGCGCTTTCCCGCTCGATTGGCAAGACATCGGCGCCGGAGATGCCGAAACCCGGCTGGCCGCCCTGCGCGAAGCCAATGCCGATCCGCTGTTCGCCGAACCGATCGATGCCGCCCACCTCGCCCGCTTCGCCGAGCAGCAACCGCTCCTTGCCGAACGGTTCATTGCCCTGCACGAAGCCTATCGCCGCGCCGGGCAGCGCCTGGCCATGGTGGACGAGGCCCTGTCGGCAGAAACCGGCACCGCCGCGCGCCTGCCGTGGGAGGAAGTGCGTGATTGGTTTCATCTGGCAAACAACTATGTCGATAGCCTCGACCGCGCGGCTGAGGCTTTGGCCGGTCAGCTCGGCGGCCCGTCACCGCAAACGGGTGCGATCGAGGCTTACCTCAAGGACGCGCTGTCGATCTCGCTGATCTATTCCGCCCACACCGGGCTGCGCAGTTTCGATCCGGAAATGGGCCACCTGACGGTCGATCCCGGCCAGCCCCCGGAAAGCCGCCGCTTTCAGCTTGCCCACCAGCTTGCTGCACTGGCGCTGAAGGACGAGATTGCCGCCGTGGTTGAAAATGCCCGGTTGAACAGCACTGCATCGCGCCAATTGCTGTTCGTCGGGCTGTGCAACTATGCCGCCGGGGCGCTGCTGATGCCCTATCGCCGGTTCCGTGCCGAGGCCCGCACCGTCAGGCACGATATCGACCGGCTGGCCCAGATCTTTGGCACCAGCTTCGAGCAGACCTGCCACCGCCTTTCCACCTTGCAGCGCGAGGATGCGCGCGGCGTGCCGTTCTTCTTCTGCCGGGTCGACATGGCCGGCAACATCACCAAGCGCCATTCCGCCACCCGCCTGCAATTCGCCCGGTTCGGCGGAGCCTGTCCCTTGTGGATCGTGCACGAGGCGGTGGCGATTCCCGACCGGATCCTGGTCCAGCTGGCCGAGACGCCGGACGGAGTGCGCTATGTCTCGATGGCCAAGGGGCTGGTAAAGCCGAGCGGGTCCTATCAGCGCGCACCGCGCCGCTATGCGGTCGCGCTGGGCTGCGAGGCGGAACACGCAAGCGAATTCGTCTATGCCGATGGGCTTGATCTGGCCGCTGCTGCCGCCGCCACCCGGATCGGCATATCCTGCCGCATCTGTCCGCGGGCGGACTGCGACCAGCGCGCCTTCCCGCCCAGCGACCGCCCGATCAGTGTCGATCCCGACCAGCGCGGGGTGGTGCCCTACCGGGTGGGTTAGACCTTCACGATCCCCAGCCGGATCATGTCGCGCGCGGTATCGAGGACGGTTTCCTTCACCGGGCGCGGGTTCCAGCCAAGGCGCTGGCGGGCATGGGAAATGTCGGTATCGCGCACCTTGCCGAGTTCGCCCAGCACCTGGCGCACCACCGGATCGAACCGCCCGACGATCCGCATCAGCCAGTCCGGCAGGCGGCGGCGCGGCACCTTGCGGGCCTGTTCGCCCAGTCCTTCGCGCAGGATTGCAGCGATATCGGCCATCATCAGGAACGGGCCGGAACAGATGAAGCGCTCTCCCGCCAGGTCCGGCAGCTCCAGGCACCGCAGGTGCATGTCGGCCACGTCGCGCACGTCGACCACGCCAAAGCCCAAATTGGGCAGGCCCGGCATCGCGCCGGCGAGCAGCTTCTGGATTGCCACCAGCGAGGTCGAGAAATCACCCGATTGCAGGGGGCCAAGCACCAGCGAGGGGTTGACCGAGACATATTCCATGTCACCGCCCTCGGCCGCCACCCAATCGCGCGCGGCCCGTTCGGCGATGGTCTTGGACTTGACGTAGGCATAGGCGTCCGGGCTGGACACGTCGGTCCAGTCGGCCTCGGTAAAGACGGTCTGGTTGCGCGGGTGACCATAGGCGATCGCTGCCATCGAACTGGTCATGACAAACCGTTTCACCCCCGCCGCCTTGGCTGCCCTCAATGCGCGCAGCGCCCCGTCGCGGGCCGGAACGATCAGCTCATCATCATTTTTCGGCGCGTTCGAGGGCAGCGGCGAGGCGAGGTGAGCAACATGGGAGCAGCCGGCCATGGCTTCGGCCCAGCCGGTGTCGCTGGTCAGGTCGGCAGCGAAGAAGCGCAGCTTGCTGTTGTCGGTGCCGATGCTGGCCCGGACCTCTGCCTCGCGGGCCAGGTTGCGGACCGTGGTGTGGACGCTCCAGCCCGCCTCCACCAGCTGGCGGATCAGGAATCCGGCGATGTAGCCGCTGCCGCCCGAAACACAGACCGTCCCTGCCATGTGCTTGTTCTCCCTAGAATTTCAACATGATCCGCCGCGCCAAAGCGGGTGAGATCGAGTGGACCAGTTGCAGCAGCTTGACCATGCCGACATTGGCCTCGTCGGCGTCGGCCTGCATCGCGGAGACGATCTGGCGGGCGCATTCTTCGGCCGACATCTTGCGGTTGCTGCGCCCGGCGGTCAGCTTTGTCTCGACCACCGGCGGCAGCACTTCGAGCACATGCACACCAGTGCCACTCAATTGGTACCTCAGCGCCTGAGAATAGGATCTCAACGCGGCCTTCGTGGCACAATAGACCGGTCCTCCGGCCCGCGGGGCAATCGCCAGGCCCGAGGTGACGTTGACGATCATCGCCTGTCCCCGGCTTTTCAGCATGGCCATCAGCGCAGTGATCAGGTGGATCGGGGCATTGAGGTTGAGGAACACCGTCGCGTCGCTGGCCGCCAGATCCGGCAGGCCGGGATCGCGGAAATCGTGATCGACCCCAGCCCCGGCATTGTTGATCAGAATGTCGATATTCCGTCCCTGCACAGCCGCGATCACGGCATCGACCCCGGCCTTGCTGCTCAGGTCCGCCTCGATCACTTCGAACCCGTCGGCGCGAGTCGCGGCGCAGCGTCCGGCATCGCGGCCCTGGGTAATGACGGTAACCCCCTTGTCGCGCAGCTGGCGGATCAGCTGCGCACCAATCCCGTCGGTCCCGCCCGTGACCAGCGCGGTCTTGCCCTGCAAGTGCATGGCATTTTCCCCTGTCTATCTGCCGGGAAGCCTAGAGGAATGGTTGCAGAACGCAACCTAGCGCATCAGGACCAGTTCTTCAGCCATCGACGGGTGCAGCGCGACGGTCGCATCGAACTGGGCCTTGGTCAGCCCGGCCTTGACGGCAATCGCCGCGGCCTGGAGGATTTCGGGCGAATCCGGGCCAAGCAGGTGGACGCCCAGCACCACGTCGGTCACCGGATCGACCACCAGCTTGTAATAGCCCCGTTCCGCCACGCTGGAGAACATGTTCTGCATCGGCCGGAAGTCCGATTTGAACACCTTGACCTGCCCGTAAACCAGCCGCGCCTGTTCCTCGGTCAGCCCGACCGCGGCGATCGGCGGCTGGGTGAAGACGGCGCTGGGAATGTGATCATAAGCCATGGTGCGGGGCATGTTCCCGAACACGGTATCGGCAAAGGCATGGCCCTCGCGGATCGCCACCGGGGTCAGCTGCACCCGGTCGGTCACATCGCCCACGGCATAGATGCTGGGGCAGCAGGTGCGGTTGTATTCATCGACCGGCACTTCGCCATTGGCACCAAGCGCGATCCCGGCATTTTCCAGCCCCAGTCCATCGGTCTTGGGCTTGCGCCCGGTCGCCACCAGCACGGCATCGGCCTCCAGCAGCCTGCCCCCGGCGGTGCGGACCAGCAGCGAGCCGTCGCCCTGGCGGGTCACCTGCTCGATCGGATGGTTGAAGGCAAATTCGATGCCCCGGCCTTGCAGGATCGGCAGCAGGCGGTCGGTCAGGTCGTGGTCATAGCCGCGCAGGATCCTGTCGCTGCGGTTGACCACTGTCACCGCGCTGCCCAGCGCGTTGAACACGCCCGCGAATTCCAGCGCGATATAGCCCGCCCCCTGGATAACGATCCGCCGGGGAAGTTCGGGCAGACCGAACACCTCGTTGGACGTGATGCAATGCTCCGCCCCGTCGATTTCCGGCATGACCGGCCAGGCGCCGACCGCGATCAGGATGACCTTGGCGGTGATCTCCCGCCCGCTGGCCAGCCGCACGCTGTTCGGCCCGGCGATCACGGCGCGCTCGTGAAAATGCGCAACCTTGTTGCTGTCCAGCGTAGCGGTATAGGCCCGCTCCAGCCGGTCGACATCGCTGGCCACGAAATCGCGCAGGGCCGCCCAATCGAACGAGGTTTCGCCCAGGGTCCAGCCATAGGCCGGCGCATCATGCAGCGAATGGGCAAAGTGGCCGGCATAGACCAGCAGTTTCTTCGGCACGCAGCCCCGGATCACGCAGGTTCCGCCGACGCGGAATTCCTCGGCCACGGCCACACGGGCCCCATGGCTGGCGGCGATCCGGCTGGCCCGCACCCCGCCGCTGCCGGCACCGATCACGAACAGGTCATAGTCAAAGTCTGTCATGGGCGCGGATATGGGGCGATCCAGCCCGCTTTGCCAAACGGTTTTGCCGGTCAGGGGAATTGGGGGACTATTTGATCCCGGCTTCGGCCAGCAGCGCTTCGGTGCTGGCGTCAAAGCTGGCACTTGCGCCCAGGATCGACCTGGCGATGTCCTTGCCCAGTTCCACCCCGAACTGATCGAAGGCGTTGATCTCCATCAGCACGGCATTGGCGAAGGTGCGGTGTTCGTGAAAAGCGATCAGCGCGCCCAGCGTGGCCGGATTGATATCTTCGCACAGGATCGTCGCTGAAGGCCGGCCGCCCGGATAGGCCCGGGCGGCGTCCCTGGCGTCCTTGCCCGCCATCAGCGCGGCCCCTTGTGCAAAGCAGTTGGCCAAAAGGCTCTGGTGATGCGCGGGATCGAGGCTGTCCCCCGGAATGATCGCGGCGATGAAATCGACCGGAACCAGGTGCGTGCCCTGGTGCAGCAACTGGAACACGGCGTGCTGGGCATCGGTCCCCACTCCGCCCCAGGTGATCGGTGCGGTCGGCCCATCGACTGGCGAACCATCGGCCTTCACGCGCTTGCCGTTCGATTCCATCTCCAGCTGCTGAAGATAGCTGGGCAGCAGCCGCAGGCGCTCGTCATAGGCAAAGCAGGCGCGGGTCTGGCAGCCCAGCAGCCGGGCGTAATACAGATCGGCAAAGGCCGCGCGCAGCGGCAGATTGGCAAGGCCATCCGTTTCCAGGAAATGCCGGTCCATCGCCGCAGCCCCATCCAGCAGTGCGGCAAAGTCATCCCAGCCCAGCGCCAGCGCGACCGGAAAGCCGATCGACGACCACAGCGAATAGCGCCCGCCGACGCTTTCCGGGAACGGCAGAACGCGGGTTTCATCGACGCCCCATGCCACCGCCTTGTCCGGATTGGCAGTCAGCGCCACCACCCGGCCATAGGGATCGGCCACGCCGCCATCGCGCAGCCAGGCCAGGGCGGATTCCGCGTTGGTCATCGTCTCGGTAGTGGTGAAGGTCTTGCTGGCCACGGCGATCAGGGTCGTCGCCGGATCGCAGGCGCGGCAGGCCGCTTCCAGCGCGCAGCCATCGATGTTGGAAACCACGTGGACAGCGACCTGCGCCCCGTCCCGCGTCAGCGCATCAAGCGCCAGCGCCGGACCCAGCGCCGACCCGCCGATGCCGATGTGGATCAGGTGCTGCACTTCCCCCAGCGCGCCGCCGTGGATCGCCTCGACCAGGCTTTTCATCCGCAGGTGCAGCGCGAAGGCTTCCTCGCAGGCGGTATCCAGCCCCACCCCGCGCTGCGCGGTGTGAAGCACGGCGCGGCCCTCGGTAAGGTTGATCGCCTCGCCCGCGAACATCGCCGCGCGGCGGGCCTTGAAGCCTACTGCCTCGGCCAGCGCTTCAAACCCGGCACCATGCGCGGCATCGAGGTGGGTTTTCGACCAGTCGAACCGGATCGCCCCGCCGGGCAGGTCAAGCCGCACCGACCAGTCCGCCACCCGGGCCGGATCGGCGAACAGATCCTTCAGTGCCGGCCTTGGCAATGCCGCCAAGGCGTTCCACGCCGCTGTCGCTGCCTCGCTCATCGTCTTGCTCCTGTTTCTAGTCGATTGCGCCTATGCCCGCCGCCGGGCCATGGGCCAAGCCGCGAAATCGTATGCAAAGACGACCATTTCGCGATCCGGTGTCATATTGCGGCAATACAGCTTTGCCCCTTGACGACCGGCCCGTTGACCAACATGGACTAGGTGATGATGGATACCCCAACCGAGCACACCCCCGCCCCCGGATCGGCCAAGCCCGCCAAGAAGGAAGATTCCTTCCCGGTCTTCGTGCTGAAGCTGGCCGTGATCGTGATCCTGTTCCGCAGCTTCGTCTTCGCGCCGTTCTATATCCCCAGCGAATCCATGCTGCCGCGGCTGCTCAACGGGGACTATCTGCTGCTGGCCAAGTGGCCCTATGGCTATTCACGCAGGTCGCTGCCGCTGGGCGTGCCGCTGCTGCCGGAAAGCCGGGTGCTGGCTGCCACGCCGGAACGCGGCGACGTGGTGGTGTTCAAGGCTCCGCCGCTGGGCGAGCAGGACTGGATCAAGCGGGTGATCGGCCTGCCCGGTGATACGGTGCAGATGAAGGGCGGCCAGCTGTGGCTGAACGGCAAGCCGGTGCCGAAGGAACAGCTCGCCCCGTTCGACGTTACGGTCAGCCCCAACACCCACTGCCTGTCGACCGCCTTTGAAGCCAAGGACGCAGCCGGGCAGGACGTGTGCCGCTATCCCCGGTTCAAGGAAACCCTGCCGGGCGGGCGCAGCTATGAAGTGCTGGACCTTTACACCAAGCCGTCCGACGATACCCCGCCCTTCGTGGTTCCCGACGGCCACCTGTTCCTGATGGGCGACAACCGCGACAATTCCGAAGACAGCCGCTTCCCGGCCGAAGTCGGCGGGGGGATCGGGTTCGTGCCGATCGACAACGTGATCGGCCGGGCCACGGTAATGATGTGGTCAACCGATGGCAGCGCCGAATGGCTCAAGCCGTGGACCTGGTTCACCGCTGCCCGCTGGGACCGCATCGGCGGCACGTTCTAGGGCCGTGCTGGGAGCTGAAACCCACGCATTCCTGACCGGCCTGGCCGGCCGCCCCCCGGTTGACGAAGCGTTGTGGCTGGAAGCCCTGACCCACGGCAGCACCGGGGCGGCGCGCGATTACCAGCGGCTCGAATTCCTCGGAGACCGGGTGCTGGGCATGGTGATCGCCGAATGGCTCTACAAGCTCGACACCGGGAACGAAGGCAAGCTGTCGCAGCGCCTCAACGCCCTGGTCAGCCGCACTGCCTGTGCGCGGGTGGCGCGCCAGATCGGGCTGGGTCCGCACATCCGCCTCGGCAAGCAGGCCCGTGACGACGGCGGGGTGGACAGCGACAATATCCTGGGCGACGTGATGGAGGCTCTGATCGGCGCCAGTTTCGTCACGCAAGGTTTCGAAACCACCGCCGCCATGGTCCGCCGGTTATGGGCCGATCTGGTCGGCGGGCAGGCTGGCACGGCCAAGCACCCCAAATCCGCCTTGCAGGAATGGGCCGCGGCCAACCGGCGCAAGATGCCCGAATACCGTCTGGTCGAACGCAGCGGCCCAGATCACGCGGCCCGCTTTACCGTGGCGGTGAGCATCAAGGGCGTGGGCGAGGCGGAAGCGACCGCAAGTTCGATGCGCGAGGCCGAAACCCTGGCGGCCGAAGCTTTCATGAAGAGGTTTGGATGACACAGCACTGCGGCCTGGTTGCCGTTCTTGGCGCGCCCAATGCGGGCAAGAGCACGCTGGTCAACGCGCTGGTCGGGCAGAAAGTGGCGATTGTCTCCGCCAAGGCCCAGACCACCCGCGCCCGGCTGATGGGGATCGCTCTTGAGGGCGATACCCAGATCATCCTCGCCGACACCCCCGGCCTGTTCGAACCAAAGCGCCGGCTGGATCGGGCGATGGTGAACGCCGCCTGGGAAGGCGCAGCACAGGCCGACGCGATCCTGCTGGTGGTTGATGGCCGCAAGAAGAAGCTCGATTACCTTCAGCCGATCCTGACCAGCCTGGAAGGCCGCCCGGAACGCAAGATCCTGGTGATCAACAAGGTCGATCAAGTCGCCAAGGAACCACTGCTGGTGACCGCGCAGGCGCTGGCCGGCCAGGACGAGAGAGGGAACACCCAGTTCGACGAGGTGTTTTTCATTTCCGCACTGACCGGAGACGGCGTGCCGGAACTGAAGGCCCGCCTCGCCGCGCTGATGCCGGAAGGCCCCTGGCACTATCCCGCAGACCAGGTTTCCGATGCCAGCGAGCGCCTGCTGGCCTGCGAAATCACCCGCGAACAGCTTTACCGCCAGCTCCACGACGAGCTGCCCTATGACAGCACCGTACGGCCCGAAAGCTACCGGACCCGCAAGGACGGCAGTATCGAGATCCACCAGCAGATCGTGATCGCCAAGGACAGCCAGAAGGGGATCGTGCTGGGCAAGGGTGGCGCGCGCCTCAAGTCCATCGGCGAAGCCGCGCGCAAGGAACTGGCCGAACTGCTCGGCGTGAAAGTCCACCTGTTCCTCCACGTCAAGGTCGACGAGCGGTGGACCGACGACAAGGAAATCTACGAGGAACTGGGGCTGGAGTGGGTGCGTTAGTTCCGGCACGTGCCCCCGGAATGGGCTTACCGCCGGGGCCAAGGCTGAAGCCGGACGGCAGGGCGCACGGCAAGCGCAGACGAAGCGGATCTTGCAAAGGCACTCAGCCGGCGGAGCCGTTAGTGTCCTATATCGCTGTGCCGCGCGACATGCGCAGCAGCTCCTTCACACCGTGAGCCATGACCGATCTTCGCAGGGCGCGCCGCATCGGCACCGCTGCGGATCGACTTCAACAACCAAACCCCCGAATCAGGCGCAAATCAGGCCTTCTTTCTTGCTGCCGCTTTCTTGGGCGGGGCCTTCTTCCTTGGCGCAGACTTGGTCCTGCCGCCCTTCTTCGACGGGTCTTTGGCGGCCTTTTCGGTGATCAGCACTGCGGCCTCCTCGGCCGTCAGGTCTTCGGGCTTCTTGTCGCGCGGCAGGGTGGCGTTGGTGGTGCCGTCGGTGACATAGGGGCCATAACGGCCCGCCATCAGCTTCATCTCACCGCCCGAATCCGGGTGCGGGCCGAAGGTCTTGAGCGGTTCGGCCGCAGTGCGCTGCCCCCTGCCCGCGCCATTGGCCGCTTCGGCCAGTTTGGCGACCGCAGAATTCATGCCGGTTTCGAATACTTCGGCAGTGCTCTTGAGCTTGGCATACTTGCCATTGTGAGCGAGGTATGGTCCGTAACGCCCGATGGATGCAGTAATAACCTCTCCCGTATCGGGGTGGTTGCCGATCGTGCGCGGCAGGCTGAGCAGCTTGACGGCCCAGTCCAGATCAAGCTCTCCAATATCCTTGGGGATTGAGGCGCGCACCGCGTCCTTGCCGCTGCCCATCTCGATATAGGGGCCGAACCGGCCGACCTTGCGGGTGATCGGCTCGCCCGTATCGGGGTGTTTGCCGATCTCGCCCTCCTCACCCGCCGCGCTGCCACCGCCCTGCGCGAACTTGCGGGTGAACTTGCATTCGGGATAGTTGGAACAGGCAACAAAGGCCCCGAACCGCCCGCCGCGCAGGGACAGCCGCCCGACCCCGCAGGCCGGACACTGGCGCGGATCGCTGCCATCGTCCTTCGGCGGGAACAGGTAATCGTCGAGGTATTCGTCCAGCGCCTCGGTCACTTCCGAAGGCTTGCGCTCCATCACCTCGTCGCTCTTGGGCTTGAAATCCTTCCAGAAAGCTTCGAGCAGCGCTTTCCACTGCATCCGCCCGCCGGACACGTCGTCCAGTTCCTCCTCCATCCCGGCGGTGAAATCGTAAGCGACATAGCGCGGGAAGAAGCGTTCGAGAAATGCGGTCAGCAGCCGCCCTGATTCTTCGGCAAAAAAGCGGTTCTTCTCGGTGCGGACATAGTTGCGGTCCTTCAGCACCTGGATCGTCGCGGCATAGGTGGAAGGCCGGCCGATGCCGAGTTCCTCCAGTCGCTTGACCAGCGTTGCTTCGGAATAGCGCGGCGGCGGCTGGGTGAAGTGCTGGCTGACCTCCACGGCGCGCCTCGCCGGGGTATCGCCCTGCGCCAGGGCCGGCAGCAGGCCGCTGTCGTCCTCGTCCTCGCCCGGCTTGTTGTCCAGCGTCTCGTCATAGACCGCCAGGAAGCCGGGGAACTTCACCACCTGGCCGGTGGCGCGCAGTTCGTGCCGGCCGGTGCCGTCGCGCAGGGTCACGGTGGTCCGCTCGATGCTGGCGCTGGCCATCTGGCTGGCGATCGCCCGCTTCCAGATCAGTTCATAGAGCCGCGCTTCATCCCCGCTGCCATAGCGATCCTTGCCGAAATCGGTCGGCCGGATCGCCTCGTGGGCTTCCTGGGCGTTCTTGGCCTTGGTTTCATAATGGCGTGGTTTTTCAGGCAGGTAGTGGCCATTGTTATAGCGTTCACTGATCGCCAGCCGGGCGGCGGAAATGGCGCTGGGATCCATCTGCACGCCGTCGGTCCGCATGTAAGTGATCGCGCCCGCCTCATAGAGGGTCTGAGCCACCCGCATGGTGTGCGCTGCCGAGAAGCCGAGCTTGCGGGCCGCTTCCATTTGCAGGGTCGATGTGGTGAACGGCGGGTATGGATTGCGCCGGGTCGGCCGGGTATCGACTTCTTCCACCCGGAAGGTCGCGCCTTCAACCGCCGCCTTGGCACGGGCCGCGCTACCCTCGTCGCCGAGGCTCAGCTTGTCGAGCTTCTGCCCGTCGAACTTGACCAGCCGCGCGGCAAATTCCGTGCCGAGATGTTCCAGCCTGGCCAGCACCGACCAGTATTCCTGCGGGCGGAACTTCTCGATCTCATGCTCGCGCTCGCAGATCAGCCGCAGCGCGACCGACTGCACCCGGCCCGCGCTTTTCGCGCCGGGCAGCTTGCGCCACAGCACCGGCGACAGGGTGAAGCCGAACAGGTAATCCAGCGCGCGGCGGGCAAGATAGGCATCGATCAGATCCTGATCGAGATCGCGCGGGTTGTTCATTGCCGTGGTCACTGCGTCCTTGGTGATCGCATTGAAGGTGACCCGCTCTACCGATTTGGGCAGGGCCTTTTTCCTGGCCAGCAATTCGCGCACGTGCCAGGAAATGGCTTCCCCCTCGCGATCAGGGTCGGTGGCGAGGATCAGGCGGTCGGCCTGCTTGGCCAGATCGGTGATGGTTTTCACCTGCCGGGCCTTGTCGCCATAAAGTTCCCAGTCCATCGCGAAATCCTCGTCCGGGCGGACCGAGCCGTCCTTGGGCGGCAGATCGCGGACGTGGCCGTAAGAAGCGAGGACCTTGTAGTCCTTGCCCAGGTACTTCTCGATAGTCTTGGCCTTGGCCGGGGATTCAACGATGACGAGTTGCATTGGCTGGTGCTGAGCCCTTCTGCGCGTATGTGTACGTGCGCGAGGGTGAAAGGTTCATCCGCAAGCCGTCAAGAGGGTGAGAGAAACCGGGCTTGGCCGACACGAGCGGGAAGTCAGGAGGCTAAGCTGCGCTTGCGCAATGACAGCCGGGCGAGAGATCGGCCGGGCGAGAGATCGGCTGTCCGGCAGATAGTATCCTGCGCCAGGCCAACAAGAAGCCCAGCCCAAGCCGCAAAGCGATCCCCGCAACGGCCGCCACCGCCGGGGCGACCGGATAGCCCCCGGCAAACAGCGCCAGCGCGGGCAAGGCCGAGGCGAGCTGTTCCGCCACGGCCAGCGGCATCAGCGCGCGGGACTTGATGCGATCGCGGCCGATCACCCGAAACACCCGCGGAAACGCCGGTGCAAGGCCGATCAAGCCTGGTAGCGTCTTGCCCGGCTGCGGCGGCAGGACAGCGAACTACATCGGGGTCAGGACGATCAGGCCATGGCTCGCGGCGCGAGCGGAACATGCCGGCGGAAAAACGGCTGGTGTGGGTGCTGCAGCCACTCTTGTGTCACCAGTTTCGTATCAATAGTGCGCCGGCAGTGCGCCGGCGCAACCCTTGGCCGCAGCCTAACCCGCAAGACTGACCCGGCCGCCGGCATGGCGGACCAGCCGTCCGGCCAGTTCCAGCTCGAGCAGGGCAAGCTGGACCGCGGCGGGGCCATCCCCGCTCTGGCGGATCAGTTCATCGACCGCGACCGGCGCAGTCGTAAGCAGCCCGGCAACATCGGCCGGGGCATCGGCCAGATCATCGGGCAGCGCCGCGAAGTCGGCCGCCGTCTCGCGGAAGGTTGAACGCGGGCCGCCATCGAGGCCGGTCAGCAGTTCCACTACATCGGCAGCCGATTGCACCAGCATGGCCCCTTCGCGGATCAGCTGGTTGCACCCCTGCGAGCGCGGCTCGAGCGGAGAGCCCGGCACGGCCATTACTTCGCGCCCCGCCTCTGCCGCCAGCCGCGCGGTGATCAGCGATCCGCTTTTCGGGGCGGCTTCGACAACGACAGTGCCGGCGGCGAGGCCCGCTATGATCCGGTTGCGGCTGGGAAAGTGGCGGGCCAGGGGCTCTGTCCCCGGCGGCTGTTCGCTCAGCAGCAGTCCCTGGCTGGCAACCTGTTCCTGCAAGTCGCCGTGCTCAGGGGGATAGGCAATGTCGATCCCGCTGGCGATGACGCCGATCGTTCCGCCCGACAATGCGGCCTGATGCGCTGCACCATCTATGCCGCGGGCCAGACCTGAGACGACAACGAAGCCGGCTTCGGCCAGCTCTGCGGCAAATTTCCGCGCCAGCCTGACCGCGCCAGCAGAGGCATTGCGCGCGCCGACGATGGCAACACAGGGCCGCGCCGCCAGCGCGGTATCGCCCCGGCAGGTCAGGATCGGCGGCGCGGTATCCAGCTGAGCCAGGAGGGCGGGGTAATCCCCACTGTCATGGAACAGGTACCGCGCCCCGGCCGCGCGGACGCGGGCCACTTCATCGGCCACACGGCTTTCCTCGGCCACGCGGTAGCCCCCACCACCGCGCGCGGCGAGCTCCGGCAGGGCCTGCAGCGCGGCTATGGCAGAGCCGAACCTGCGCAGCAGCTGGTGATAGGATACTGGCCCGATGTTGGGCGAGCGCAGCAGGCGGATGCGGGCAAAGGCTTCCTCCTGCGTCAGTCCGGTCACGATTTCTGGCCCAGCTTCGGTTCGGTTCCCGCGCGCAGACGCTGGATATTGCCGCGGTGCAGCCACAGCACCAGCACGGCAATCGCCGCCAGCACCGGCGCGAACTGCGGCAGGCCGAAGGTCAAGGCAGCAACCGGTGCGGCCACGGCGGCGGCCATGCCTGAAAGCGAGGAGATGCGGGTCAGCGCCACCATGGCCAGCCAGGTGCCGGCATAGGCCAGCCCGATCGGCCAGCCGAGCGCGAAAGTGACCCCAAGCGTGGTGGCCACGCCCTTCCCGCCCTTGAACTTCAGCCAGAGCGGAAAGCAATGCCCCAGCACCGCCCCCAGCGCGGCAAGCCCCCCCAGGTCCGGCCACCAGCGGGCAGCGAGCCAGACCGCCAGGAAGCCCTTCAGTCCGTCCAGCAGCAAGGTCCCGGCCGCAAGCCCCTTGCTGCCGGTACGCAAAACATTGGTGGCCCCGATATTTCCCGATCCGATCTGGCGCAGGTTCCCCTCGCCGAACAGGTTGGTCAGCAGCAGGCCGAAGGGCACCGACCCCAGCAGGTAGCCCAGCCCCAGCGCGTACAGCCCTTCCATCACGGCACCTTCCCTTCCTGACCCAACCGTAGCTACAAGGCGGGGCCGATCACAAGCCTGCTTTGAGGGAATGCCAGAGAAATGGACGCAAGCGCGCCGATCCTGCTGTTCGATTCCGGTGTCGGCGGCCTGTCGGTACTGGGGGAGGTGCGGCGCCTGCTGCCTGATGCGCCGATGATCTATGCCGCGGACAACGGCGGCCTGCCCTATGGCACCAAGACCGAAGCCGAAGTGGCGGCGCGGGTCTGCGGGCTGCTGGGACGGATGAGCGAGCGCCACCGCCCGCGCCTGATCTGCCTTGCCTGCAACACCGCCAGCACCATCGCGCTGGCCATGGTCCGTGACGTGCTGAACGTGCCGATCGTGGGAACGGTGCCGGCAATCAAACCGGCGGCGGAACAGACCCGCAGCGGCGTGATTGGCCTGCTGGGCACGGCAGCCACGATCCGCCAGCCCTATGTTGACCGGTTGGCCGCAGAATTTGCGTCCGACAAACGCCTGCTGCGCCATCCTGCCGGGGAACTGGTCGGCGCGGCCGAGGCGAAACTGCGCGGCCTGCCGGTCGATCCGGCTGTCTATGCCCGGGCAGCCGCCGGTCTGCGCGATCAACCGGGCGGGGAGGAAATCGACACCGTGGTTTTGGCTTGCACCCATTTCCCGCTGGTCGCAGACGAGCTGGGCGAGGCTTTCGGCCCGGATGTGCGCCTGGTCGATGGCGCCAAGGGGATTGCGCGCCGGATCGTCCACCTGACGCAGGGCCAGCCGCTGATTCCGGTCCGACCCGATTTCGCCCTGTTCACGAAAGACGAACCGGGGCTTGCCGCGCTGGCTCCCGCGCTGGCGCAATTCGGCCTTGGCCCGGACCGCACCCCCGCTGTGGAGATTCTGAAATGACCAAGCGGTTCAACCTGTTCCTGCTGTTCATGGCCGTGCTGCTGGGCACGCCCTATTATTGGCTGCTGCTTGACAATCGCCCCGACGCGGCGGTGGCCAAGCCTGTTACCATCGCCCAGCTGCGCGAGCTTGCAGACGCCATGCCCGGCAATGCCCCCGACCGGGTCGAGCTGGAAATCGTCGCGTACCGCCGCCTGCCCGGCAATCTGTTCGTGGCCGGAGCGGGCTTGAAGCGCAAGCTGGTCGGGATCATGGCCTGGCAGCTGCCGGTCGCTGGCGGCAAGGCTTTGGTTATCGACAGCGGCCTGCCCGAACCGGCCGCCAGCGAACTGGGCATGGAGGCCTACGACCGCCAGGCCCAGGCCCGGATCAACGCCGCCATGGACCGCGCCGGCATGATCCTGATCACGCACGAGCACCTGGATCATGAAGGCGGCCTGGTGGCGCTGGGCAGGCCTGAGGTGCTGGCCAGGGCGCGGCTCAATGCCAACCAGATCGAAGGCAACCGCTGGACCGAAATGCTGCCCTGGCCGCAAGGCGCGCGGCCCCAGCCGTCGCTGGCCGGTACGCAGCCTGTTGCTGTCGCGCCGGGGGTGGTGGTGATCCCCGCACCCAGCCATACACCGGGGTCGCAGATGATCTTCGTCCGCCTGTCTGACGGACGCGAGTTCCTGTTTGCCGGGGATATCGCCACTTTCGCCCAGAGCTGGCGCGAAACCCGTGCCCGCTCGCGGCTGATCGGTGACTGGTTTGCGCCCGAAGTGCGGGCGGAGGTTTTCGCCTGGCTGAAAACGATCAAGGCGTGGCAGGCGCAGGCGCCCGGCCTGGTGATCGTGCCCGGACATGACTTCGAATTCATGTCCAGCAGCGAACGTCCGACCGGGATTGTGCTTGGCTTTTCGCCGCCTGCGGATTGATCCAGCGCAAGGTGTTAGTTCTGGTAATCGGGCACAGACTGGCGTAAGGCGCGCTCAAGCACGGCGCCCAGCCGGGAGAACACAGTCACGTGAACTACGACCAGATTTTCGACCAGGCGATTGAGCGGCTGCATTCCGAAGGCCGTTACCGCGTCTTCATCGACATTCTGCGCAACAAGGGCGCCTATCCCAACGCCCGCTGTTTTGCCGGGCACAACGGGCCCAAGGACATCACTGTCTGGTGTTCTAACGATTACCTTGCCATGGGCCAGCACCCCAAGGTCATCGCCGCCATGGAAGAGGCACTGCACGATGTTGGCGCGGGTTCCGGCGGCACCCGCAATATCGGCGGCAACACGCATTATCACGTTGATCTGGAAGCCGAACTGGCTGATCTGCACGGCAAGGAAGCCGCGCTGCTGTTTACTTCGGGCTATGTCTCCAACGATGCCACGCTTTCCACCCTGGCCAAGATCCTGCCGGGCTGCGTGATCTTTTCGGACGAGCTGAACCACGCCAGCATGATCGCCGGGATCCGTAATTCCGGGGCCGAGAAGCGGGTGTTTCGGCACAATGACCTGGAACACCTCGAAGAGTTGCTGGCCGCCGAAGCGCCTGAAACGCCCAAACTGATCGCGTTCGAATCGGTCTATTCAATGGAAGGCGATGTCGCCCCGATCCACGCGATCTGCGACCTTGCGGAAAAATACAACGCGCTGACCTATATCGATGAAGTTCACGCGGTTGGCATGTATGGCCCGCGCGGCGGTGGCATCACCGACCGCGATGGTGCGGCGCATCGCATCGACATTATCGAAGGCACGCTGGGCAAGGCATTCGGGGTGATGGGCGGCTATATCGCCGCAGACGCCCGGATCATCGACGTGATCCGTTCCTATGCCCCCGGCTTCATCTTCACCACCTCGCTCTCGCCGGTGCTGGTCGCCGGCGTGCTGGCCTCGGTCCGCCACCTCAAGACCTCCAGCATCGAGCGTGAGGCCCAGCAGGCCGCCGCCGCGATGCTCAAGCAGCTGTTCCGGGAGGCCGGTCTGCCGGTCATGGATTCGACGACCCACATCGTCCCGCTGATGGTGGGCGATCCGGTCAAGGCCAAGAAGATCAGCGACATCCTGCTCGCCGAATACGGCGTCTATGTGCAACCGATCAATTATCCGACCGTCCCGCGCGGGACCGAGCGGCTGCGCTTTACGCCTGGCCCCGCCCATACCGAATCGATGATGCAGGACCTGACGAAGGCCCTGGTCGAAATCTGGGCCCGTCTCGACCTGCGCCTTGCCGCCTGAACAGCCAAGAAATTCACCTAGACCGGCGATGAAAACCCGTTAGGTTCTAAGCTCGTGCTCCGGGTCGCGGAGCAATCGGCCGCAGGCCGATGTCAGGGTCTCAGGGAGTGGAACATGGCAACCGATTGGGCTGCAGACGTCAAGAAATATGCCGCCGAGGCTGATGATGCGATCATCGCCGGGATTGTGCGCTATTGCGGCATTGCGCTAAGAAACACGGATTCCGCGCTGGTTGCGTTCAGCGACCCCAAGGATCTTGCCAGGGTCCGCAACAACTTCCTGAAAAAGAAGCTGGGCCGGAGCGAAAGCGATGCCGATCTTGATGCCGCGATCGCCAAGGTCGGCAACGTGATGAAAGGTGACCGGACCAAGAACCGGGTCACCGTTTATTACCTGCTGGCCGATCACTTCAAGGCGCTTGACCTGTTCGCGCCCAAGGCCAAGCCCGCCCCTGCCAAGACCGCTGCCAAGGCTCCGGCAAAGTCGGCGGCAAAGCCTGCTGCCGGGCCGGCAGCGAGCAAGGCGGGGGCAAAGATCGCCGGTGCCGCCGCCATTGTGGCCGGCAGCGCGGCGACCCCGGCTGCAGCCAAGAAGTCGGCGGCCAAGAAGCCCGCACCTGCCAAGGCAAAAACGCCGGCCAAGAAGACTGCGGCACCCGCCAAGACCTCCGCTCCGACCGCGGCTGCTGCTGCCACGGCGGCGGGAGGCGCGATGGGCCTGGCCGCCGCCATTTCTAGCGAAGCCAAGGACGGCGCAGCGAAGGTTGCGCAAACCGCCAAGGCGGCAACCAGCACTGCAACCGATGCGGCCAAGGCCGCGGTCAGCGCGGCCGGCGAGGTGGCCAAGAACACTGCCGCTGTCGGCGCTGCCGCGGTCAACGCGGCCGGCGAGGCGGCCAAGAGCACTGCCGCTGCCGCAGTCAACGCGGCCGGCGAGGTGGCCAAGAACACTGCCGCTGCCGGCGCTGCCGCGGTCAACGCGGCCGGCGAGGCGGCCAAGAACACTGCCGCTGCCGGCGCTGCCGTAGCAGGTGCGGTTGCGGCTGGCGCGGTTGCTGCGGCTTCCGGCGCGACCAGCAAGGCTACCTCGGCCGTTACCGGCAGCGTCCAGGGCCTGACCGGCGGTTCCACCAAGGACGAGGATTCGAGCCTGGGCGGGCTATGGTGGCTGCTGGGGATCGCCGCCTTGCTGTTTCTGGCCTGGTGGTTGTTCTGGGGCGGCCCGAGCAAGGATGCGGCCAACACCGCCCCCACCGCGACCGAAGCGGCCGCAGCCACCGGCGCTGCGGTTGGCGTCACTTCGGTGCTCGCCGGGGCTCCGGCCGAAGGCACCGTCACCATCCCGACCGGAGCCGGCATCACCACTGAAACCCGCGATGGCAAGCCAGTGGTCAAGGTCTATTTCGACAGCGGCAAGATTGACCTGGTGCCCGATTTCGGGCCAACGGCGGGCGGGTTGAAAGCTTGGCTGGCTGCCAATCCTGGCTCATCACTGGCGATTTCCGGCTACGCGGATCCCAGCGGCAACGCCGCGCTTAACGCCGAACTTGCCAAGAAGCGCGCCAAGGCGGTTCAGGCGGCCCTGGTCGAGGCCGGCGTGCCCGAAGCATCCGCCCTGCTGGTCAAGCCCGAAAACGTGACCGATGCCAGCGTCGCCAAGGACGCCGCGCGGCGGGTGGAAGTGGTCGTCAAGTAAGCCACCAACCGCTCCAACCGGCACCAGAACCCCGCCCGGCCAACGGGCGGGGTTTTTCGTTACGGTTTTCCGTTACAGCGCGGACCAAGCAAAAAGGGCGCAACCACAGCGCCGCTCTTTGCCTCGTTTCGGTTCCGTCCGATCAACGCAGGCGGACGACGTTGTCTTTCGCGCGGGGGTCCTTGCGGTCACCGCGGTACTGGCTGGCCATCGGCTCATCATCAACGGTGACGACACTGCCCGTGCCAAAACCGTTGAACCGGGTTTTCATTGCCGCGCCATAGGCGCCCAGCATGCCGACTTCGATATAGTCACCCGGCTGGATATCGGCCGGGAGCAGGAACGGCCCTTCCATATAGTCG
Organism: Novosphingobium sp.; assembly: GCA_046291115.1. Classification (GTDB taxonomy): domain Bacteria; phylum Pseudomonadota; class Alphaproteobacteria; order Sphingomonadales; family Sphingomonadaceae; genus Novosphingobium. Next base: position 7,617 of record JBKBSV010000016.1, on the reverse strand, counting down.
GCATCGTCGCAGGTCGGACCATAGAATGAATAGGTCCCGAGTGCATCGACCCGCCCTTCGGTCAGGCACTTCACCGGAAAGCGCCAGCCGACATGGGCCGCATCGTAGAGCGCGCCATAGGCACCGTCGTTGATGTACAGTTCGTCATCGCGGCGCTTTTCAACGCGGACGATCATCGAATTGTATTCGGCGCAGAGCGCGCGGCCCGGCTCGCACCACAGTTCGGACGAGTAGGACACCGGCAGCGATTCGAACGCGCGGGCGATAACATCGAAGTAATCGCCAAGCGGCGGAGGCTCCATGCCCGGATAGATCGACGGGAAGCCGCCGCCGACATCGACGATATCGACCGTGACCGAGGCATCGACGATCGCGGCGCGCACCCGCTCCATCGCCTGGACATAGGCAAACGGGGTCATCGCCTGGCTGCCGACATGGAAGCACACGCCCAGCCAGTCCGCGACCTGGCGCGTTGCCTGGAGCAGTTCCGCGGCATCGGCCAGATCGATCCCGAACTTGGAAGCAAGGCTCAGCTCCGAATAGTCCGACGAGACGCGCAGCCGCACACACAGGCGCAAGTCGGCCGCAGGGGTGCCGTCTTCGGCCGCGGTCGCCTGGACGATCTTGTCGAGCTCTTCCCGGCTGTCGAGGCTGAAGGTCCGCACGCCATGGACCTTGTAAGCCTCGGCAATGGCGCTGGCCGGCTTCACCGGATGCATGTAGCACAGCACGGCTTCGGGCAGGGTTTCACGCACCAGCCGCACTTCGGAGATCGAGGCGACATCGTAATGGGTAATGCCCGATGCCCACAAGACCCGGAGGAGTTCGGGCGAGGGATTGGCCTTCACCGCATACAGCGCCTTGCCCGGAAACTTCTCTGCAAAGAAGCGGGCGGCGCGCGCTGCGGCGTGCGGGCGGTTCAGAATGACCGGTTCGTCGGGCGAAAGCGCGCGAACTACGGACAAAGCGTCAGGATAATTCTGCAACTCAAGGGACCCCCAATAGGCCTTCTGGCCAGGTAACACGAAGACGAGGCTGCCTTGCGGTTATTGGAAGTCCCCTTGGGGCAGCGGGGGCTCGCTATAAAGATTCGCCCCTTAAGTGCAAATGAATTTTCATGACCGATTTGTTACAAATCACCCCCGCATCAGATGCTCGGCAACGGCCTGATAGGCCGGCAGCGAGGTGGGGTCCAACGCGCTGTTGGCCGCTACCGGATGCGAGCCGAACCGGGCAATCACCACTTCGGCCACCGGGTCCACCCAGATTGCCTGCCCGTGGATCCCGCGGGCAGAAAAAGCGCCATGATTTCCGCCGATTGACCACCACTGGCTGTGGTAGGATCCGTCCGGCAGCCAGACGTATCCGGCCGGCTTGAACTCGCTTTTGCTGCCCCCGGCCTTGATCCGCGCCACCACTTCGCGGCCAATGGCCTGGCCGCCGCCGCCGGCCCCGTCCAGCCGCATCGCCTCGCCAAAGCGGGCCATGTCGCGCAGCACGGGATTGAGCCCGCCCCCGACGAAGGGCATCCCGGTCGAATCGATCAGGAAATCGGCGTCCTGTTCCATCCCCAGCGGCTGCCAGATTCGCTCGCTCAGCACCCGGTCGAGCCGCTTGCCTTCGGTCCGCGCGATCAGCCAGCCAAGCACTTCGGTATTGGCGGTGCGGTAGGTAAAACGCTCCCCGTGCGTCCCGTTCTTGCCGATGGTCGGCAGGAAGGCATAGACGTCGCTCGGTCCGGCATAGCCCGGTGCGCGCGGGGTCAGTCCCAGGGCGTTGCTCATCGCGCCGATGCCGGAATTGGGATCGGTGTATTCCTCGCTGAAATCGATCGCGGTGGTCATGTCCATGACCTGCCGCAGCGTGGCATCGGCAAAGCCGCTGCGGGCAAGCTCCGGGATCAGATCGCCGATCGGCGCGGCAGGATCGAGCCGGCCTTCCTCCACCAGCATCTCGGCCAGCGTGCCGACAAAGCTCTTGGTCACCGAAAAGGCGATGTGCGGCGTGTCGCAGCGGGTAACGCCAAGGTAACGCTCATAAACGATCACGCCGCGGTGCAGCACCAGCACGGCATCGGTGAAATTGACGGCTAGCGCCTGTTCCCAGGTCAGTTCGCGGCCATCATCCAGCGCGTGGAAGCGCACCCCGTCGATATCGTCGCGCAGTGCCACCGGCAGGTCCCAGACCGGCCCCTGCCCGCGCGAGACCCGCACCGTCGGCAGAAACTCCCGCATGTTCGAATAGGCATAGCGGTGGGTCGGAAACCGCATGTGATCCGCCCGCGCCCAGCTCAGCCGCTTGTCCGGCGGCGGCGGCAGACCCTGCATCCAGCCCATGACGACGGGATCGGAACTGTGGGCATCGAGGATCTTGTCGGGCATCGCTCTCTCCGCTTTTGCCCGACCATGCCCTAGGAAAGCCGGTCGCGGAAGTCCTCGTAGCCGAAGCGCCTGATGCATTCGAGGCTGTCACTCTCGCTGTCCCAAAGCCAGATCGAGGGCAGCGGCACCCCGTTGAAGGTGGTGGTCTTGACCATCGAATAGTGCGCCTGATCGAGAAAGGCGAAGCGCTGGCCAACCTGGGGGCCACGCGCGAAGCGGTAATCGCCGATCACGTCGCCGGCCAGGCAGCTCGGCCCGCCCAGGCGCACCGCCCCGCCCGCGCCTTCGTCGATATCGGTATCGATCTGCGGCAGCTCGCCCAGCATGGCCGGGCGATAGGGCGCCTCGATCACATCGGGCATGTGGCAGGTGGCGGAAATGTCGACGATTGCCACCGGCATCCCGTTGTAGCCCAGATCAAGCACGGTGCCGACCAGGATCCCGGCATCGAGCGCCACGGCCTCACCCGGCTCCAGATAGACTTCCGCACCGGTATCCTCGCGCAGGTCCTTCAGGAACTCGACCAGTTCATCGCGCTGGTAGTCGGCGCGGGTGATGTGGTGTCCGCCCCCAAGGTTGATCCACTTGAGCCGGCCAAAGTACGGCTCAAGATAGTCGAAGACGACATCCCAGGTCCGGCGCAGCGGTTCGAAATCCTGTTCGCACAGGGTGTGCAGGTGGATCCCGTCGACCAGCGCCATATGCTCTGCACACAACTGGTCGATCGGAAAGCCCAGGCGCGAATGCGGCGCGCAAGGGTCATAGCGCGGCACTTCGCCCTCGGGATGCAGGGGGTTGATCCTGAGGCCGATGTCGAAACTTTCACCCCGCGCCCGCGCCGCCTCGATGATCGCGCTGCAGCGCACGATCTGCTGCGGGGAATTGAAGATCACGTGGTCCGACAGGCGCAGGATCTCGTCGAGGTCCTCCGGCTTGTAGGCCGCGCAATAGGTCGCGATCTCGCCGTCGTAGAACTCGCTGGCGAGACGCGCTTCCCACAGGCCCGAGGTGCACACGCCGTCAAGGTATTCACCGACGATCGGCGCCGTTGACCACATCGAAAAGGCCTTGAGCGCGGCCAGCACCTTGACCCCGGCCCGGTCGCGCACATCGGCGAGGATCGAGAGGTTCTGCCTCAGGCGCGCGGCATCGACCACGAATGCGGGACTGTCGACGCGTGACAGGTCAAAGTGTGCGAATGCGCCCGGATCGCCGGCTCTGGTTTCCATCAGCCAAGTGGTGCCTTGAAAATGAAGAACGCGCCAGCCGCAATCAGGATGAAACCCACGATCATGCTGACAGTCGGCCTCTGCCCGAACATCACCCAGGCGAGCAAGACGAAGGTAGAGAGCGAGAGCACCTCCTGGATCGTCTTGAGCTCGGCCAGGCTGTAGACCGCACTGCCGATCCGGTTGGCCGGCACGGCCAGGCAGTATTCGAAAAACGCAATCCCCCAGGCCATGACCACCACAAGCCACAGCGCGCGCGACTGGACCTTGAGGTGGCCGTACCAGGCCAGGTTCATCAGCAGGTTCGATCCGGCCAGCAGGCCGATCGGGGCAACCGCGTTCCAGTTCATGGCCGCGTCAGAACTCCACCCGCCCCGGCAGTTCCTTCACCTGCCACGGCAACCCTTGCGTGTTCAGCATGTCCATGAACGGATCGGGATCCATCTGCTCCATGTTGAACACGCCCTCGCCGCGCCACTTGCCGGTCAGCATCATCGCCGCGCCGATCATCGCCGGGACGCCGGTGGTGTAGCTGATCGCCTGGTTGCCGGTTTCGGCATAGGCATCTTCATGGTCGCAGATGTTGTAGATGTAGAAGGTCTTCTCGCCGCTGCCGTCCAGCGCCTCGCCGGTGGCGATGTCACCGATGTTGGTCTTGCCCTTGGTCGTCGGGCCAAGCGTTTCGGGCTTGGGCAGCACGGCGGCAAGGAACTGGAGCGGAATGATTTCCCTGCCCTGGTACATCACCGGATCGATCCGGGTCATGCCGACGTTCTGCAGCACGGTCAGGTGCGTGATGTAGGCATCGCCAAACGTCATCCAGAAACGGGCACGTTCCAGCTCGGGGATGAACCTGGCAAGGCTTTCCAGTTCCTCGTGGTACATCATGTACATGGTCTTGAGGCCGACGCCCTCGAACTCGAACGCCACCTTCTTGCTCATCGCCGGGGTTTCGACGAACTGGCCGTTTTCCCAGTGCCGCGCCGGCGCAGTCACTTCGCGGATGTTGATTTCCGGGTTGAAATTGGTGGCAAAGGCCTGACCGTGATCGCCGCCGTTGCAGTCCAGAATGTCGAGCTGGCGGATGGTCTTGAGCTTGTGCTTCTTGAGCCACATCGCAAAGACGCTGGTCACGCCCGGATCAAAGCCAGAGCCGAGCAGCGCCATCAGGCCCTTTTCCTTGAACCGGTCGTGATAGGCCCACTGCCAGCTGTATTCGAACCTGGCCTCGTCCTTGGGTTCGTAGTTCGCGGTGTCGAGGTAATCGACCCCAGCGGCCAGGCACGCGTCCATGATCGGCAGGTCCTGGTACGGCAGGGCCAGGTTGACCACCAGCCTGGGCCTGATCTGCTCGATCAGGCGGGTCAGCGCCGGCACTTCCTCGGCATCGATCTCATAGGTCTGGACGCTCTGGCCGGTGCGTTCCAGTACCGAGGCGGCAATCGCATCGCACTTTGCCTTGGTGCGGCTGGCGAGGTGAATCTCGCTGAAAATATCGGCATTCATCGCCATCTTGTGCACGCAGACCGAGCTTACGCCGCCCGCGCCGATCACCAGAACCTTGCTCACTGCTCGAATCTCCTTGCCGCAGAATTGCGCGCATATAGGATTGTTTCATGACCGCACAACAAATGCGAACCCCGACTCCCGAAGGGGTAGTCCGCGCTGCCGCCAAGATAGCCGATCTGCTGCCAAACACACCCTTAATCGAGGCGGCCGTGAACGGCCGCCCGGTGTGGCTCAAGGCCGAGAGCCTGCAGCCAGTCGGTGCCTTCAAGATCCGCGGCGCATGGCACCGGCTAAGTGACCTTTCGCCCGAGGAACAGGCCCGCGGCGTGGTCGGTGTCTCCAGCGGCAACCATGCCCAGGGCGTGGCCTGGGCGGCGCGGCGGCTGGGCATTGCCGCCACCATCGTCATGCCGGTCGACGCGCCACGCGTGAAGCTGGAAGCAACCCGCGCACTGGGCGCCAACGTGGTCCTGTATGACCGCCCCGGCGGCGAGGACCGCGATGAAGTGGCCGCGCGGCTGGTGGCCGAAAGCGGCGCAACGCTGGTCCATGCCTTTGCCGATCCCTGGGTGATCGAAGGCCAGGGCAGCGCCGGGATCGAGATCACAGCGCAATTGGCAGCGCGCGGCCTGCCCGCCCCCACCCGGATCGTCTGCCCGTGCGGCGGCGCGGGGCTGACGGCGGGCCTTGCGCTTGCCTGCCCCGATGCGGAGATCGTGCCAGTTGAGCCAGAAGGCTGGGACGACGTGCGCCTGAGCCTGGAAGCCGGGCATATCGTCAGCGTGCCCGATCCCTTGATACCGACCGCCTGCGATTCGCTGCAAACCCCGGCCACCAAACCGATCAACTTCGCCGTCCTGCAGAACCGGGTACCGCGCGTGCTGGTCGCCAGCCCGGCCGAGATCCGCGCAGCCCAGCGCTGGGCCTTTGCCAATCTGCGCCTGGTGGTGGAACCAGGCGGTGCGGCCGGGCTGGCTGCCGTGCTGGCGGGCAAGGTTGAACCAGATGGGCAGACCGTGGTGGTCCTGTCGGGCGGCAACACCGATGCCGAGGCCTTTGCCAAGGTACTGACAACCCCCGATTAGTTGCATTTGACAATCGGCCGCAGCCGGCACACCCTGCCAGTCTCGGACCGCGCCAGACAAGGGACCACGCGAGACAAAAAAGGGGGGAGAAACGATGCAGGCTCAAGTCCTTGCACCGGCTGCGGTGCTGGTGCTGTGGTCGCTCGTCATGCTGTTCTGGACTGCGGGAACTCGGCTGTCTGCCATGCGGCAGGTCGGCGGCGGGCTGGACAAGGCCAAGCCGGGCGGACGCGGTCAGGATCTGGAAGGGGTGCTGCCGGACAACGTCAACTGGAAAGCCCATAACTACACCCACCTGATGGAGCAGCCGACGCTGTTTTATGCGACGGTGGCAATCCTGGCGATCATGGGGCCGGCGGCCCACGACGTGCTGTTTGCCTGGGCCTATGTCGCCCTCCGGATCGTTCATTCGATCTGGCAGGCCACGGTGAACACCATCCCGGTGCGCTTCACCCTGTTCCTGCTGTCCACATTCTGCCTGATCCTGCTGGCTTTGCACGCGGCCAAGCTGACCTTGCTGGCCGCCTGAAGGGGGAGAAACACCAATGACCGGAATGGAAATCCTGAAACCACTGGCCGTGCTGGCCGGCTGGACCATGATCATGTGGATCTGGATGTATGCCACCCGGATTCCGGCGATCAACAAGCTGCCCAAGCCGACCGAACCCGGTGCCGACCAGGGCTGGACCGGGGCCATGCTGGAAGGGCTGATCGCCCGCGAAGTGCAGTGGAAAGCCCACAATTACAACCACCTGCACGAAGCGCCGACGGTGTTCTATGCGGTCGCGCTGGCCCTGGCGATTATCGGACAGGGTGACGGACTTAATGCCCGGATCGCCTGGGCCTATGTGGCTTTGCGGATCATCCACTCGATCTGGCAGTCAACCGTCAACAAGGTAGCAGTGCGGTTCCTGTTGTTCGCGCTGTCCAGCCTGTGCCTGATGGCGCTGACGCTGCACCTGCTGCTGGCGCTGTTCCGCTAAGCCGATCCCCCCGGCCAGGCCGCCCGGCCGGGGGATTCGATCAGAACATCTTGCGAAATTCCAGTTCGATCACGCGGCCGCGCGGGGCGAGGTAATCGCGCTGATAGGACAGCGGCACCGCGCCGCTGCCGTCAGTCACGGTCTGGACCGAATCGAACAGGTTCTGGAACCGCAGCGAGACCCGCGATCCCTTCAGGAACGGGACCTGCTTGGTCAGCTTGGGCATCATCGCCAATTCGGCAAAGACGTTGATGTTGACGTTGGTTGCACTGCCGAACCGCAGGTCGCTGGTCCCCGGCAGGCCGCTTGCCTCGATCGTGCTCGGCCCGGTCCAGCTGCCCTGGAAGAAGGTGCCGAAGCCCTTGTAGAACAGGCCGCCGTTGAACTCGACCGAATGGCGCGGACTGCCACTGGCGCTGAGGCTGTCGCC